>CAYZKS010000048.1:0-19123 GCA_964478725.1 uncultured Anaerolineales bacterium
CAATCGTCCCCACGTTGACGTGTGGCTTCGTCCGCTCAAACTTCTTCTTCGCCATTGCTCCGACCTCCTTTGCACGTTCGTGGCCCCTTGGAGGCGCCACTATCTCTCAGTCCCGCCCAAAGGCGCATTCAGATGCGTAGACACACAAGCCCTCGACCAGCCTTGAACTGGTGACCCCGTTCTTACCAAGAACGTGCTCTACCGACTGAGCTACGAGGGCGTGTCGGCAAAGCCGATTTCCAGACGACAAAACATTATAGCACAATCAACCCGCAAGTCAAATCGTTTTGCGCTCCGGGCCGATTTCTGCTCACCATCCACAAACAAGACCCCGGCAAACGGGGTCCTGCATTGCTTCATTATAGACCAGGAAGCGCGCATTTGTCAAATGACCTCGATTTGAGTACAATATCTTGTTGCTGTTGACGGACATAAGTGAAAGGTGGTAGGGGCAATGTCCAGCTGGATGCAAGCGTTCGAGCGCGAGCCCAACGATGATATCCCAGCCCTGCGACCGGGAGATACCGTCCGCGTCCATAATAGGATTGTGGAGGGGGATCAGGAAAGGGTGCAGGTATTTCAGGGCGTAGTGCTGCAAATGAGTGGCAGTGGGGTGAGGAGACGCTTCACAGTGCGGCGCATCGCTGCCCACGGAGTGGGCGTGGAGAGAACCTTCTTCGCCGCTTCTCCTCGTCTTGAGAAAGTGGAAGTTGTGCGTCAATCGCACGTGCGCAGAGCGCAACTGTACTACCTGCGCAAGCGCCGTGGCAAGGCGGCCCGCCTGCGCTCCAAGCGCTACGTGCAAGCAGAGGTCGAGATTCCTGGTGAGACCGAGTCGGCTCCGGTGGAGCCGGTCGAAGCGCCGGTAGCGCAGTAGCGCTGCTACACGGCTTTGTTTATCGCCCAGACAGATGCAGGCGTAGGTGAGATCACCTACGCCTTGTCTTGTGCCTGGGCCACTATGGCTGCCCCTGGTGGAGGTCTACAACCAGTCGCGGCCAACGAGTCCTGACCAGGCGAGGAACGTGCGTGTCTGGACCAACGCTGGAACTGGAATGCGAGCTATGGATGGAGGGCTACCTGCGCGTTGCTGGCTTGGATGAGGCTGGCCGCGGAGCTTGGGCCGGCCCGGTGGTGGCTGCGGCGGTGGTTCTACCGCCAAACCGAGGCGACTTGAAGCAGGTGCTGGGCGGGGTTGATGACTCGAAGCAGCTGACTGCGAAGCAGCGCGAAGCCTTGTTTCCACTGATTTGCGGCACTGCGCTGGCGGTGGGCGTTGGCACAGCCTCTGCGCGCTTCATCGATACGGCGGGCATTGTCCCTGCCACACGCAGGGCCATGTCGATTGCATTGCGGGACCTCGGGCTGTGCCCGGACTGGCTGCTGATTGACGCCCTTGGACTGCCCCGCGCCCAACAAGCGCAGCGTAGCGTGATCCGCGGTGATGCACTCGTTCTTTCGATCGCTGCAGCCTCCATCGTTGCGAAGGTTTCCCGCGATCGCCTTATGGTAGCGCTCGACGCGCGCCTACCGGGCTACGGATTCGCAACACACAAGGGCTACGGCACGCGCGCGCATCGCGCTGCCCTGGAACGCCTTGGACCGTGCCAAGCCCACAGAATGTCCTTCGCGCCGTTGCGCAATCTGCACAACTGCCCTGCTTGACGCAGCATCTATGCAGCCCTCTTGGGGAGAACCCATCCCGAGATGTGGCCAGGGCGGCCTGACTGGCAAGCTGCCAGTTCGAGCACCTGTTATCGAGGTAGCACCCATGAGATTCGAAATCGAAGTTCAGAGCCGGAGCAAGGCCGAGTTCTTGGACATCACGCCCCTGGTACAGGACTGCGTGACGCGCAGCGGCCTGACAGAGGGAATCTGCGTCGTATTCGTGCCACATACCACTGCGGCCGTGACCTGCAACGAGAATTGGGACACTTCGGTACAGTTGGACATATTGGAGACGCTGGAGCGACTCGTCCCTTGGCGTCTTGCTGGCGCCGGGTCTGGATATGCACATGATGAGGGCAACTCGGCTGCCCACATCAAGGCAAGCCTATTGGGGGCATCCCAGACGCTGCTTGTTACGGCTGGGCGCCTGTCGCTGGGCACGTGGCAGGGACTGTATCTGGCCGAGTTCGATGGGCCTCGCCGGCGCCGGGTCCTGGTACGCGTGATGCATGCTGCAGAATAGACCATGATCGCCAATGATGTTCTCGATACGATCCTCCCCGCGGTCAGCAAGCCGGGCCGATACACGGGACGTGAATGGAACCAAAGGATCAAAGACTGGTCCAAGGTTGCCCTGAGGGTTGCCCTTGCCTACCCCGATGTGTACGAGGTGGGCATGTCCAACCTTGGCCTTGCGATTCTATACGATATACTGAATCGCGAGCCCGATGTCCTGGCTGAGCGTGCCTATGCCCCCTGGCCAGACATGGAACAGGCCATGCGCCAAGCCGGCTTGCCCTTGTTTGCTCTCGAGTCCCATCGCCCTCTGGCCGATTTCGATTGGATTGGCTTTAGTCTGCAGTATGAGCTGAACTACTCCAATGTGCTCAACATGCTCGACTTGGCCGGACTGCCCCTGCTGGCATCTGAGCGCATTGCCCAGCCCAGCACACCCCTGGTGATTGGCGGCGGGACCTGCACCTACAACCCCGAGCCACTGACCGATTTCTTTGACCTCTTTGTGATCGGCGAAGGCGAGCAGGTCACGCTAGAACTGGCACGCTTGTACGTGCAATCACGCTCAGGCGCAGCCGCCGCCTGGAAGCCGAACTTCCTGCGCCAGGCGGCCACTATCGAGGGCGTGTATGTCCCCAGTCTGTATGTGGCGGAGTACAACCCAGATGGAAGCATGGCTGCGATTCGCCCCGTGGACTGCTCGGTGCCGCCCAGCATCCGCAAGCGCATCGTTCCCGTGTTGCCTTCCCCGCCTACTCGACCTGTGGTTCCCTTCATCAGGGCGGTGCATGATCGGGGCATGGTCGAAATCATGCGGGGATGCTCTCGAGGCTGCCGCTTCTGTCATGCTGGCATGGTCTACCGTCCCGTGCGCGAGAGGCCAATGTCGGAAGTGCTGCGAGCCGTGGACGAGTTGCTTGTCCAAACGGGGTATGAAGAGATTTCTTTGGTGTCCCTGAGCAGTAGTGATTACAGCGCGATTCAGCCCTTGGTGCAGGCGCTAAGCCAGCGCTACGGCGAGCAACGCCTCGCGATCTCACTGCCCTCCCTGCGAACCGATTCGTTCTCGGTGGAGCTGGCTGAGACCATTCAGCGCACGCGTAAGACTGGGCTGACTTTTGCGCCCGAGGCGGGTAGCGAGCGCTTGAGACGAGTGATCAACAAAGGCATCACCGCCGATGACCTCGTACGTACAGCCGAAGCAGCCTGTGCGAGTGGCTGGCTACGCATCAAACTCTACTTCATGCTCGGATTACCTACTGAGAGCATTGAGGACGTGCTGGCCATTGCGGAGCTTGTCAGGACCGTGCGTAGCATCGGACGAAGAGAGCGAGGGCGGCGCTTTCAGGTGGGTGTTAGCGTCAACACGTTCGTTCCCAAGCCGCACACGCCATTTCAGTGGCTGCCACTGGCAGATGCTGAGCAGATTCGAGCCCGACAAGCAGCTCTAAGGAGCGCCCTGCGCGACCGCAGTGTCCAACTCAGTTGGTCTGACGAGGCTGTTACCTGGCTGGAGGCAGCCTTGTCGAGAGGCGATCGCAGGCTGGGTGGCACCATTCTGAAGGCCTGGCAGCTGGGGGCGCGTTTTGACGCCTGGGCAGAGCAATACAAGCCAGAGTTGTGGCAACAGGCTTTTGGCGAGACAGGTCTCGATCCTGCTTTCTATGCATCCCGGCAACGCTCATTTTGTGAAGTGCTGCCGTGGAGCCATATCCACACGGGCGTGGATGTTCACTTCCTCTGGGACGAGTACCAACGTGCCCTGCGCGGCGAGACCAGCCCTGATTGCCGTCAGGGCTGCATGGATTGCGGCGTTCGCAGCGAATGGCATTTGGAGTGTTGCCCGCAGGTATTGCTTCAGAGCGGGCAGCCATGAGTCGTCACCCATTGTGTGCAGTCGCATGCTCGTAACTGGAGGCTAATGCTGACTCAGGTTCTGTGGCGCTTTCGAATCGTTTTCAGCAAAGGCGCGGAGCTCAAGTACATCTCGCACCTGGACCTGGTCAGGGCATGGCAGCGGACACTGCGACGTGCGGATGTGGCTTTGGCCCATTCGCAGGGGTTCAGCCCGCATCCCAAGATGTTCTTTGCCAGTGCCTTGCCAGTAGGAGTGACAGGCCGCTCCGAGATGCTGGACGTGCTGCTCGAGCGAAGCATACAAGCGTACGAACTTGCAGCCCGACTGAAGACACAACTGCCCTGCGGTATGAGGGTGGTCAGCGTGGCCGAGATAGCGCTGGCAGCGCCAGTGCTACCAGCACAGGTCGTTGCGGCAGAGTACGAGGCTGAGGTTGCAGCCGCGACCTCAAGCGAGGACGTCCAGTCTCGCCTCGATCAACTCTTGGTAGCAGTACGCCTGCCCAGGCGGTTGCAGCGCGACGGGAAGATACGTGACTATGACCTGCGCCCTTTGGTGCAGAGGTTGTGGTTGGCTGGGCGGCGCGGGGACGCGTATGTGATAGCGATGCGTTTGCAGGCAGATGCCCACGGCACCGGACGTCCTGATGAAGTCCTGAGCGCGCTGGGGTTCGCAGGTCAAGTTCGTGCCATCGAACGCACGCGTTTGTTGCTGCTCACCAATGGAGTTGCCGCCCCTTCGCATCCGCGGTAGAATGGGCAAAAGAATCAACTGCAGGCGTCGAAGCTATGGACCCGTTTTCGCACCGAAAACGGGTTTTCGGTGCCGCACGCCTGAGGAGGTCGTTTGCATGAAGCGCATCTGGGCTACCTGGCGTATGAAGTACATACTGGCGCGCAAAACCCCTGGCTGCGTGTTCTGTGAGGCGCTGCACAGCCACGACGACGCAGCCTGCTATGTGTTATTCCGCAGCAGCGAATCAGTGCTGATGCTCAACCTGTACCCGTACATCAGTGGGCACATGATGGTGGTACCCTACAAACATACAGGCGACCTGCTGGAGCTGGACGCGGTTGTCCTGGCCGACATGATGCGGTTGACTCAGATGGGAATGCAGGCGCTGCGCGATGCCGTGAAGCCACATGGATTCAACGTCGGCATGAATCTGGGTCAGGCAGCGGGCGCTGGCATCCAAGATCATGTGCACATCCATATTGTGCCACGCTGGGAAAACGACACCAACTTTATGCCGGTGCTGGCGGATGCGCGAGTCATCCCCGAGTCCCTGGATGATACTTATCAGAAGTTGCTGATGGTGCTGCGTGCCTCTGAAACCGGCAGCTAAGCACGCTGCCAGGCAACTGAATGCGGGGCTGCTCGCAGGGCGTGACATCGCGGCCCGCTGGTTCGAACGGGGTGAGGTGTCGGCCAGCTGGAACTATTGGAACCTCTATCGCGACATCGCTTGGTACGGCGTGCTCTCGGCTGTCACCTCGACGTTCACAAGCGTCTACGCCCTGCGCCTGGGCGGTTCGAACTTTCTGGTCGGTCTGCTTACCTCTCTGCCGGCGCTGATCAACGCTGTTGTGCAGATACCAGCCGCGCGGCTGATCGAGCGACAACGCAACACGCGGAGCCTGCTTGTCTGGACGGGGCTCTTGATGCGATTACCGGCCCTGCTGATCACGTTTGTCCCCTTTCTTCTGGATCGCTGGCAGGCGGGAGGAGTGGTCTGGATCACTGCGTTGGGCACAGTCCCGGCCGCCGTCTCCAACCTTGCCTTCACTGCGATGCTCGCCGACGTCGTGCCCGCCCAGGATCGCGCCCACGTTGTGAGCGTGCGCAACGTGCTGTTCGCAATGGTTACGACGCTTTCGGTCTTGGCAGTCGGCAAGGCAATCGACGTAGTGCCCTTCCCACTCAGCTACCAACTCGTCTTCAGCCTGGCTTTCGTCACCTCCTTGGTGAGCCTCTTCTATCTGGGACGCGTGATGATTCCCGATCAGCGCCCGCTGGTCGACAAGCCAGGTGGAGAAATGACAGGGTGGGTGCAGGCCTTGCGCAGCTCCCTGCAACACAGGCAGTACGCGCGTTTCACGCTGGCGATGTTCGTTTGCACTTGGACACAGTACTTCGCCGTTCCTCTCTATGCCATCTACCGTGTGCGCGTGCTGCACCTTACGGAGGGTTGGATGGGGCTGCTGTCCATGATCGAGTCGGCCGTAACCATCCTGACCTGGTACATCTGGGGGAGAGTAGCCCGCAGGCGTAGTTCTCGTTTCGTGCTCATTCTCGGAGTGCTTGGGCTGTGTTACTATCCGCTCGGGACAGCGCTGGCCAGTCAAGCTTGGCCACTGATCATCGTCGCTGTAGTCGCGGGAATTGTCGGTCCTGCCTTCAATCTGGGCATGCTGAATGGCCTGCTCGAGTTGGCGCCCGAGAGCCATCGTGCCACGTACGTAGGGCTCTTTAACATGCTCATCAATATCCCGGCCTGCATCAGTCCGCTGCTGGGAGCCGCGGTAGCAGGCTGGTTGGGCGTTCGGACCGCTTTGTTTGTCGGGGCATTCTTACGCGTAGTCGGCTTTCTCACTGTGAGCCTGATTCTGCGCACACCAAGCACTCAGGGGCAACCCAGGCGACCTGCTCAGCAAGCCACGGACGTCACGGCGTAGTATGCAGGTGCTCAATTCGAACACGTTTTTGCGATTGCCGCTGGGCATGCTACAATGGCAACCGCCTGCCGACTGCGGCAGCAGCAGCCAGTCACAGCATGCCCTTCGAGGAGGAAGCCACATGGTAGCCAGGAGGCGCGTTGTACTCATCAGTGCAGTAAGGACGGCGATTGGTCGCTTTCAGGGAGCTTACAGCAACACCCCCGCTCCTGCGTTGGGTGCGGTAGCCATTCGTGCGGCGGTGCAGCGGGCAGGCATCGAGCCCGCGCGAGTCGGCGAAGTGCTGATGGGGAATGTTGTGCAAGCTGGCCAGGGTCAGGCGCCGGCCCGGCAGGCGGCGCTCAAGGCAGGCTTGCCGCCACAGATCGGGGCCACGACGATCAACAAGATCTGCGGCTCGGGCCTCAAGGCAGTGATGCTTGCGGCCCAAGCCATCGTGGCGGGCGATGAGGAATGCATCGTGGCCGGCGGCATGGAAAACATGACCTTGGGTCCCTATTTGCTGCCGCAGGCGCGCCAGGGCTATCGCCTGGGCAATGGCACGCTCGTGGATGCGACGGTGCACGACGGTCTGTGGTGCGCGGCTGAGAATCACCACATGGGCAACTCGGCCGAGTGGATCGCGCGCGAGTACGGACTGACGCGGCAGGAACTCGACGAGTACGCTTACAACAGCCACATGAAGGCTGTTGCGGCCATTCAGACGGGCAAGTTCAAGGCCGAGATCACGCCCGTCGAGGTGCCGCAACGCAAGGGCCCGCCCCTGATAGTCGACACGGATGAGAACCCTCGCGCGGACACGACCATGGAGGCGCTGCAGAAGCTTCGCCCGGCGTTCCAGGATAGCGGAGTGGTCACCGCCGGCAACTCGCCAGGCATCACGGACGGTGCTGCTGCCTTGGTGGTGATGGGTGAGGACACCGCTTCTCAATTGGGCATACAGCCCTTGGCACGCATCGTGGGCTATGATCAGGCCGCCGTGGAGCCTCTAAAGTTGTTCACTGCTCCCATCTTTGCAGTGAAGAAGCTGCTGAACAAGACGGGCTATCGGCTCAGTGACATCGATCTCATCGAGATGAACGAGGCATTTGCGGCCCAGACCGTGGCCGATGGTAGGGAGTTGGGCGTAGACTGGGCCCGGGTGAACGTGAATGGCGGCGCCATCGCCTTGGGACATCCCATCGGCGCCAGCGGAGCACGCGTTCTGGTGACGCTGATCTATGCTCTACGCGAGCATGGGATGAAAACCGGATTGGCCACTTTGTGTCTGGGTGGCGGCGAAGCCGTCGCCATGATCATCGAAAGCATCTAGCCTGGAGTCCCGGGAGGCGGGTTCCGCGTGGAAACCTGACTTCTCGCAACAATGCATAGGAGACGAGCCATGGATCTCAAGTTCACCGAAGAGCAGGAGATGATGCGCAAGATGGTGCGTGATTTTGCGCAGAAGGAAGTGGCGCCGATCGCAGCGGAGATTGATGAGAAGGGTGTAGTGCCGTTTGAGAACATCAAGAAAATGGCCAAGCTGGGGCTGCTGGGACTGACTGTCTCTGAGCAGTACGATGGCTGTGGTGCCGATGCCGTCAGCTATGTGATTGCGATTGAAGAACTGGCCAAGGCGTGCGCTTCCACGGCCATCGTTTTGGCTGTTCAGAATTCGTTGGTCTGCGCAGGCATCGAGAAGTTCGGAAGCGAGGACCAGAAGCAGAAGTATCTACGCCCGCTGGCGCGTGGGGAGAAGATAGGATCCTTTGCACTGACGGAACCGGGAGCTGGCTGCGACGCCGCAGCCCAGACCACCACTGCGGTGCGGGATGGTGACTACTATCTTATCAATGGCACAAAGCACTTTATCACCAACGGCGGGTTCGCAGACGTGGTGATCCTGTTTGCCATGACCGACAAGACGCAAAAGTCGCGTGGCATCAGTGCTTTCATCGTGGAGAGGACTTTGCCGGGATTCTCTTCGGGCAAGGAAGAACACAAGATGGGCATCCGAGGTGCCAACACCTCTGAGTTGGTTTTCACCGACATGCGCGTGCCTGCGGCCAACCTGATGGGCGCTGAGGGCCAGGGCTTCAAGATTGCGCTGACCATGCTGGACGGTGGCCGCATCGGGGTTGCGGCGCAGGCTGTGGGTATTGCACAAGCCGCTCTGGACGCTGCGGTCAAGTACAGCAAAGAGCGTGTGCAGTTCGGCAAGCCGATCTGTGAATTCCAGGCCATCCAGTGGATGTTGGCCGACATGGGCACACGCGTCGAAGCCGCCCGTCTACTGACCTACCAAGCGGCTCTCAAGAAGCAGACGGGAGAGCGCTTCAGCAAAGAAGCATCCATGGCCAAGCTGTTCGCGTCCGAGACGGCTGTTTGGGTCGTGGACCGCTCCATGCAGATCCACGGCGGCTACGGCTACATGAAAGAGTACCCGATTGAGCGCTATTACCGCGACGCCAAGATCACCGAGATCTACGAAGGTACCAGCGAGGTGCAACGTATGGTGATCTCTCGCGCGCTCCTGGACTGAACTGTTCAGCCGTGCGATTGGCCGGCACAGGCAACCCGTGCGGGGCTCAGTTTTCGCGAGTAGTGTGTGCCGACCGGGTGGTTGGGTGCAGGGAGGTGCAGTGAGCCAAAGCTATGCCGCGTCCCATTGTTCGTCGTACACTCCTGGCGAGGCCGTGTACCTGCAAAAGGTGGCCGTCCTGGACAAGGGCTGGATCCAGCTAGAGGACCTAATGGGGGGGGATGAGGCTGTCATCCGAGGCGCGAGGATATGCTACCAGTCCCAGGCCCTGAGCCGGGAGCACGACGTGAGGCTGATCCGCCGCCTGATGAAGAGCGAGCCCAGGCACAACACCGTCTTTGAGCATGCGGTCTTCCGCTGGGGAGTCAAGTGCCCCATTTTTGTGGCGCGGCAATGGATGCGCCACCGCATTGGGTCGTACAACGAGAGAAGCCTGCGCTATTGCACAGCAGACAGAGAATACTACGTGCCTGCTGAAGCTCCACATCGGGAAGAATACATCCGGCACATGGAGGCTTCCTTCGACGTTTACGAGAGACTGGTACAGTCAGGATGGCACAAGGAAAGGGCGCGCTCGGTCCTGGGCTTGGGTGTGTACACCGAATTCATCTGGACCGTCAACGCCTGGTCGCTGATGAACTGGCTGACCAAGCGTTTGGACAAGGCCGCGCAGTGGGAGCATCGCGAGTACGCCTTGGCAGTGCAGGGAGTATTCGATCGGCTCATGCCGGTCACAGCAGGCGCGTTCCGGGAGTTTGTGCTCAGGCAAGGCGCTGAATGACCACACGCCCTTCCTGGGACGAGTACTTTGCGCAGATCACACGCCAGGTGGCCATGCGTTCAACTTGCCTGAGGCGACAGGTCGGAGCGGTGATTGTCAAGGACAAGCGCATCCTGTCTACGGGCTACAATGGCGCGCCCAGCGGCTTCCCACATTGTGCAGAGACGGGCTGTTTGCGTGAGCAATTGCGCATTCCGTCAGGCGAGCGCCAGGAGATCTGCCGCGGTCTGCACGCGGAGCAGAACGCGATCATTCAGGCTGCGCTGCACGGAGTGTCAGTTGCCGGTTCCGATATTTACACTACTCATCAACCCTGTATCACTTGCGCCAAGATGATCATCAACGCCGGAATCCGAAGGGTGATCTCTCTGGAGTGTTACCCAGATCAGTTGGCCCAGTCGTTTCTCGAGCAGGCAGGAGTTGAGGTGGTGCTATACGGGCACGGAGGCTCGGGTTGCATTGGGGGTACATCTTCTGGGCAGTAGTGCTGTGTCTATCGATAGGGTCACTGCTTGTAAGGCCGTTTCTGAACAGGTTCGCCTCATCCATGAGACGCAGTGAGGAGGCTTTGCAGGATGCCCTCAAGGATGCTCGTACGGCCATCCGGCGTGACGATTGGCAGGCGGCAGTGTCTGCGTGCGATCGAGCTGGGTCCATGCTGTCACATTCCGATATCGTCCTCTGGCTCGAGCGTCTTGTACGTGGCTCGCGCGGCCTTGAGCGCATCAAGGCAGAGGTCGCCACCGCCAGGTCTGACATGTACTTTTTCCGGGCCTTTGCGCTGGAGAACCTCGGCCGCTTGGACCAAGCTGCGGCGGAATACGATCGATGCTTGGAGTTCATAGACCGGGGTGCAAGGCCGCTGCGCATACCGCAGGTATACTTGCGACAAGGCCTTGTGTTGGCTCGACTTGGACGCTGGGCAGAGTCCGAGAAGAAACTGCAATGGTGCGCAGCCAACATCGAGGACCCGTCCTTGCACCGCCTTCGGCTGGATGCGTTGCGGACCCTGGCGGCGCTATGCTGGACCACGCGACGTTCCGAGGAGGCCTTGAATTACACGCGTGAAGCGCTGCGCTTTGCTCGTACAATGGTTGAGGAGTTCGCTGAAGGACAGTTGCTGGATGCCTTGGGAGACATGCACACGGCTCTCAACCAGTATGACGAAGGGCTAAGGAACTATGAACTGAGCCTCGACGTGTTTCGCAGGCTTGGCCATGGTGGAGCGCTGATGATGCTGCAGCGCGACATAGCCCACTTGTACCAGATGGAGGGTGACTGGCCCAAGGCTCTTGCTTGGCTGCGAGTCTGTCTGCGCGAGGCTGAGTCCAACGAGGATCTGGCCAAGCAGGCGGCGACCGCCTATGAGCTAGGGTGTCTGCACATTATCAGGGGAGAGATGGGGGAGGCGGTCGGTCTGCTTATGCGGAGCATGGGGCTGTTTCGAAGAGCGCAAGACAAGGAAGGCGTGAGCCGGGTGGGGAGTACGTTGATGGGGCTAGGGATCATTATGCAGCGCCAGGCGTCCGCTGATCGCATGACCTACGGAGATATCGTGCGCGGTAGTGTCAAGAAGCCCGAAGAGGGCAAATCATAGGAGTGACCATGCCGGTGGATGCAAAGATCGCCAAGTTGCGTGCAGTCCGCGAACAGGCCAGGCAAGGCGGCGGACCAGATCGCATTGCCAAGCAGCATGCGGCGGGCAAACTCACAGCGCGAGA
This sequence comes from uncultured Anaerolineales bacterium, assembly GCA_964478725.1. GTDB lineage: Bacteria > Chloroflexota > Anaerolineae > UBA2200 > UBA2200 > CAYZKS01. The sequence continues at coordinate 11,741 of CAYZKS010000048.1, forward strand.
GCGCTTGGATCTGTTGCTGGACAAGGGCAGTTTCCGCGAAGTGGATGCCTTGGTGACGCACCGCGCCTCGGGCTTTGGCATCGAGAAGAGTAAGCCGTTTGGTGACGGAGTCGTTACCGGCTACGGCACGATTGACGGTCGCCTGGTCTACGTCTTTTCGCAGGACTTTACGGTTTTTGGCGGAGCCCTGGGAGAAGCGCATGCCGAGAAGATCTGCAAAATCATGGATCTGGCAGTCAAAGTCGGAGCGCCGGTGATCGGCCTGAACGACTCGGGTGGCGCGCGCATTCAAGAGGGAGTCGTAGCCCTGGGCGGCTACGCCGATGTCTTCCTGCGCAATGTCCTGGCATCGGGGGTAATACCGCAAATCTCCGCCATCATGGGGCCATGCGCCGGCGGCGCGGTCTATTCGCCGGCCATGACCGACTTTGTTCTGATGGTCAAGGGCACCAGCCACATGTTCATCACCGGGCCAGACGTGATCAAGGCGGTGACGCACGAGGAGGTCTCGTTCGAACAGCTTGGCGGCGCAATGACGCATAATGCCATCAGTGGCGTGGCGCACCTGGCGGCGGAGAATGAGGAAGACTGCCTGAAGCTTGCTCGCCGCTTGCTGAGTTTCTTGCCGCAGAACAACATGGAGGATGCACCGAGGGTGCAACCCATCGACGATCCGTTGCGCATGGACGCAGAACTGGACAGCATTGTGCCAGGCGACTCCTCGCAACCCTACGATATGCGCCAGGTCATCCGCTGTGTGGTGGACGACCGTGAGTACATGGAGATTCAAGAGCACTGGGCCAGAAGCATCACCATTGGGTTCGCTCGACTGAATGGCCATTCTGTGGGCATCGTAGGGCAAAACCCGTTCTTCCTGGCCGGGGTCCTGGACATCGATTCCTCCGACAAGGCTGCCCGTTTCGTGCGCTTCTGCGACTGCTTCAACATCCCGCTGGTCACGCTCGTGGATGTGCCTGGGTTCCTGCCCGGGGTCGCTCAGGAGCACGGCGGCATCATCCGCCATGGAGCCAAACTCCTCTACGCCTATTGTGAAGCTACCGTGCCCAAGATCACCGTCATCACCCGCAAGGCCTACGGCGGCGCGTACGACGTCATGAGTTCCAAGCATGTGCGCGGCGACGTCAACTACGCCTGGCCGCAGGCGGAGATCGCTGTGATGGGATCTGAAGGCGCGGTGAACATCATCTTCCGCAAGGAGATCGCCGAAGCGCAGGACCCGGAGGCCAAGCGCGCGGAACTTGTTGCCGAATACCACGAAAAGTTCGCCAGTCCCTACGTGGCGGCTGGACGTGGGTACGTTGACGAGGTGATCGAGCCACGTGAGACACGTCCTCGTCTGATTGATGCGCTGGAGATGCTGCAAACCAAGCGCGACAGCAACCCTCCCAAGAAACACGGCAACATGCCCGTGTAGTTGAGGTCTGGCATGCAATCACAAGCTCTCAGGATCACGGATACGACACTGCGCGATGCGCACCAGTCGTTGTTGGCGACGCGCATGCGCATCGGCGATATGCTGCCCATCCTGGCCAAGATGGATGCTGTGGGCTACCAGTCGATGGAAACCTGGGGAGGTGCGACCTTTGACGCGGCCATGCGCTTCTTGGGTGAGGACCCATGGGAGCGCTCCAGGCGGCTGAAAGAGCAGTTGCCACACACCTCATGCCAGATGCTCCTGCGTGGGCAGAACCTGGTGGGCTATAAGCACTACCCTGACGATATCGTCGAGCGTTTCATCCTGCGCGCCCGTGCCAACGGGATAGACAGCTTTCGCATCTTCGATTCGTTGAACGATGTGCGCAACATGGCCTGGCCTATGCAGGTGGCCAAGCGTTCCGGAGGGCACGTGCAGGCAGGCATCTGCTACACCACCAGTCCCGTTCACACGCTGGACGCGTTCGCCGCTATGGCCAAGGAGTTGGAGCGCATGGGAGCGGACTCCATCTGCATCAAGGATATGGCGGCTCTGATTACGCCTTACGACGCCTTCGAGCTGGTGACTCACCTGAAAGCCACGTTGCACGTTCCTGTGCAGTTGCATACGCACCACACCAGCGGCATGGGCACGACGTCTTATCTCAAGGCTGCAGAGGCGGGAGTGGATGCGGTTGACACAGCGATTTCTTCGCTGGCCCTGAGCACGTCTCAGCCGCCAACAGAGACCATGGTGGCAGTGTTGAAAGGCACTGCTCGCGATACTGGCCTCGACCTGGGCCTGTTGGCACAGATCGCCGCCCATTTCGCGGATGTGCGCAGAAAATACGCGACCTTTGAGGGTGGATTGCCGGGCGTGGATGTGCGTGTACTGCAGTACCAGATCCCTGGTGGCATGATCTCGAATCTTGTGGCTCAATTGCGGCAGCAGGATGCACTGGACCGCTATGAGGAAGTGCTTGCGGAGATCCCGCGTGTGCGCGCAGATTTGGGCTATCCGCCTCTGGTCACTCCTGTCAGTCAGATGGTGGGAGCGCAGGCCACTCTCAATGTCCTCCTAGGCGAACGCTACAAACTGGTACCGGAAGAGGTCCGGGCTTATGTGCGTGGGCTGTACGGGCGACCACCAGCGCCCGTCGCCGAGCAAGTGCGAGAGATGATCATGGGCGACGAAGAGCCCATCGACTGCCGCCCGGCGGACCTTCTGCAACCGGGCTTTGACAAGGCTGCCGAGGAGATTGGCGACCTAGCGAAGAGCGAAGAGGATGTGCTCTCGTATGTTCTCTTCCCGCAAGTCGCGCGTACGTTTCTGGATAGCCGCGCCAAGGGTGCGGCTGACGACGATATTGTGCTGGCCATCGCGCAGACTCCAGCAGTACACGAGGAGCGTGCACCGATGGAAGTGGATGACGGCGAACAGCGCATGTCGATGTGGAAACTGACCGGCCGGATAGGATACGGATGGAGGTAGCGGTGGAGCTGCAGCAGGCTCTTTACGTGACTGCCATAGGCATGGGGCTTGTGTTCATGGCACTGCTCGTCGTCATGGGTGTGGCCATGGGTGCGGAGCAGCTCTTTCGCAATAGATCCCCGGAGGAAGAGACTCCACAGCAGCACGCAGACGAGTCGGCGGCCGGAGAAGACCTCAGGATTGCGGCGGTGATTGCGGCTGCATTGACGGTATTGGATCATGAAGCACAGGTAGAGGCACTGGCCAGTATGCCGGAAAGCGTGCTCACCCTAGAACGTGTTCCCAGTGGATGGAAGGCTGCAGGGCGCCTGGCCGGGATGCGCTAGCCAGCCTAGCGCCGTGCCCATACCGGGCTTGCGCCATGCGAATGACTAGCAGAGAGAAGCCGTGTATGAAGAAACTCAGGTTCAGCATAGGTGGACAAAGCTACAACGTGGAGATCGAGGACCCCACAGCTTCCATGTTGGTGATGATGATCAACGGCAAGGGGTATACAGTGTGCAGGGAGGACCTCGAATCTGCAGAGGCGGCAGACACAGCTCCACTGCCAGTTGCCAATGCGCGGACGGAAGTGGAAGACTCTGGACCCCGCTCTGCCAAGGCACCTAGAGCCTCTAGTGACCAAGCGGTGCCCACCGGGTCCGAGGCGGTGCGGGCGCCCATTCCTGGCAAGGTCTTGGCGCTGGCGGTGGACGTCGGAGATCGGGTGCGCTACTCTGACGCACTCTGTACCCTGGAAGCGATGAAGATGGAGTCGGTGATTCGCGCGCCGGTCAACGGCTCGGTGCAACAAATCCGCGTCAAACCGGGCGACAACGTACAACACGGCGACGTCCTGGTAGTCCTCCACAAGCTGGCGGAGTGAGGGGCATCCATGAGCGTCGACGTGTTGCAGCGCCTTCTGCTTGGCTTCGTCAATCTCACTCCGGGACACGTGTTGATGCTGGGCGTGGGCTGCCTACTGATCTACCTTGCGGTGCGCCACAGATATGAGCCCCTGCTGCTTCTGCCTATTGGGGTGGGCTGTATCCTGGCCAACATCCCGGCTAGCGGCATCATCGAAGAGCACGGCCTGCTGCGCATTTTCTACGATACGGGCATCGCCACCGAGATCCTGCCAAGCTTGGTATTCATCGGCATCGGCGCTCTGACAGATTTCGGCCCTCTGTTCCAGTCGCCAGTCCTGGTGTTGCTAGGGGCTGCGGCTCAGTTTGGAATCTTCGGCACTTTGATCATGGCCACCGTGATGGGCTTTGGGATCCGGGAGGCGGCTTCCATTGGCATGATTGGCTCGGCGGACGGCCCGACCTCTATCTACGTTGCTGCCAAGTTGGCGCCATCCCTGCTGGGACCGATTGCTGTGGCAGCCTATTCCTATATGTCGCTGGTGCCGCTGATTCAGCCGCCGGTGATGAAGCTGTTGACCACGCGTGAGGAACGCCGCATCAAGATGGCCTATGTGGAGCGGCCCATTTCCAAGACCACGAGAGTCATCTTTCCGGTTGCGGTCACGATTGTGTGCGGGCTGTTGGTGCCCATGGCGACGCCGCTGATCGGCATGCTGATGTTCGGCAATCTGATGCGCGAGAGCGGTGTGGTGGAACGTCTGGCTCGGGCCTCACAAGAGGAGCTGGCCAACATAGTCACCATCATTCTGGGCATCGCCGTGGGCTCTTCCATGAGCGCCGAGAGCTTTTTGCACTGGCGAACCATCTTCATCATCGCCATGGGCCTGGTGGCCTTTGCCCTGGATACAGCGGCGGGCGTGCTGTTTGGCAAGCTGATGTGCGTGCTCTCTGGCAGGCGCATCAATCCGCTAGTGGGCGCGTCGGGCATATCGGCCTTTCCCATGTCGGCCCGCGTCGTACACAGGGTGGCGCAAGACGAAGACTTTTCCAATTTCCTGTTGATGCACGCCATGGCCTCCAATACTGCTGGCCAGATTGCATCCGTCATGGCCGGGGGTGTAGTGCTGGCGCTGCTGGCCAGGTAGTGGCCAACAGGCGATCGGTCTGAGGGCGACGAAACCTGGTTTGTTTTGCAGGAAACCAGGTTTCTGCTGAAGAGCGAGGAAGCAGATGAGCGACAGTGAACTAGGTAAAGTGCAGCTCGAGTGGGAGCAGAGCGTGCTGCAGCCCGCTCTGAGGCGTTCCCCGGAGCGCAAACAGCGCTTCGCCACCTCGTCCGATCTCGAGTTGCAGCGCCTTTACACTCCGGTCGATGTGGAGACCGAGTACACAGGCGACCTGGGATTCCCGGGCCAGTATCCCTTTACTCGTGGCGTGCAGCCCACCATGTACCGCGGCCGTCTGTGGACCATGCGCCAGTACGCTGGCTACGCCTCAGCCGAGGAATCAAACCGCCGCTACCGATACCTGCTGCAGCAGGGCCAGACCGGGCTGTCCGTTGCCTTTGACCTGCCCACTCAGGTGGGCTACGACTCGGATCATCCGTTGGCGGAAGGCGAGGTGGGCAAGGTGGGCGTGGCCATCTCCTCGCTGGAAGACATGCAGACGCTTTTCGATGGCATCCCGCTGGACAGAGTCAGCACTTCGATGACCATCAACGCACCCGCGGCTGTGCTGCTAATGATGTACGTGGCGGTAGCGCGTGCCCAGGGCGTGGATGTGCGCCAATTGCGCGGGACGGTGCAGAACGACATCCTCAAGGAGTACGTGGCGCGGGGGACCTACATCTTTCCTCCAGGGCCCTCCATGCGCCTGGTGACCGACGTCTTCCGGTACTGCAAAGACTGTCTTCCCCACTGGAACGTGATCTCAATCAGCGGCTATCACATCCGCGAGGCGGGCGCTAATGCCGTGCAGGAAGTGGCTTTCACGCTGGCGAATGGCATCGCCTACGTGCAGGCCGCGGTCGACGCGGGCCTGGATGTGGATAGCTTTGCCGGGCAGTTGTCCTTCTTTCTCAACGCGCACAACAACCTGTTCGAGGAAGTGGCCAAGTTCCGGGCAGCGCGTCGCATGTGGGCGCGCATCATGCGCCAACGCTTTGGTGCCAAGAATCCACAGTCGTGGATGCTGCGCTTCCATACACAAACGGGAGGCAGCACGCTGACCGCTCAGCAGCCCGACAACAATGTGGTGCGCGTAACTCTGCAAGCCCTGGCCGCAGTGCTGGGCGGCACGCAGAGCCTGCACACCAACTCGCGCGACGAGGCCCTCAGCCTGCCCACCGAGGACTCGGTGCGCATCGCCCTGCGCACGCAGCAGATCATTGCACACGAGAGCGGCGTGGGCGACAGTGTGGACCCCTTGGCGGGCTCCTACCTGATCGAGCACCTGACAGATGAGATCGAAGCCCACACTCAGGAGTACCTGCAGCGTATCGAGGATTTGGGCGGGGCTCTGGCAGCCATTGAGCGCGGTTACATGCAGCGCGAGATTCAGGACAGCGCCTACCGCTACCAGAAGCAGGTGCAGAGCAGGCAGGCCATCGTGGTGGGAGTGAACGAGTTCGTCGCGGAGGAGAAGCAGCCGCTACGTCACCTGCGCGTGGACCCCACGGTGCAGGCGCAGCAATACCAGCGGCTGCGCGCCCTGCGCACGAGCAGGGATAGCGAGCGCGTGCAAAAACTGCTGGGCGCGCTGGCCGCCGCGGCGCGCGGCAGTGAGAACCTTCTGCCGGTCATGCTGTCCTGCGTGGAGGCCTACGCCACACTGGGAGAGATCTGCCAGGTCCTACGCGACGTCTTTGGTGAGTACCGGCCGCAGGCAGTGGTTTGAGTTGGTTTGGGACCGAGCGCGGGAAACGCCAAGAGCCCTGAGCGCTGGCGAAAGACGGGCTCTTAGGGCTTCTTCACCAAGTCCCGGTTGCGGGCAGCCGTGCCATCCAAGTTGGCGCTGACGAGGATTTTCGGAGTCACCCCAAGTTCGAGCAGCCGTTCAATCGCTGTTGCCATGACGCTGTTGAGAATGACCACTCCCAGCGCAGTCGAGCTGCCGCCGGTCTTTGGCAGGCCTCCTGGGAGGTTCAGAACGGCGTCACCGGCTGGACAACCGTTGTCTAGGACAATGTCGGCCACATCCATCAGGCGTTTGCCACTGGAGTGGCGCGAGGCCACCGAGCGAGAATGGGTCAGCGACGTGATCGCAACAATCTTCAAGCCGCGCTCTCTTCCGATCATCGCCATCTCGATGGGCAGCGCGTTGCGCCCCGAGTTGGAGGCCACGAACAGCACGTCGCCCCGTTGGAGCTGGTATTTTTCGAGGAACTGGGCCGCCAGGCCTTCCTGACGCTCGAGAGCGCTGGCGCGCCACACGTCCTCGTGCAGCATCACGCTGGGTTCCAGAATCGCCTGGACGCCCGCCAAGCCCCCGGCACGCACATATACCTCTTCAGGCAACATGTGCGAATGCCCCGCCCCGAACACCCAAACGGTGTGTCCGTTGGCAATGGCCTCTGCCACGGCCTGACCGGCCCGCACAATGCTGTCCATC
>CAYZKS010000049.1:0-16936 GCA_964478725.1 uncultured Anaerolineales bacterium
TCGAGGTTCGCCAGATGAGCGAGGAGTTGCGCCCCGCCTGGTCGTCGCAGTTTGCCGCCAGCGCGCTACGCGAGTTGACTGCCGTGGGCCCGATCGCAAGCATAAATCGTGATTGGGCGTGGGGCGGCTCGACTGGCCGCGGGATGCGCGTCGCCATCGTCGACAGCGGCATCGAGGCCGACCATCCTGCAGTCGGTGGACAATGGCGCGGCGGGGTGATCGTTTCCTACGATGGTCGTACGCGCACCAAGGTGCGCATCGAGGAGGACAACGAAAAGATCGATCTGTTTGGCCACGGCACGGCCTGCGCCGGCATCATCCACAGCCTGGCGCCCGAGGCCGAGCTCTACAACGTGCGTGTGCTCGGTCGCGACCTGACCGGGCGTGCCCTGCAGTTTGCAGGAGGGCTGCGCTGGGCCATCGAGAATGGGATGCAGGTGATCAACCTCAGCCTCAGCACCTCGCGCGAAGAGTACTACGGCCTCTTCCACGAGCTGGCGGATGAGGCCTACTTCAGGAACCTGATGCTGGTTTCGGCGGCCAACAACCTGCCCGGGGCCAGCTATCCTTCTCTGTACTCATCGGTCGTTTCCGTTGCGGCCCACGAGGGCCACGATCCCTTCAGTTACTACTACAACCCCTCACCGCCGGTCGAATTCGGCGCACCAGGTATCGATGTGCGTGTGGCCTGGCAGAACAAGGCCAGCATCGTCACCACGGGCAACAGCTTCGCCGCTCCGCACATGGCCGGTATCGTCACGCTCATCCGCGCTAAGCACCCCGAGCTGACGCCATTCCAGATCAAGACGGTGCTGTTCTCCTGCGCAGCGAACACGCGCCCGGAGGTTTGACCCCGGGTCTCGCCCAGGAACGGGGGCGTCCCGCTTGAAACGTGTCGCGGTCCTCGAATGCGGTACTACGGCCCGGTTGCACTAGTGTCTGCCCCATGAAGGGCATCCTCGATTCCGGCTTGTCGAATAACACAGCGCCGGCGCCATACGCCCATCCGGCAGGGATCGCACCTCGCGTAGGCAAAACCTGTACAAAATCGCAAACACTCCTAAATCGTTTCTGAATACCCCTGTGGTACATTCGTGCTTGTACGGAGCCTTCAGAGGTACAGCCCGTACGCCAACCAAGATCTCAACTGACCGAACAGGGATAGGAGGTTTGCATGTTTCACGTACTGACCGTCATCAAGAAGGAAGCGATGAGATTGCGGACTTTGTGTCTGATACTCGCTGCCTCGTTGCTTTGCACACTGCTGTTGGTGGGCGTCGCCGCCAAGGCGCAACGTCCAGCCACGCCTACCCCACCCGCACCGGGTGGTGGCGGAATGACCATCACGCAGACGCTCTCGGACGGTGCGCAGCGCAATACCATTGCCTTCGATGCTCTGGCGTTCCTGACCGGGAACTTGGGCGCGGATTCCTTCTTCCCGCCCGGCAAGGTCGCTGACTTCTGGGGCTTCCAGTTCCTGCGAGACAACGACCCCACGGCGATGGGGCACAACACGGATTTCCTCACGCGCGCCGCGCTTAACATGCTGCATGTCCTGACCTCCGCTCAGCGCAGTCGACTGATCGCCCTGGCACAGAGCCAGGTGGATGCCATCCGACAATACGCTGAAGATCGCTTTGTGCTGATGGCAGCTTTCCGCCGCTTGCTGGCGGGAGATCTGCCGGCAGGCTGTACCGGATTGAATCAGGCAGCGGTGGAGGCCTACTCGGCGGAGCTTTACCGCCTCGACGGCGAGATCAGCTACCAGCGCGCGCAGGTCATGGGTACGATGATCAGCGGGTTTGCTGCCGATCAGCGCGCCTACCTGGACGCGATGGTGGGAAAGGGCATGCTGAATTGGCCCGATGTGCAGGAGCCGGATGAGCTCCGCGGCTTGGGGCGCGAAGTGAAAGTAGCCGTGATGACCTACGTAGGCGATATGTTCAGCTGGTACGTCGGCTCGCTTGAGGCAGATGTGTACTTTTGCCCCGAACGGCAGGGCACGTACTTTGGCAGCTTCTACATGAAGGATGCTCCGGCGGTGGGCAACCCGGGCTACAGCATCCCTGTCACCATGACCGCGGAGATGGGAGAGGCGTTCCTGAGAGTCCTCACCCCTGATCAAGCCAGCACCATTGCGGCATTGGTGGACGACCAGAAGCCGGCCCTGTACAGCATTGTGGAGCGACGCCGGGACGTCGCCGCGCTGCTGCGCCAGTTCATGGCCGGCGGCGCACCTGCTGAAGCGGCCGTCCTCAGCTTGATGCAGCACTACGGTGAACTGGATGGCGACATCGTCTATCGCTACGCCACCGCCTTTGCCCAGGTCAACCAGGGCCTGACTGGTGCGCAGCGGACGGCGCTCAACGCCCTCCGCCTACGGATACTGGGTGATCTGGCGTTCCCCACCGGCGCGTACCTGTATGCCGAGCCCATCAGCATGCCGACCATTCCGAGCACCGACTTTCTGTTTGCGGGCGCTGCGACGCCAACGACCACACCCGCCATCTCGGCCACGCCAACTCTCAGCACAGCGACGCCGCCCAACACGCCCCGGGCCACGCCTACGCAGGCGCAGCAGGGCGGGATTGACAGCTTGCAGCCAACCCATGCCGTTCAGGGACAGCGGGACGTGGTGGTCAGCATCACATTGTCCGCGGCGTCCGCTCCGCCATCTGAAGTGATACCGCGCAGCGTGGAGATTGGGAACCTGAGGGGTCGGAACGTCGAGCGGGCCGGGCTACTGATCAGGGCCACATTCGATTTTCCCCGTAACGAGCCGGTCGGCTCGAGGGACGTCGTGGCAACGTTCCCATCACCGAATGGGGCGCTGGCATTTACCAGAACTGGCGGCTTCGAGGTGCGCACTCGCGATCCTGACCCAGGTGCGACGCCACCTCGCCGGGTCAACCTTCCGTTGCTCACAAAGTAGACAGTGTGAGTAGAGAAACGCCTGTTCAAGCGAATCCGATTGATTGGGAGAGTCAAAATGGATATAATCCTGCTTGTCGAGAGGGCTCTGGAAGGAGACCGATGAACCGGAGTGTTGTCTCCATCATCTGGCGCCTCGTCTGTGGGATACTGCTCGTCAGCGCGTGCACTGGCGCGGCGCTCAGACAGGGCGCGGGATCTGGCCTTTCCGGTTCACCTGTGCCGGTCGCGACGGCGATGGCCCTTGCACAAGAGGGTCGGGCGACGCTGGCTTTGGCCATTGGTGTGCATGCCTTGAAGCCAGGCAAGGCGGGCAGCGCCGTTCAGCCTGCCGCGAGCTCTTCGAGCGCCACGTCGTTTCTGGTGCCAGAGATACTGGGTCGCCCCACCGATCACTCGGCCACGGTCAACGTCGTGCCGGCCGAAGACCTGGATTTGTACGTGGAGTACGGTACTGTTCCGGGTGTCTACACTGGCCGGACATCGACGGTGAACCTGCCAGCCGGCTTGCCGGCCGAGGTCGCTCTCGACGGGCTTCGGCCCAACTCGCGCACGTACTATCGCCTGCGTTATCGACAGTCTGGCACGGGAGAGTTCGCTGCCAGCGAAGAACGCGGTTTCCACACGCAACGCGCGCCTGGCAGTACGTTCACGTTCGATATCCAGGGCGATTCGCACCCAGAGCGCGTGCGGACCCAGTTCGACCCTGATCTGTACGCGCGCACCCTGTCAAACGCCAGCGCCGATCAGCCCGATTTCTACATGACCATCGGCGATGATTTCAGCGTTGACAACCTCAAGACCGTGAACGCAGATACGATCACTCAACTGTATGTGAACCAGCGCCGGTACCTTGGACTGGTGGGTGCGCCAGTGTTCCTGGTCAATGGCAACCACGAGCAAGCCGCGTTGGTGAACCTGAATGGTACGCCGGACAACGTTGCCGTCTGGGCGCAGACCGCCCGCAATTCCTACTACCCGCAGCCCACTCCAGACGCCTTCTACAGTGGTGACGCCGAGCCGGTCGAGTTCATTGGGCCACTGCGCGATTACTACGCCTTCACCTGGGGCGATGCCGTGTTTGTGGTGATTGATCCCTACTGGCACTCTGCGGTGGCCGTAGACAACCAGTTTGGCGCTGATCGCACACATGAGACCAGGCGCGACCTGTGGGACATCACGCTGGGCGAAGCCCAGTACCAATGGTTCAAGCATACCCTAGAAACCAGCACTGCCAAGTGGAAGTTCGTCTTTGCCCATCACGTCAATGGCACCGGCCGCGGCGGCATTGAGCTGGCCTACACCTACGAATGGGGCGATGCCGCCCAGTTCGCAGCCAGGCGCCCCGGTTGGGGCACGCCAATTCATCAGTTGATGGCGCAGAACCACGTCACCATCTTTTTCCAGGGACATGACCACATCTTCGTTCGCCAGGAACTCGACGGGGTCATTTACCAGACTCTGCCCCAACCGGCTAACCCCTTCTACACCTACGAGAATGCCGACGCGTACCCTAGCGGGGACAAGTTGCCCAACAGCGGGCACGTGCGCGTCACCGTGGTGCCTGAGCAGGTGACGGTGGACTACATTCGGGCCTTCCTACCGACCGATGAAGCGAGCGGCCATGCGAATGGCGAAGTGGCGTTCTCCTACACCGTTCCCGCAAGTCCGCAGCCGCCTGTGGCTGTGACCCCACGCGTGACGCTGCCGCTTGTCACTGCCTCTGCGACGCCGGGCGGAGAGCAGCCCCCCGTCGCGACGTTTTCGGGTAGCATCGTGCTGGGCCGCCCCACCGACCGTTCGGTCACGGCCAGTCTGCTCTCCGACGCGGAGTTGGACGCATACCTGGACTACGGAGTATCTGCGGGCGGGTACACCAGCCGTACAGCACCGATCAAGCTGTCGGCTGGCCAACCAACGGAAGTCGTTATGGCCGGCCTACAACCCGACACCCTCTACTTCTATTGGTTGCACTATCGCGCGCCTGGGGCGAGTATCTTTGTGATGGACAATCAAGGTACATTCCATACACAGCGGGCGTCGGGAAGCCCCTTCACCTTCACCCTCGACGCTGATCCGCACAACCGCGATCCCAACTTCAACTCCACGGTCTACAGTGTCACGCTCCACAGCGCCCTCGCCGACAGGCCCGACTTCCACATCAACCTCGGCGACACATTCATGGCCGAGAAGATCGCGCCGACCAGCTACGAGCAGGTCGCGGCCACGTACCGCGAGATGCGGCCATTCTTCGGCCTCTTGACGCACTCCGCGCCGCTCTTCCTGGTGAACGGTAACCACGACGGAGAGCTGGGTTGGCGGTTGACTGGCACGGCGGACAACCTGGCCGTCTGGGCTACCCGATCTCGGCGGTCGTTCTATCCCAACCCCGCACCCGATGGTTTCTACAGCGGCAGCACAACCGCTGAGCCGCTGGTCGGCATCCGCGATGGTTACTACGCGTGGACCTGGGGTGACGCCCTGTTCGTCGTTCTCGATCCTTACTGGTACTCGACCCGGAAGCCAGGCACCGTGGCCGACAACTGGGACCTGACTCTGGGTGAAGCTCAGTACCAGTGGTTCAAGCGCACGCTGGAGACCAGCACTGCCAAGTTCAAGTTCGTCTTTGCACATAACCTGGTCGGCGGCCTAGATCAGAACATGCGTGGTGGCATGGAGGCGGCTGACAAGTACGAGTGGGGCGGTCGCAATACCGAAGGCAGTTGGGGCTTTTCCGATCGTCGTCCAGGGTGGGAGGCGCCCATCCACCAGTTGATGGTCGACAACCACGTCACCATCTTCTTTCACGGGCACGACCACCTCTTTGCCAAACAAGAGCTGGATGGCATCGTGTATCAGGAGTGCCCACAACCGAGCTATGCGGCCTACGACAGAATCGACAGCGCTGTGGAGTACGGCTATACCCATGGAGAAGTGCTAGGCTGTTGCGGCTACCTGCGTGTCAGGGTTTCGCCGTCGGTGGTGACTGTTGAGTATGTGCGATCCTACCTCCCGAAGGATGAGAATGCGCAACGCAAGAGCGGCGACGTTTCCTACACATACACGATCAACGCACCGTAGTCGGCGCGCCGACCCTGATGGAGAATCGCTGCAGTGAAGACCATTCTGGTCGTAGATGACAAGGCCAGCGTGCGCACGCTGGTGCGCGACTACCTGTCCGAGGAAGGATTCCGGGTAGTCACGGCGGAGAACGGCCGTGTGGCTCTCCACGTCGCTCGTCACGAGAAACCGGACCTCATCCTGCTGGACATCATGATGCCCGAGATGGGCGGCTACGACTTTCTGCGCGCCTACCGCCAGGAACGGAACACGCCCGTGATACTCCTCACCGCCCGGCTGGAGGAGTCGGACAAGGTGCTGGGTCTGGAGTTGGGTGCTGATGACTATGTGACGAAGCCGTTTGGCATGCGCGAGTTGGTGGCCCGCATCCGAGCGGTGCTGCGGCGCGCCACAGGGGGAGCGGTTCAAGCTGCAGTGCTGCGAGCTGGCGACCTTGCGCTGGACCTGGAGGCGCACACGCTTCACATCAGCGAACGGCCCATCCGGCTCACACCATCCGAGTTCCAGTTGCTAGCCACGCTGATGGCCGCGCCCGGCCGCGCATTCTCCCGCCTGGATTTGCTGGAACGTTTGCAGGGTGTCGCCATCGAGGGGGGCGAACAAACGGTGAACATCCACATCCACAACCTGCGCGCCAAGATCGAACCAGACCCCAGCCATCCACAACTCATCGAGTCGGTGTTCGGAGTAGGCTATCGATTTCGGGCGGACTTGTGAAAGGCATGCCGTGGATCTGAGGGGCTGTCACGATCGCGATGAAGGTTGACTTGACGCGCTCGCTCACCTTCAAACTGATCGTGGCGTTTCTGCTGACCAGCGTGTTGGGGGTTGGCTTGGCGGCTGTGGTTGCCAGGCTGGTCACCACGCGCGAATTCGGCCGCTTCGTGATGGGGCAATTGCGGAACGAATTCGTGACGAATGCTACATCATACTACCAGGCACACGGTTCCTGGGTGGGAGCGGGAGAGTATTTCCGCCAACTGAACCCGCCCCGAGAGCCGGACGAGCCGCCGCGGCCCCCTCAGTTCGTGCTGGCGGATCAGAACGGCATTGTTGTCACCCCGGTGCAGCCCTATCGCGCCGGCGATCACATCCCGGAGAGTGAGCTGGCTCGCGGGGTACCCGTCCAATTCAGCGGGCGCAGGGTCGGCACCGTGATCGATGCCGCCCGAGCGCCCGCGCTTAGTCCCCGCGAGCTTGAGTACCTGGCGAGCACAAACAGAGCCCTGTCCCTGGCTGCTGTGGGCGCGGCAGTGATCGCGCTGCTGTTCGGAGCCGTGCTGGCCAGCAATCTGACCCGACCACTGCGCGATCTGATCAGGGCAATCCAGGCCATGGCGAGCGGAGATCTGAGGCAGCAGGTGCCCGTGCGCTCGGCCGATGAACTGGGCACGTTGACCCAAGCATTCAACAAACTCAGCGCAGACCTGGCCCGCGCGAACGAGTCACGCCGACAGATGACCGCCGACGTCGCACATGATCTCCGTACCCCGTTGACGGTCATGTCTGGCTATCTCGAAGCACTACGCGACGGGGTGCTTCCGCCCAGCCCTGAGCGTTTTGAGACCATGTATCAGGAGTCACAGCACCTCCAGCGCTTGGTGGAAGACCTGCGCATCCTCTCCCTGGCCGATGCCGGGGAGCTGACTCTGAACCGCGAACGGGTGTCACCGAGGTCCTTACTGGAGCAAGCGGCGGCAGCCCACCAGCACTTGGCCAATCAGCGGCACGTTGATCTGCGTGTGGATGCCGCTCCCGCGTCGCCCCTTCTCCTGGTAGACCCAGACCGCATGGCGCAAGTTCTGGGCAACCTGATCAGCAATGCGCTGCGCTACACTCCCGCCGGGGGGCAGATCTCTGTGGCCGCCACACAGGTGGGCCAGCAGGCGCTGCTGACCGTGCGAGACACCGGCACGGGTATTCCACCTGATGCGCTGCCGCACGTGTTCGATCGCTTCTATCGCGGCAGCGAGTCTCGCTCAGGTGAGGGAGGCGAGTCAGGGCTGGGACTGGCCATTGCCAGGTCCATCGTACAGTTGCACGGAGGCACGATCTCGGTCGAAAGTATCCTGGGGCAAGAAACAGTCTTCACAATCGCCGTGCCAATGACGCGAGCGCAGGCAGGTAGCGATTCCAGCTAGCTCGCAGGAGGGGGAAATGCCGCTGGAGTTGTGGCCGATTCTGTTGGCGATTGGCCTGGCCATTGGGATTGGATTCCTGTTTCAGGCGATGTTCGCCAGGTCGCGGGTGCTGCTGAGGCGCTGGGCTGCGGACAATGGCTTTGAACTGCTGGAGTACAACTACCGCATGATTCGCAAAGGGCCCTTCTGGTGGTCCCAGCGCGGCCAAGTGGTGTACCGTGTGCGCATTCGCGATCGGCAGGGGCGCGAACGCGCGGGCTGGGTGCGCTGCGGGTCAATCTTGCTGGGTGTGTTTGGCGATCAGGTCGAAGGCCGGCTGGATGACTGAGGGATGCGGATGGCTGGCCGACTCTTTCGGGCCTTGCACACAGGGCGGTCAGCGGTCCGTCTGCCCCACGCGCAGCGCGACCAAGATGTAGAGCACGAAGGCCTCGCTAGTCAGGATCACAGCGTTGCGCGCCACATCGGCGGCAGGGACCGCGCCCGCGGTTGACAGGCCGACCAGCCGCGTCATGGCCACCGAGGGTGTATAGGGAGCGACGGCCCGCAACCAGGCGGGCAGGCCTGCGTGGACCAGGCCAACGGCTAGCCCTGGCCCCAACAAGGCCATAACGGCCACGAGCACCCAGAGGTTGAGCGTGGAAGGATTGTCGCACACGGCGCCCAGCAGTAGCCCCGCGCCCACCGCAAAGACCGCGCCGAGGAACGCTCCTAGCAGCGCGATGTCCCAGTGCACGAGCCAGCGCGCGCTGAAGAGGAACACCACCGCCACACCACACAGGCAGTAGAAGAGGCCCGCCAACGCCTTGCCTGTTACCACGTGGGCCAAGCGTGCTGGGGATACCAATAGCGCATCGAATGTGTGCGTCTCCTTCTCCTCCATGATCAGCAACGGCACCAGCGACAACCCCACGATCAGGATCTGCAGCGTCAGGTTCATCCCTAACACAGAGGGCTGGTTCGCTTGTTCGGCCGAGGGGTAGACGCGGCGGCCCTGCACGTCGATGCGCACCGTTTGGCCGCTGGCTCTTCCCAGATCGGCCTCAAAGGTGCTCACCAGCCGGGCCACCTGCGACCGGGAGGCCCAGTGCGGGACATACCCCTCCAGCGTGATCGTTTGCCCTGCCCCCTGTGCTTCCCCGAACTCGGGGGGAATGACGATGCCCAGCACCGGCTGCAGCGACGTGGCGACGGTGGACTTGATCTCTTCAAGTGAGGCCACCGGTCGCAGGCCCAGAGGACGAAGCAACGCCGACCTGTGCGGGTCGTAAACGACGCACGCGGGGCCAGCTCTCGCCCCCAGTACCAAAGGCAGCGCCAGGCCGGACAGCATCACAAGCCCGACGCCCAGGATGATCGAGAGCGTAGTACGGTTGCGGATCGCGTCCAAGATGTCCTTGGCCGCGATGGCGCGGATGATGCGCCAGTGCTCGGCGAGCTGAGCGCGACGGCTACCCCTCATTTTAACCCTCCCACTGCGTCAGCGGTCCGAGCGGCGCACGCGCCAGGCTACGACGGCCAGCAGGATCGCGGCCGTCCCCAGGGTCAGCGCCAAGTCCAGTCCGTACTCGGCCAACGGCGCCTGATTGGTCATGGATAGCAGGAACAGACGCGCAAGAGCCACACTGGGGAACCAGCGCACCGCAGCATTCACCACCCTGGGCAGGTCCATGGCCATGAAGGATGCCACGACCGGTAGCACGAATACGGGTATGATCACGGCGCTGACCCACATGCGTAGCGACTGCACGACCTCGATGCTCACTCCAAACAGCAGCCCCACGGCGACCGCCAGCAGCGAGCCGCACATGATCGCCAGGATGGCGAAAGCCCACTGCACGATCATGCCGGCGTTGAAGGCCAGCACCACCGCCCCGCAGACCAGGCAGTAGAGCAGGCCAGCGATGGCCTTGCCCAGCACCACCTGCCCGCTGCTGGCGGGGGAGGCCAGGATTGCCTCCAGGGTGTGAGCGCGCTTCTCCTCGAGCATGAGCTGGGGCGTGAGCCCCATGCCGATGAGCACCAGCATCAGGGTCATACTGAACGCGGCCCAGGTGTGTGGGCCGATCGAATCGAGAGGAGGGTAGACCCAGTGTGCATCCAGGTTGAGGTGGATGGGCCTGCCTAGCAGGGCAGCGACCTCGGCTTCCACGCGCCCCGCAAGTGTCTCGGCGGCTGAGTCGCTCACCCAATGCTGCACGTAGGCGTCGAGCCCGAGCCGCTCGCCAGCGGCCAGGGCCGCATCGAATCCGGCCGGAATGACCAGGCCGATCTCAGGCGTGCCTCCCATGGCCACGAAGCGCTGCATGTCCTCCAGGGAGGAGACGCGCCGTGCCTCGACGTTGGGGCTGGCCTGCAGGTCGAGGGTCAGGGTGGAGTTGCCCATGTCGTACACCGTCACTTGCGGGGGCCCACCCCCAGTGACAATGGGCAGGGCCTTGTAGAACACGATCATGAACAGTACAGTCACAACGGTCTGCAGCAGGACCTTGTTTCTGATCCCGTCCAGGATGTCCTTGGCCGCGATGGCCCATACGATGCGCATTCTCCGTCCGATGGTATTACTGAGCATTGTTCACTCTCCTACAACGATGCGCCAGGCGCAAGCGCCAGGCCACCAGGGCCAGCAAGGCAATTCCTCTACTCCGCAAATGGGCCCTCGAATTGCCGGCCCGTCAGCTTGACAAACACGTCCTCGAGTGTCACGTCCTGCCCCGCCCCATGCTCCGCTCTGAGCTGCGCCGGCGCCCCGAGTGCCACGATGCGCCCGTGGTCAAGGATGGCCACGCGCTGGCAGAGCCGGTCGGCTTCCTCCATATAATGCGTCGTCAAGAAGACCGTCACGCCCTGCCTGGCCAGGTCGGCCACAAAGGCGCGGATGTCGCGAGCCACGTTCGGATCCAGACCGCGAGTTGGCTCGTCCAGGAAAAGCACCTTGGGCTGGTGCAGCAGCGCTCGCGCGATCAGCAGGCGTTGCTTCATGCCGTTGGAGTAGCTCTTTACCCTGTCGCGGGCGCGCTCGGCCAGACCGAGCTGCGCCAGCGTTTCGTCCACGCGCTGCGCGTCCACGCCGTACAACTGGGCGGCAAAAAGCAGATTGTCGCGGGCCGTCAGGCGCTCGTACACGTTCTGGTATTCGAACACCACGCCGATCTGGGGCTTGAGCCGGTCGCGTTCGGTCACCACGTCGCAGCCCATCACGCGTGCCGCACCCGAGGTGGGGCGAAGCTGGCCGGTGAGGATGCGGATGGTGGTGGTCTTGCCCGCGCCGTTTGGGCCGAGGAAGCCAAATACCTCCCCCTGCGCCACATCGAACTGGATGTGATCCAGGGCGCGCAGCCCGTTGTAGTCACGGGTCAGGTCACGCACTTCTATCGCGTTCATGCCCCACTCCTTCACACTTCACCGGGACGACTGCAAAGTCGCCAGGCTGTACAGCGTGAACGCGGTGCCCACGCCGGTGACCACCCCGGTGCAAAAGCCGACCAGGAAGGTCCAGGGCCGGCCCAATTCGCTCAGCCCAAACCTGGGGCCCAAGAAGAACGCCAGCAGGCCCAAGATCAACAGCGGCATTCCGAGTCGACGTTGGTAGTCCACGACAGCCTCCTTCCAGGTACTTGCGCGCCAGTCCGTTTCTGGGTGCTCAACCTGCCTCCAGTGTACAGCATGCGCGCTCGGGCTGCAACAAAAACGGGCCGAAAGGCGCTCCACGAGCACGAACGGAGCATATACGGCGCTGAATGGAGCGCCCCGCCTGCTATGCGTCTGGGCGAGGGCGCGACTCCACGGCCGCGCTCAGTAACCCAATAGCGCGCGCAGTTCGGCCGCAGCGGACTTGCTCAGAGGGATCTCGGTGCCCGCGGCGTCGTCCAGCCGCAGGCTGAACGAGTTGCGGGTGTAGGGGATGACTTCCTTGACGTGCTGCAGGTTCACCAGATAGCCGCGGTGGGCGCGGAAGAAGCCGCTGCGCGCCAGTCGCTGCTCCAGCTCGGCCAAGGTGAACTGCGTTGGCAGGCGTCCTTCGGCAGTCTGCAACGACGCGTGCCCGCCCTCGGCTTCGGCGAAGATGATATCCGCCGGGTTCAGCAGGATGACCTTGTCCTCGCTGCGCACTGGGATCTTGAAAGGCTGCACCTGCGTGCTGGCTTCTGCAGGTTCCTGCGCTTGCAGACGCCCGCGATTCATGGTGTAGAGTGCATCGCCTAGCTGGGCCATCCGGCCCACGTCGTTGGCCAGAATGAGAATGGCCGCGCCTTCGCTGGCGAGTTGGCGCAATACGTTGCTGAGCAGCGAGATGCTGGCCTCGTCACAGCGAGCGAAGGGATCGAACAGGAGCAAGACCTTGGGCCGGTGCAGAATGGCGCGGCCGAGGGCCAGCCGACGCTGCAGTCCCGAGGCCAGCTTCTCCACGCTGGCCCCAGCTTGGTCCGCCATCCCGATCTGCGCAAGCACCTCAAGCGCACGCGACTTGGGCAGGCCGTACAACTGGCAATGCAGCACCAGATTGGCCAAGGGGGACTGCCGCTTGTATAGCGCGTCCTCGGAGAAGAGCACGCCAACCTTGTGGCTTACGGCCTGGCGGTCTGTGCGGTCGACTCCCGCCAAACGGATGCTGCCTCCAGATGGCGGAGACCTGCCCATGAGCAGCTCGAACAGCGTCTCCACGCCGCTGCCGGCAGGCCCTACCACTGCAGCGATCTCCCCAGGCTCCACCCGCAGCTCCGGGATATCGAGCGCGACCTGTTGGCCGACGATCTTCTGCAAGTTCTGGATTTCGATCATCTGTGGACTCTCCGCAAGCCCGGCCAGGTGTTTGACACCACACACTGCCAACGCAGCGTGCTAGGAAGTCGAGTTCGATCGAAACGGACTTGACCCAGGGCTAGCCGATTCTCTCGATCTTGAAAATGACAGGTCTGAACCAGTCGGTGCAGCCTGCGATGACCACTCCGCGTTGCTTGATCCAGGGGAAATCTGCGCCGGCCATGATGGCGGAGATATCGTGCCGGATGTCGGCCCAGGCCCAAGTGCAGAAGCCCTCCGGGGGTTGGTAGGGGTGTTCCACGATGATCTCCTGCCCCTCACGGAACTGCTCACAGGCACCCCAGCTACCAGAGGCCTCCAGGTACTGGTCCGCGATGTCCTGGTTGACCGTTCTCTTCAGCACGGTGATCTTGCACTTGGGTGTGTTGACTGGCATTTGCGCCTCCTTCTGGGCGGCTCACGCGCCCAGGGGCGGTGTCGCGCGCGAGTAGTCGATGACAAAGAAGCCGCGCAAAGTCTCGCCCGTGGATTCCGCCAGGTGGATGCCTTCGCCGGGCTGGGAGAGGTTCATAGTCACAGTGGGCTCTTCGCCCGGGAAATTGGGGTCGTAGAGCCGGAGGGCCAAGTGCTGCGTCTCTGGGACGTAGTCATACCCGGTAGCGAGCACCTGATGGTTGCCCATCACCTCCGCAATGCCTCCCACGCGGATCAACGCCAGGACACAGGGATCTCCGTCGCGCAGGCTGGCGCGCAGTTTGGGGACCTCCCATCCAGCGATCGAACGCGCCAGGGAGTTTTCCTGGCGCAGGGTCCAGGTCAGGACCTTGGCCAACGCGCCGCCGCGCAGGCTGTCCCACTGGCGCCTCCAGAGATAGTCCACCAGCTGTGTGCTGAGCTGATCCACGCTGCTGAACCCGGGAGTGGGACTGGGTTGGTAGAAGTAGTCAAGTGCCGCGAAGCACATGCCGCCACATAGGCCAATCACCACATCGTTCAGGGCGAGAAACGGCGGCTTTCTGCGCAGCGAACGCGGAATCACCGTGTCCGTGAGGCTGAAGCTGTTGGCGAAACGAAAGCCGTGCGTTGCGGCGGCAAAGGCTGTCCTGATGCTTTCCATGCGCTCCCTCCTGTGTACACGATCTGACGCGAGATGAGAGCTTGCTCATGCGCCACAGCCAGCGCTACGGCACGATCCCAGTTGGATGCAGCGGAGGCGGCAATGGCTCGCGTGGTCAGGAACGGGCCGCGAGTCAGATTGTAGCACGCCGCGCTCCAGGCGCCAACTCTGCTATTGGTCACTGCCAGGCGGGTAGTGTGGTGCGCTGTGCCACCTACCACATCGGCGTTGGCGAAAACGGGCAGAAGGAGTACAATCACGGCCGCGCTTGGAACTGCATACTGCCACGGAGGTGAGCATGCCTGACAAAGATCTGTATGCAAGTTTGATCGGCTTCTATGAGTTTCAGCTGGGGCGCCTGCCTCATCGCGACGAGTTCAAGCAAGCGCTTCAGGCCACATTGACCCCCAAGGATCTGCAAGTCTTCTTCTTGTTGCCCTTCTTCGGAATGGTCGCGATGGAGAAGATTGAACCCAAGGCCGCCAAGGTCGGCATCACCAAAGAGGAGCTGCACGAAAAGGTAATGCGCCTGATACCAGAAGGCGTAGTCGATTCCTATGTCGGCCCGTCCGGGCGCATGGTAGGTCGTGCACCGGTCATCGCCCTGCTGGAATTCCAGGTGCGACTCAAGCAGGAGTCGCCCATGCGCACGGTGTGCGTCAAGGTGATGGATGCGTTCATCGAAGGCGCCACGCAGGCAATTCCGACCCGCACTCCGTACTATCGCGTCCTGCCCGTGCAATCGACCGTCGCGCCCGCGACGGATGCCGCTGAGGTAGCCCTCAACATACCCGTGGCCGATCCCCGCCAGGTGCTGCCCATCGACGTGATCTCCGAGATGATCAAACGAGAGCCGCTGATCGTCGTCTCCGACTGCTACTGCCGTGCTACTAAGAAGCTCATCGGCAAGGATTGCGGCCATCCGCTGGAAACCTGTTTCTACTTCAACGAGCTGGCGATGATCAAGCTGGAATCGGGCTACGCCCGACGCGTGGACTATGATGAGGCCATGCGCATCCTGCGCGATTGCGAGCATCACGGGCTGGTGCACAACGTCAGCAACTGCGATGGCAAGATCCAGACGCTATGCAACTGTTGCTCGTGTTCGTGCGGGGTGCTGCGAGCCAGGTTGCGTGGGGCGACAAACACCGCGGCTCCATCGCGCTTTGTGGTGGCCTTTGACCCTGAGCGCTGCACCGCCAGCGCCGGCTGCAAGCAATGCGTGCCGGTCTGCAACATGCACAACTTCTCCGTCGCCAATGGCACCCTGAGCATTGACTTGGCGAACTGCATTGGCTGTGGTCAATGCGTGTCCGCGTGCCCGCACGGCGCTCTGCGTCTGGTCGCGCGCCAGCGGCCGCCAAAGGTGTTCCGTGACAATGATGCCCTCTACCGGCGCATCAACGCCGAGGCCATGCTCGGACTGGCCGTGCGCAAGATCAAGGGCCAGTAGCCTAGGAAACAGAGCAGCTATTCCGAGAGGCCACTGCCATCCACTTGCGGCAGGCGAGTGGAGGCGCTTTTCGAGGAGGCTGCTCCAGTGACGTTTGGGAGAGGACCCAATCCACGAAGCTGGGATTGCGCAAAACGTCGTCCGCATTGTCGAGGAAGCAGCCAGAGCGAACGCGCTGGTGCGCGTGCACAAGCTCACTCTGGAGATCGGCCAGTTCAGCGGCGTGGAGATCGATGCGCTGGAGTTCGCCTTCCGCGCTCTCACACCCGGGACGGTGCTCGAGACGGCAGAGATCGAGTATGTAACGCCGCCGCTGGTGCTGTATTGCACGCAGTGCGAGAACGAGTACCTGGGCGATCTGGATGACCTGCGCTGCCCCGCGTGTATGCAATCCTGCTTTGAGGTCGTACAGGGACGCGAGCTGGCGGTCAAGTCGATAGCAGGCACATCGGGTAACGCGACAACGGCGGCAGGAGAAGAGCGCAATGAGTAGCGAGGGGGAGTGCGAGCGCGGTCAGAGGCGAAAGAACCCTTCAGGGCCTGAGAGCCTCCCAAAGCAGGAAGACATCCGTGTGATTGTACTGGAACAGAACATCCTGGAGCAGAACGAGTGGTACGCGCAGCAGAATAGAGCGCTTTTTCGCTCTAGGGGCATTCACACGCTCAACCTGATGAGCTCCCCTGGCTCTGGCAAGACTACCTTGCTGGTAGAGACCCTACAGCGTCTGAAAGGCGAGCTGTGCTGCGCGGTGATAGAAGGCGACCAGCAGACCAGCAACGATGCCCTGCGCATCGCGGCGACGCAGGTGCCTGTGGTGCAGATCAACACACGCCAGTCCTGCCACCTGGACGCGTATCACGTGCAGCGTGCGCTGGAGGCCCTCCCACTCGACGCCGTGCAACTGCTGTTCATCGAGAACGTGGGCAACCTGATCTGCCCGGCAAACTTTGACTTGGGTGAGAATGAGAAGGTGGCGTTGATGAGCGTCACTGAAGGCGAGGACAAGCCGCTCAAGTACCCACTGCTCTTCCACTTGGCGGACGTGCTCGTGCTGACCAAGCTTGACCTGCTGCCCTACCTGCGCTTTGACCTGCAACTGTGCCGGCAAAACGCACTTCAGGTGCATCGTGGGGTGCAGATCATCGAGACGTCTGCCTACACCCCGGACGGCATGCATGACTGGCTGGCCTACCTTAGGGAGAAGGTACGTGCGCACTGATAAAGGCTCGGCCGCTTGTTGCACCGAGCGCCGCCCGAGGCGTTTTCCAGAGCGGTCCGTACTAGAAGGGCACAGCCAAGGTTCTTGCTCTATGGTCTACCATCAATCTCACACCGTCGGGAGACACCATGCAGCCAGCATCAGAGAAGGATCGTATCGTTCTGCGCCGGTTGGCGGAGCAACAGGCTCAGATTGCAGCCTTGCCGGTGCACCAATCCACCATCCAGGG
>CAYZKS010000049.1:17036-18735 GCA_964478725.1 uncultured Anaerolineales bacterium
GGATGAGCTTCCACAACCTGACTTTGACCCCAACCACATGCGCACGATTGATCTTTGGGGCTGTGCGACGGCGCAGATCCTGGGTTCGGTCTCGCCGCGCATGCATGACGAATTCGCCGTGCAGTACGAGCTGCGCTGGCTGCGCCGTTTTGGTCTGAACTACTACGGATGCTGCGAGCCGTTGCACCGCAGGCTGGCCATGGTGGAGCAGGTGCCCAATCTGCGCAAGATCTCCATGAGCCCCTGGATCAACGTGGAAGAGGCTGTGAAGAACGTAGGAGATCGCTATGTCTTCTCCTACAAGCCCAATCCTGCCATCCTGGCTGAGGACGTCTGGAATCCCGAGCGGGCGCGCCGGGAGATGAGCGAGTTGCTGCAGAAGGCCCAAGGGTGTGTCATTGAGATTATCATCAAGGACATCAGCACCGTGCGGTATCAGCCACAGCGCCTCTGGGAGTGGGCGCATATCGTCATGGAACTGATCACGGCCTAGGCAGAGCAGCGTATAGCGGGCATGCGTGCTGCCCGCACGGACTCAGGCCAGTTGGGCGCGCTTGGCCTCCTGGATGCGCCTCCAGATCATGATCGCGGCCGCCACAGAGTATGCCGTCCAAACCACGAAGATGGTGACGGTGAGCGCGACAAGCCACGGCGGGTGCCGTCCGAACTTTTTCATCGCCGCCAGGGTGACAACCATGCTCAGTGGCGACGGCGTGAGCAGCGTCCAGAGCAGTCGCCGGTATCTGTCGACTTTGGATTCGCTGTCCGTGTAGATCTCAGAGGGCTGGCCGTCTACCACGGACTGGCGGAAGTAGTGCCAGGCCGAGAGCTTCCCAAGGTACTCCCATCCCGCCTCCTTGAAGAAACTCAGATAGTCCTCCAGGTCTCGGCCTGAACGCGTGGAACTATCCAGCCGATAGACATAGTCGGTTGGCTCTCCCCTAACGAAGGTGTAGAACGGCCAACTTCTTGATGTGAGGTGCCAGCCCTCGAGCGACATCTGTCGCAGCCAGCGTTCTTCCTCCCGATCCTGCCAGGGCCAAAACCACTTGAAGCTGCGCATCGACTGACTATGCATCTGTGTCTCCTTTGCCCGCTTCTGCCAGGCTCGCCTTGGCGTCCTGCCCCGCTGCGGTCATGACCTCCAGGCGTTCGATCTGTCGCAGCAACACCTGCTTGCCTTTTGTGGTCAGACGGTAGTATTTTCTGCGTTCATCCTCATCCACCTTGACGATCAGCCCTTCCTTCAAGAGCAGGGAGAAGGCGTTGTAGAGCGTGCCTGCGCCGACCGTGACCAGTCCGCGACTGGTTTCGTGGATCCATTGCATGACTCCGTATCCATGCAGTGGGCTGACGAGCGCCAGCAAGATATAGTAGGTGGCCTCGGTCAAGGGCAGGTATTGTTGCACTTCCTCTCGCACCATACTCGAGCTCCGATCTATATCGCCTGCAAGTATATCGTAACAACATGTATTGTCTGACAATATAATAGCACAAAACGCCGATTTTGTCAAGGGGGTAGCCAGAATCTGAAATGAACCGGGGGCTGGGTCCTGGCGTATATGCTAGAAAGGGAGTGACATGAACATCCTGGTCGCCACGTTGGGAAGCTATGGAGACGTGTACCCCATGGTTGGGCTCGCCGTTGAGCTCAAGCGGCGAGGCCATGCCGTGACACTGTTCACAAACCCCTTCTTCG
>CAYZKS010000050.1:0-18441 GCA_964478725.1 uncultured Anaerolineales bacterium
GAGCGCACTGCGTTGTGCCGAACTCGGCGAGGAAGCGCTCACGCAAGCTCGTGGCCAACTTGCGGGCAAACTGCTCATCCTCCGCCAGGCTGGCACGACCGTAGAGCATCCCGATAATCATCACCCCTGCGCTCAGTGCGCCGCAGAGTTCCTGGTGCGTTCCCGCAAGGCCGCCTCCGAAAATGCTGGTGATCTTGACCACACTGGAATCCGGGTCCCCCAGCAGATGCTCACCCACGGTGAGCATGAGCGCCTCGCTTCAGTGGTACTTCTGGTTCATCAACTCGCCTGCGCGGCGAGCCAGCATGGTTGCGTCGTCTGGCATCAGTCTTCCCCTTTTTCTGGTTGCCTCTCTATACTCACCAAGCTCCGAGTTGCACGAGGAGCTTGGGCTTGCCTACAAAGCTGTGTTGTGAGAGCCTACCCGGCGAACGTACTCAACATCAAAGAGAACACGGCATCAAAGTCATGCGTCGCTGCGCTTAGATGAATGCGGTATTCTCCGGATCCTGTCAAGGTATACACCACATCGTAGATACCATGATGCGGGGCAAGGTCGGTATAGCGTACGGCGGAGCGTCCGTTGAGAATCAGTTTGCGTTTGCGGTAGCCTTTTCTCTCCAGGTCTTCCATCTCGGCGATGCTCGCTGTGTCAGAGACCCTGACCCATACCTCGGCGTCCCGCATTCCCAGCGTGTGCACGTCTTCGGCGTCGTAGGTGCTGAATTTGGTTGTGGCGGGCGGAGGTGGAAAGAACGTGCCTTGATTGAGGTGCCAAGTGGATGGGAAGCGCATCTGCAAGTGATACTCCGGGCTGACAAAGGTATTCCAAAGGCTGAGTTCTGGAAAGGAATTCAGAGTGACTGGCACGCGAACGAGGCTCTGGGCTGACCCGTCTCGGGGGCTTTCCTCGTACACCTCCAGCGTGGCCAGTTGCTCCTCGGCAGGAGGTGGGTACAGCACGTCAACGTTGAACTCACCCCATTCGGGAGCGCCCTGCGAAGCCATGGTGACTCCTTGGGCGATGATCCGGCCGTCCAAGCTCCTGACGCGCAGAGATACCGTAGCTTCGAAGACCTGTGCCTGGCCGGCCACGTGCAATGTGCCAGGCGCGTCACCTTGCGTACTGACCTCTGTCAGCACAATCCGAGGTTGCTCCGTCGGCGATGCCACCGGCAGGGGCGTTGGAGATGTCGTGGCAGTGGACGTCACCGTGAGCACTGGCGTGGGCGTGGCAGGGAAAGGGGTTCGTGTGGACGGCCGAGTCGAGGATGCCGTAGCAGTGGCTGGAAGAAAGGTTGGCGTCGCCGCGGGTGTCTGCGCTCGGCAGGACAAGGCTGCCAGTGCGATCAGAGCGAGCGCGGTGGCAGGACACATGCGCGTGCTCAACTTGCCTCCAGTCTGCTCGAGTATCCTCAAAAGGGTGCTCCGTCGCCGCTCATAACAACCCAGGTACCCTGGACAGCCAGGCCAGGATGCGCTCTGCAGCCCGTTCCCAGCCAGCATCAAGCATCATCACATGGCCGATGTTGGGCACTACCTCAAGATCTGCGCGATAGGCGTGGGCCAGGCCATACATCTCGGCAGGCGACAACAGGCAATCGCCCTCAGCCGCCAGAATCAACATCGGCGTGCGCACCCGCCCCGGGTGTGGCAGATGCCCCGCTGCGATCTCCAGACAGGCTCGCAGCGATTCCGGTTGCACCAGCCCTTGGTAATGACGCAAGCGCTCATCTGCCAGTTCCCCCGCAAAGAGACTTCTCAGCGTCCGCTGCGACGGCTTGCCAGTCAGCGAGTTTAACCCACTCATTGCCAGCTGCCGCAGCATCAGGCCGGCTCTGCGCCAGGCAAGCCCCGTATGAGGCAGCGATGCCATCAGCACTGCGGCCGGAGCCGTGTGCATGCCCAGATAGTGCTGCAACACCAGGCCGCCCATGGAATGGGCTACGAACACGGGCTCCTGCCCGACCGCCGCAACGGCCTGCGCAACGTCCTGTACATAATCCGTGATGGAAGCCCAGTGGAGCCTACTGCGGCCCTCGCTGCCGCCATGGCCGCGCAGGCTAAGCGCGTGCGACACGTAGCCGTTCTGGGCGAAGAATGGCAGAAAGTGCTCGCTCCAGCACCAGGCGGCGCATGCGGCCCCATGCACGAAAAGGATGGGGGTGACGTGAGTCGGGCTGGTCGGCCATTGGCTGATGAGCTCGATCTTCATGGTTCTGGACACAGGAGTCTTGAATGCGGTGCGAGTGTCATGTTGGCTCCGGTTGCGGAGTGCAGGGACGACGCGTCTGGTAGCATAGTCCCGGGGCACGCTTGTGTCAAACATCAACCGGGGCTGCAACTGGATCTCAGCCCCGGTTGGTTATCCAACCCCAGCACCTTTGGCGAGGGAACAAGCGCCTAGCTTCCCCAGTCTCTGCGGGTCAGGATGCTTGTCACGTCGAGTCGACGCTGACGCTTGGCGCGGCGGCGCTCGATGCGTGCCCAGAGGCTGGCCAATTGCTCGGAGGTCAGGTCGGCATAGTGGTCGCGAAGGTACTGTTCAGTCTCGGCCCGGTGCTTCCAGCTCCAATCCATCCAGTTCAGGACGGTCACGGTGGAGACGCCAGAGCTCTGAGCTACCTCAGCCGTGTACGCGCCACGCGCAAGCGCGACAAGCGCTGGAGCGATGCGCTCCAGCTTGCGCAACTGACTTCGTTGTGACGTATCCGCAACCGTGGCCACTATCCCTCCTTCTGCCAAATGCCTCGAGTCGATGCGCAGAAAGTGATAATCCTTCTCGATGCGCGCCCATGGGCTGATTTCCTACACATTATACTGGACGATTTCAGATTTGTAAAGTACTAGTAGGTTCCTAATTTGCAACTATTGCTCGCTTACGCTATGCTTGTTGAGGCACACTTGAAGGAGGGCATTTGTCATCCTGGAGGAGTTCTGCGGTGATTGCGGCCCGATTCAGAAGCAGGAATGCGTGGGGTAGCGTGGTGGTGGCTCTAGGACTGTTGGCTTGTCAGTCCAGCGATCTGCGGCCAGCGACTCCGACAGCCGCTTCACCTGCATCGTCGCTTGCCACCCGGACGCCGATCCTCGCTACACCCACCCCTGTGCCGGTCATCGCTACGCCTACCCCTGTGCCAGCGCGTGCCTTGAGCTGGATCGAGAACGGCGTGCTGTATCTGGTGCACGTGGGCAGCTTCAACGATGCCGATGGGGACGGTACAGGCGACCTGAGCGGCTTGAAGCAGAAACTCGACTATCTCAACGACGGCGATCCCAGTACCACCGACGACCTAGGCGTCAGCGTCCTGTGCCTATTGCCTGTCTTCTCCGCGACCAGCGCCCATGGCTTTGATACGCTGGATCACTTTGCGATTCGACCCGAGTACGGCAGTCGTGCGGATCTGCTGGACCTTGTGGGCGATTGCCACCGGCGAGGTATGAAAGTGATCCTACAGTACGTGATGGGTTATGTGTCAGACCAACAAGCCTTTTTTCAGCACGCCTATGACCATGAGCCCTCTGCCTACTCGGAGTGGTTCCAATGGCTGGATTATCCGCAGACGCGTTACCGGGCGCTGGACGGTGTACCGACGCTGCCGCTGTTGAATGGCGCCAGCAGGGGTGTGCAGGAATACGCACTGCGGGTTGCCCGCTACTGGATGGACCTGGATGGCGACGGGAACTGCGGCGACGGGGTGGATGGCTATCTATGCGATCGCCCATCCCTACTGCCTGCCTCTTTCTGGGAGCGCTTGCGCGCCCAGTGCAAAGGACTGCGACCGGACTTTGTGCTGGCGGCCTCGCTGGCGCCGAGCGCAGATGGTGCAGTGGCATCGTATCAGGAGCCGTTTGATGCAGTACTGGACATTCTGCTGCACTCGGCACTCACCGGGTCTGAGAAAGGAAGTGAGAGCAGTGTGCTGGGTGGAGCTGGTCGCTCCGAGCTGATTGCGACAGCGCTGGCACAGAAAGCGGAGCTCTATCCGCAGGGTGCGCTTGGTATCGGTTATCTCAGCGCTCCTGACTCAGACCGTATCATGAGCGTGGTGCACGCAGATATGCAGCGCGCCAGGCTGGCTGCGACCATGCTGTTCACGCTTCCCGGCGTGCCCATGCTCTACTATGGCGAAGAGATCGGCATGGCGGGAGAGCGCGACACGACACAGCCCTTCGGCAGTGATTACTGCCGCGAGCCTATGGATTGGTATGCGGTTGAGCAGGGCGCGGGCATGCCCACCTGGTTCCGCCCCGATGGACGTGGCAATCGCGCGGGCGACGGCGTTTCGGTAGAAGAACAGACCAGCGACCCAGGTTCTCTGTTGAACCTGTATCGGCGCTTGATCCGCATGCACGGCACTCACTCTGCCCTGCGTCTGGGCAGCTCTGAGCGCATTGCCCTCGAAGAGGACCGGCCCTATGTGGGCGCGTACCTACGCCAGGACGCGGAGGATCGCGTGCTGGTGGTGTTCAACCTCGATCACACACCAACAGCGGCAACTCTGTTGCTGGGCTCCGCCCCCATCCCGAGTGGAGTCTGGAACGTTGTGGATCTGTTGGGCACCCGGATGTGTCCTGCTTACTCTGGAGGTGGCTATTCACTCGATCTGGGAGCACAGGAGGCACTGGTGCTGGGACTCGAAAGGCGCTAGGTTGGCAACCGTATCCACAGGCACGTGACGCGCCCTGGCGCCGGTGTGGTACGCACCATGGGACCGGCACTCTCGCCGGTCAACCTGTTCTCAGCTCTCCGATGTATGCCTCGTAGGGGGCCAGGCCAAGCCCGGCGAGTGCTTCGAGAGACCCCGGTCGCCGATGGGTCGAAAACAGACAGCGCATGCGCACCCTTGAAAGCCAGCGCTTCGTTCGTTGGAAAAGAGCTGGCTGCCGATCCCCGCTGAGGTTGAGCGCAACTACAAGCCCTTGTTCTGCCGTGCGTCTGATGTAAGCTAGGCATCCTATAGACGTGTCGTCCAGCAAGCTCATGTCGCCCTGGCGAAGAGCAGGGCTGCTCCGGCGCAGTTTGATTAGGCGTCTGTAGAAGCGCAGGAGCGAGTCAGGATCTCGATCTTGGTCGCAGACATTTACGCCCTGCCTGTGATTGGGATGTACGGGTAACCAAGGCGTGACCGCGGCAGGGCAGAAGCCCGCGTTGGGCTCTGGTCCCCACTGCATGGGCGTACGGCACTTGTCGCGGCCTTTCAGATTTGCGACCTGTAGCGCACCTGCCTCCTGCATGCCCAACTGCCGGCGCGCGGTATCGTAGATCCACACACTCAGATTGTCTCGAAACAGATCCGCGCGTGGCATGGGCCAGTCCTGCATGCCGATTTCCTCACCATTGTAGAGGAATGGTGACCCGCGCAGGGTAAGCGTAAGGGTGGCAGCGAGACGAGCCCAGGCCGCATCATGCTCCCCGTCACCAAAGTGCGAGCGGCTGCGGCTGACGTCGTGGTTGCTCAACGTGTTTGCCTCCCAGGCCTCCGCAGGCAGCTTGGGCAGCCGAGCCGACAGGAGGCGATGGGCTTGGCCGGCATCTAGGCGCTCTAGATCCAGGAGTTCAAAGTTGAAAACACTGTGCAACTCGTCTCGCCCATGACCGTAGTACTTGGGGTCTGAGGTCTCACCCACGGCGAAACGCTCGGGGTACTGGTCCAGCAGGCTGCGCAAGTGACGCAGCACGCGATGCACTTCTGGCTGTCCTTCTTGCAGCTTGAATTTGAGGTCGAGTCGCCGCCGCGCCGCTTGTCTTGTCTCTTGGGTAGGTCCGAACTGCCACTGCGCGTAGAGCTCGAGCAGCGACTCTGAGACTGCGCTGTCACGCAGGTCCTCTGCCTCAAACAGAGTCCCTGGGGCATCGAGCCGGAAACCGTCCACGCCCATGTCCAACCAGAAACGTACTGCGTCGAACACCGTTGATTGCACTTCCGGGTTGCGCCAATTCAAATCCGGTTGCTGTCGGAAGAAGAAATGGTAGTAGTACTGCCCCGTGCCGGAGTCGAACTCCCAGGCAGATCCGCCAAAGGTCGATTCCCAGTTGTTGGGAGGGCCATCATCCCTCCCGTCGCGCCAGACGTACCAGTGACGCTTGGGATTGTCACGACTCGACCGCGACTCACGAAACCAGGGGTGTTGATCCGAGGTGTGGTTCAGTACCAAGTCCAGAATCAAGCGCATGTTGCGCTGGTGCAATCCGTCCAACAGATGGCGGAAGTCGTCCATACTGCCGTATTCTGGATTGACCGCAGCATAGTCGGCTATGTCGTATCCGCAGTCGAACTGGGGCGATGGGTAGTGCGGTGACAGCCATACGGCATCCACACCCAGCCAGACAAGGTAGTCAAGCTTCTGGATGATGCCCGGCAGGTCACCGATGCCATCTCCGTTGCTGTCCGCAAAGCTACGCGGGTAGGTCTGGTAAAAGACCGCGCCTTTCCACCAGGGCTGATTGCCCATTGGCGCCTCCCTTTGATTGCCCGAGACTGCTAGCTTTCGCTGCTCTGCCCACGAATGCGCACATCAACAATGCGCCGCGCAGCCATGTCTGCCATGCTTTGCATCAACTCCACAGGTGGTGCGCTCATCGCTGGCGTGTCTCCCCATCCAACTGTCGGACCGGGCCGAAAGGCTTGCAAACGATAGCGCCGCGCACCAGAGACTGCCTCGAGGATTTCGGCGATATCGCCCAGTCCCACAAGCGGGGTTACGACAGTGGTCCGGAACTCGTACTCTACGCCCGATGCGAGTAGCAGGGCGATGGACTGCCTGATGCACTCTACATCGACGGGCCGCCCGGTGGCTTGTGCATAGTGTGACAAGCCTGTCTTCACGTCCATTGCGACATAGTCCACCAAGTGCTGTTGCAGGCACTGTCGTAGCACGTCCGGCATCGACCCGTTCGTATCCAGCTTGACCGCCAGGTCTAGACGTTTGAGGCTGGACAGGAACTCGCACAGATCAGGCTGCAGTGCCGGCTCCCCACCGGTGACGACCACGCCGTCAATGAAACCACGACGTTGTTGCAGCTCTTGCAGCAACTCTGGCACTTGGAGATCGTCCAGGTCCTCTGGGCGCAGCACGAGGTCCACATTGTAACAGAAGGGGCAGCGGAAGTTGCACCCGCCGACAAACACGACGTCGGCGACGCGGCCGGGGTATTCGATTAGCGAGGCCTGTCGCAGCGCTTTGACGTGCACTCAGGGCTTGGACTTGGGGCTCGTGGGTGGCTCGGCAGACACGTCGTACATCTTGCGCTCGACGAACTCCTGCTTCTTGCCCTGGTTCCAGTCACGCACGGGTCGCAGGTAGCCCACGATGCGAGAATAGACTTCGCATGGTACACGCTTGAAGCTTTTGGGTGCGTCGCTTTTGGTATGGTCAACCATTTTGCTCTCCTCTTGAGGTGGGGATGACTAGCAGGCTGGCACCTCCACCCCATATTGCTGCAGTTCTGACTCGGTGTGTTCATATGGGCAGAATTGTTGCTCACCGTTAAGATAGCCATGCACGGGGCAGATGCTGAACGTGGGGGTAAGCGTGAAGTAAGGCAGATGGAAGTTTTCTGCGATGCGCCGCACTAACAAACGCGCCTGGCGCCAGTCGTCAATCTGCTCGCCGATGAAAGCGTGGAAGACAGTGCCACCGGTATAC
Source organism: uncultured Anaerolineales bacterium (assembly GCA_964478725.1). GTDB lineage: Bacteria > Chloroflexota > Anaerolineae > UBA2200 > UBA2200 > CAYZKS01. The sequence continues at coordinate 7,651 of CAYZKS010000050.1, forward strand.
AGCGTCTGCAGCTCGTCCTGGTGCTGTAAGGCGCGGAAGAGATCGGCGGTACAACTTACGGGTAGGTGCGTTGAATTGGTGTAGTAAGGTGTTTCGTGTGTCCCGGAGGTGACGACATCGGGGTATTGCTTGCGGTCGGCCTTGGCCAGGCGGTAATTTGCGCTCTCGGCAGGTGTGGCCTCCAGGTTGTAGAGATTGCTGGTGTCGTTCTGATAGCTCAAGAGCCGGTGGCGCATGAACTGCAGTACCCGCGCGGCAAAACTGCGGCCATCGGGGTGCTCGATGCCTACGCCCAGGAAATTCCGGCAGCATTCTTCCATGCCTACAACCCCAATGGTTGAGAAGTGGTTTGCCCAATGAGAGCCAGAACTGGCCCGAATGGCTGCGAGATAGTGCCGGCTGTAAGGATAGAGGCCGTGCTCGGTGTGGCGCACCAGAACCTTGCGCTTGATCTCCAGCGAAGTGCGAGCCGTGTCCATCAGGCGCTCGAGACGGTAGAAGAAGTCGCGCTCACTGGTGGCGAGATAGCCAATGCGCGGCAGGTTCAAGGTGACGACCCCGATGCTGCCAGTCAGCGGGTTGGCGCCAAAGAGGCCGCCACCGCGCTTGCGCAATTCGCGGTTATCCAGTCTCAGGCGGCAGCACATGGAGCGCGCGTCTTCGGGCTGCAGATCACTGTTGATGAAGTTGGCGAAGTAGGGAATGCCATACTTGGCCGTTACTCGCCATAGCGGTTCGAGGACAGGGTTCTCCCACTCAAAGTCCTTGGTGAGGTTGTAGGTAGGGATGGGGAAAGTGAACACGCGGCCACGGGCATCACCCTCGAGTAGCACTTCTGCAAAGGCACGGTTGATCATGTCCATCTCGGCCTGAAACTCGCCGTAGCTCTCGGTTAGAGCCCGTCCACCGACAATGGCCGGGCTATGCGCAAGAGTGGAGGGTGGGGTCAGGTCGAGAGTGATATTCGTGAAGGGCGTCTGAAAGCCCACGCGAGTGGGAACGTTGATGTTGAACACGAACTCCTGCAACGCTTGTTTCACGCTGGTCTGGGAAAGGCCATCATGACGTACAAAGGGGGCAAGCAGTGTGTCGAAGTTTGAGATGGCCTGGGCGCCGGCGGACTCGCCTTGCACCGTGTAGAAAAAGTTGACGAGCTGCCCCAGGGCAGTGCGCAGGTGTCTGGCTGGATTGCTTTCAAGCTTGCCGGGAACGCCGCCGAAGCCCCGCAGCAGCAGGTCCTGCAGATCCCAGCCACAGCAGTAGGTTGCCAGCATGCCCAGATCGTGAATGTGGAAATCCCCCTCGATGTGGGCCTGGCCGACCTCCGGAGGATAGATCTTGTTGAGCCAGTACTTGGCAGCAATGCTGGAAGCCACATAGAAATTCAGGCCCTGTAGCGAGTAGTTCATGTTGGCGTTCTCGTTGACACGCCAGTCAGCACGATCGATGTAGTCATCCACCAGCTTCATGCCATCGAGAAGCAATTTGTCGGTTTCGCGGACCTGGGAGCGCTGATTGCGATATAGGATGTAGGCCTTGGCGACTTGAACTTCGCCAGAGAGGATGAGCACTTCCTCGACGATGTCCTGGATCTGTTCTACCTGCGGGCAGGATAGGGTGCCAAGACGGTCTTCCAGTACGTCGATCACTTTCTGCGTCACGATCAGCGCCCGCTGATTGCCCTCGGAATGGCCCACGGCCTGATAGGCGCGCAGAACGGCAGCGTGGATGCGCTTGGCGTCAAAGGGCACAATGCGCCCGTCTCGCTTCTGGACAGTGGCAATGCTGGTGCTTACGCGGCTGCTCTGCTCCAGCAGGGACTGGACCATGATGTCTGCTCCTCTGATCAACTCTGTAAGGTGCGGCTACGATGCCTGACGTATGATATTCGTGCGATGGGGTGACGGCAAGGTTTGACGGGCCGGGGTTCGGCCGTTTCAGCAGCCCTCTCTGAGCGGGCATGGTCGGTGTGGAGGGCGATCAAGTACGCGCCCTGGAACCGGAGGACGCCTTGGAAGCGCTACGTTTCTTCCATTTCTTGAACTGGTTGATTTCCTCGACCAAGCCGTCCACGTCCTGGAATCGCCGATAGACCGAAGCAAAACGAACGTATGCCACATCGTCCAGTGCACGCAACTGCTCCATCACCATCTGGCCGATAACTTTGCTTTCTACCTCCGCCTTGCCCAGGGCAAAGAGCGCGGTCTCGAGCTGGGCCACCACGCCCTCGATGGTTTGTTCTGGGATGGGGCGCTTGGCACAGGCAGTGAGAATGCCGTGATGAAGTTTCTCGCGGTCAAAGGGCTCTCGGCGTCCGTCACGCTTTACTACCAGCAGGCTGACGGGGGTAAGACGCTCATAGGTGGTGAAACGCTGGCCGCAGCGCACACACTCGCGGCGGCGACGGATGCTATTGCCGACTTCGCGGCTGTCGATAACGCGAGAGTCCCCCTCTTGGCAGTACGGACAACGCATGACACGGCTCCCTTCTTCATGAGGCAGGCACCTCTGGACACCACAAGATCTAGTGGTGCGATGCGTCCATGGGGCAAGGGCTAGTAGTGGGCAATTCTAGCACAGAAACTCCTTTTTGACAAGTGTACACGGGCCTAAAGTTGCGAAACTTTAAGATTGCTTCGTCCGACTTTTGCACAAGCTCGGGAACCTGGGGCTTTGGCGATTGTACCGCTCTTCGATTACAATGGCACGCGCCTGCACGCACACGGCAGCTGCTCCTTCCGCATCACTGCCTATGGGGAGAACATGACCTGCGATTTGGACCAACTGATTGACCGTCGTCGTTCCGATAGCGTGAAATGGAACCGCTATGAGCCGGATGTGCTGCCGCTGTGGGTGGCTGACATGGATTTCCTCTCTCCCGAACCCGTGCGACGCGCACTGCATGAGCGCGTGGAGCATGGAGTGTTCGGCTATGGTCACGACTCACACGAGCTGTGCCAGATCGTCGCAGAGCGAATGCAGCGCTTGTATGGCTGGCGGGTCGCCGTTGAGGCGCTCATGCTTATGCCGGGAGTGGTTAGCGGCTTCAACCTGGCTGTGCGTGCCTTGACCCAGCCGGGGGACGGCGTGCTGATCCAAACCCCGGTCTATCCACCCTTTTTGCATGCGCCTGCCCATGCAGGATGCGTGTCCGATGAGATGGAGTTGACACGCCGGCCGGACGGAAGCTACTCGGTGGATTTTGAGCTATTCGAGCGTGCTATCAGTGCGCGCACGCGCATCTTCATACTGTGCAACCCCCACAACCCGGTAGGACGGGTCTTTTCGCGGCAAGAGCTGGAAGCCATGGCCGACATCTGCCTCCGCAACAACATGGCCATCTGCTCGGATGAGATCCATTGCGACTTGGTCTTGCCGGGTCATCAGCATGTGCCCATCGCCTCCCTATCGCCCGAGGTCGAGCGGCAAACCATCACGTTGATCGCTCCGAGTAAGACATTCAACATCCCGGGCCTGCACTGCTCTTTGGCGGTGGTCCCGGACGCTGGGCTGCGTCAGAGACTGCGCGATGCAGCCGCAGGCATGGTCGGCGATGTGAACGTGCTTGGGCAGGTAGCAGCTTTGGCGGCCTACCGCGATGGCCAACCGTGGCTCGATGCGGTGCTGGACTACCTGCAGACCAATTGCGACTTGCTGTCAGAGTACTTGGGCGATCACCTGCCTTCAATCCAGATGGCCAAACCCGAAGCCACATACCTGGGATGGCTCGACTGCCGTCGGCTCGCACTGCAAGGCAGTCCCTATGAGTTCTTCCTTTCGCAAGCCCGCGTTGCACTGAACGACGGTGCGCTTTTCGGGCGTGGCGGTGAGGGTTACGTGCGCCTCAACTTTGCTTGTCGTCGTGCGACGCTGCTTGAGGCACTTGCGAGAATGAAGCAAGCGGTGGATGCGCACCAAGCAGCCAAGAAGAACGCAGGCGCGTCTAGTGCATAAGCAGAAAGACGGTGCAGGCCAGACGCGCGAGATGTGACAGTCCTGACTCCTTCCCAAGGGTGACGTGGAGGAAGTGTGAAACACTGGCTTGATTATCGTAAGGTGCACGCCGGGCATGACCACACCGTGGTCGGAACAGTCAGGATGCTCAAAGCAGTATCCAGCCCACAACTGGGGAACGAACGGGCCCTGCTGGTGTACCTGCCGCCATCGTATCGGCAAGGCGTCAGGCGCTATCCCGTTCTGTACATGCACGATGGCCAGAATTTGTTCGATTCAGCCACAAGCTACGCTGGCGAGTGGCAAGTAGACGAGACTATGCAGGCGTTGAGCGCCGAAGGCCTGGAGGCGATCGTAGTCGGTATTCCCAACATGGGACGTCGCCGCGTGGCTGAGTACACTCCTTTTCGAGCGCTTCATCATCGCACGGGACTTGGCGAAGCCTACATGGCTTTCCTGGCAGAGACGGTGAAGCCACTGGTCGACCGGGATTTTCGCACGCTGCCGGGTCGCAAGCACACCGGCATCATGGGATCCTCGCTGGGTGGCCTGATCAGCCTGTACGCATTCTTTCACTGCGCAGATGTCTATGGGTACGCAGGGGCGATGAGCCTTGCGTTTGGACCTGTCGAGGCTGAGGCATTCGCCTTCGTACGCGCGGCACCCTTTACTCCAGGCAAAGTCTACATGGATGTCGGCACGCGCGAGGCGCACAGCGGCCGGCGAGAAACGCAGCGCATGCGGCGGGATTCGGAGTCGTACCTGAAATCGGTACGTGCCATGCGTGACCTACTTGTAGGCAAGGGCTATGAGCTGGGCGCGAGCTTCCACTACCTGGAAGACCCGGGCGGCATACATCATGAATCGGCTTGGGCACGACGACTGCCCGGGGCTCTGCGTTTCTTTCTGGGGAGGGTACATGACTGAGACATCCAGTTCCGAGCGCATGCGTGTTCGCAAGCTGGACAGGACTCCAAGACTGTCCTCCTCTACCACAGGCGGCTGCAAGCTGTTGGCGGTCCGTCGTTGGAGGGGCGGTTGTGTGGTCGCTTGCGTGCTCTTGCTGGTTCTGGCCATCTTGACCGCCCCGGCCTTCCACTGGCTGTGGTTCGGACTGCTGTGGCGTCACCTGACGGGTTCGCTGGTCATCCTTGCTGGAGCTGCGATGGCGGTGCGCGCGATTGCACACGGTGGCTGGAAGGCCAGACTGCGACTCCTGCCGGCGGTCCTCTCTCTGGTGGTGCTACTGGTCTTGTATGCCAGGATTGCTGATGGGCTGGCGCGGTGGTACTTGGTCCGCGACCTGGAGGCGCATCCGCTACATACCCTACCGGAGACCAGCGAAGTACGCTACCTTCCTTTGGAGGTGGCTGAGCGCTTTGCCCGTAACAAGATCCAGGAGTCTAGGTATGAGATCGGCGACATCGATCCGCAAGACGTGGGAGGTGAGCTGGACTGGGTGGCGCCGAGAGTGCCGACCGGTCTATGGAATCGCCTTTTCACCCAGGCGGATGGCTTCATGGTGGTCAAACCAGATGGACAGGTGGAGACGGTGCATCAGGCGATGAAGTACGGCGAAGGCATGGGCATCACCACACACATCACCTGGCCGATCTGGAGAAGGCACTATGCAGTCGACCTGCCCGAATTCTACTATCTGCGCCATGAGGACCAGGTTCTGGTCGTTGCGCCATACGTAAGCTATCGCTACGTCTTTCCGGTCCAGGTTCCCTATTGGGGCGGCGTGTTCGTTGTTCAAAGCGATGGGAAGATCGAAGATCTCAGCCCGCAGCAGGCGATGTCAGACACCAGGTTGAGCGGGCAGTGGCTCTTTCCCGAAGCGCTGGCGCGAGCGATCGGTGATGCCTGGGGCTACCGTGGAGGCGTGTTGAATGCTTGGTTCTGGCACCGTGATCAAGCCGAGCTTCCCCGCATGTCGAGTTGGTCCAATCAGATGCCTTACCTATTGCCGACGCCCGATGGACCGCAGTGGTTTCTCGGACTGGAACCCTACGGGCCTTCATATAGCATCTTCAAGATGCTGTTCGTCGACGCGCGCACGGGGCGAATGCAGATCGAGGAATTGCCACAGGACGCCGGACTGATTGGTCCGATTGCCGCTCTGGGTTACGTGCGCAGCGCTTTCCCTACCTATAACTGGTACTCTCGCGGAGAGAAGGAGTCCTCCGGAGATGTTGTGGCCGTGGAGCCCAGGCCTATCATCAAGGGTAGTACGTTGTACTGGCAGGTGTCCATCACGAATACGGAGTATGCCGGAGTGAGGCGAACTGCGCTTGTGAACGCGCACACCAGCGAGGTAATCTACTTTGAGGGTCTGGATGAGCTTCGCGCGTTCCTGGCGGGGGCGTTTGCGGGCCACGGGCCGGGGGCCGCAACAGCGGGCACCGATCTGGGCAGGATGTCCGATGCCGAGCTTTTACAGCTCTTGCGCCGCATTACGGACGAGCTTGAGCGTCGGCGGAAATAGTCATTGGGCGTGTCTAACTCGCTGGCAGTCCCATGTTGGGAACTGCGCGGTGGTGTTTGCGCATGTCATGACTGACAGTCTCATTCTGCGACTCTGCTCCAACTGAGGCCTGAGAGCCTCAGTATCCCAGCAGCGGAGCAGCCAGCATCGCCACGGTGGAGATGGTCACAAGCACAGCCAGGGTTCCGGCCGCCCAGTTGTTCACACGCGTGTTGCGCCACTGCTTCATGAGATTGACGTCGTTCGCCAATATGAGCATGAACACCAAGATGGCCGGAAGCAGCACGGCATTGGCAATCTGAGACAACCACATCAATGGGAACAGCGGCAGCCCCGGGATCAGCACGAAAACCGAGCTCAGCACAATCAATGTGGTGTAGATGCCATAGAACATGGGCGCTTCCGTGGAACTGCGGTCAATTCCGCGTTCCCACCCGAAAGCTTCCGAGACAGCATACGTAGTAGCTAGGGGTAGGACAGTGGCAGCCAGCAAGGAGGCTCCGAGCAGGCCGATGCCAAAGAGCTGTTTGGCCCACTGGCCAGCCAGAGGGGCGAGCGCCAGTGCGGCTTGTTCGGCAGTCTCCACGCGGACGCCGTGGGTGAACAGAGTTGCCGCCGTGCAGATGATGATGAACGCGGACACGACGTTGCCAGCCGCCGCTCCTACTATCACGTCCGTTCGAGTGTAACCGTACCTGTCCATGCTCACGCCTTTGTCGGCCACGGATGCCTGCATGTAGGCGCATCCCCAAGGGGTCATGGTGGTACCGATGGTGGCCATGAGTGCCAGCAGGAAGTGCGTCTCGAGACGGAAGGTTGGCACGATTGCGTCACGGATCACCATGCTCCAGTCCGGACCGACGAGGATCGCAGAGGCGATGTATGCTAGGGCGTACAGGCTGAGGAACAGCAGTGCCTTCTCGACTCGGCTGTAAGAGCCGCGCAGCACCAAGAACCAGACAAGCAGGGCAGCCAGAGGGACGGCGAAGTAGCGCGATACGCCGAAGAGCTCCGAACCGGCAGCGACGCCGGCGAACTGAGCCGCCGTAGTGCCCAGGTTGGCGACGGCCAAACCCAGGATCACGAAGAAGGTTGTCTTGACGCCGTATCGCTTGCGGATCATATCAGTCAAGCCCTCACCGGTAACCGCCCCCATGCGAGCAGCCATCTCCTGAGTGACTATCTCGCCAACAGTGACCCACAAGATAAGCCAGAGAAACCCGTACCCGTAGATGGACCCAGCCATGGAGTAGGTCGCGATGCCCGAGGCATCATTGTCGGCGCTGGCGGTTATCAGCCCGGGGCCCATGATGGATAAGAAAAGCAGCGCCCTGCGTCCAATGCTCTTGATGTGTTGCTTGGCATTCATGTTGTGGCCTCTGTCGATGAATCACCCCAGCACAGCAGACGGGCTGCGCTAGGGGGCGTCAATAGCCCTCTAGCCCTGAGGAACCCCGGGCATGTGGCCAGCTTGGTGCTATCCAAGCGTAAGACTTTCTAGTGCCGGTGCCAGAACTGCGGCAGGCGCTTCTTCCAGGCGGTGGGGATCACGGCGTCTATGGCGTCGTCGACCGTGACTATGCCGTGTATCACATTGTCCTTGTCCACGACCGGGACTGCCAGCAGGTTGTAGCTGGCGACCAGTCGACCCACCTCCTGCTGAGGGCTTAGTGGCTCCACAGCGATGACGTCGGTCTCCATGATATCCTTGAGCGCGACATCGGGCTTGCCCAGAACCAGATCGCGCAGGGAAATGACCCCCTGCAGCTTCTGCTCGGCGTCCACAATATACACATAATACATGTCCTCATCGTCCTCGGCGGCCGGAGACTCACGCAGGTAGTTGATCGCGTCTCGGACGTTGAGGCCTATAGGGACTGTCACAAAGTCTGTCGTCATGATGCCGCCGGCAGTGTCCTCAGGGTATGTGAGGAGTTTCTCCACGTCGGTGGCTTCTTCGTCTTCCATCAAGTCCAGAAGCTTGGCGCGCTCTTGAGGTTGAAGATCCTGCAGCAGGTCTGCCGCTTCGTCTGGACTCATCTCCTCCAGGACGTCAGCGGCCCGTTCGGGCGTCATCGTGTCCAGCATGGCGACCTGTAGGGGAGGCTCGATCTCCTCCATGGTGTCGGCGATGGTAGAAGTGTCCAGGGTGTTCAACAGTGCCTGGCCCGTGGGTCGGTCCAACTCGCTGACAATGGCTGCGATGTCCACCGGATGCAGGTCTTTGACCTTTTCGCGTGAGACGCGCAGCCTCAAGGGCTCGTCCGTCTGCAGCGGCGCCACATCGCGCCAGGGGATGATAGCTTCGGTTGGCTCACGACGTAGAGTCTTGAAGGCCCCAACCACGGGGCGTTCCATGCCCATGCGACGCAGCAGCCCACGTGTCCCGATGTCCACTCCGGCCAGGCAGTAACGGGTCTGGTCAGCAGTAGTGACGCGCACCAGTTGCAGGTCGTTTACGCGTACGAGGCGCCGGCCCTCGGTGTCCACGATCTGCCGGTCCAGCACCTTGCGCGCCAGCCACAACTCGTCGCCGCGGGGATGGTAAGGCGTCGGCGTCGACGTGTTGAGAATGATGGAGGGGCTCAACCAGGCGATATCCTGCGCAGCCACCAAATTGACTTCACCGTTCTTGCCATTGCCCACGGCAATGGCGCACAGAGAAGGGTATGCGGACTCGAGTTCGCCTACGAGGACATCCACAAGGCGGCCCAGATGCTCGCCTTGGGCGCCCCAGACTGGCTTGCCGAGAATGCTGCTCAGGTACGTGGTCATCGTACACCTCCATGTTGCCCTGTAGCGGGTGTTTCCTCAGACCACGCGTGTTACGGGGAGTCGCCCCGGAGATAGGACGTAACTAGGGAGATTGCTGCGTAGCAGCGCGGGCACGCCTCCATCCGAAGCTGCAGTCTGCCGGTTTGGTGCGGGCCCAGCTCCTGAGAACGCGCAGGGTCGTCGGAGTTGCTCAGTATGTGTGTGTTGATACTACTGTCGTCCTCGCTATCCAAAGTCCGTTTCCCGTGCTTGATGATTGGCGCCAGCGCCTGGCTGACGAGAGGTGTGCTTACTCCCGACCAATTAGCGCGGCCATGATACGCCCAATTCTTTCAGTTGTCAAAACACCCAACTCCTTGACTCTACTGCGAACGGTAGTCCCAAGCCCAAGCCAGGCGAAAACGCGCGTTCGGGTCGCTCACGCGCCACACTTTGAAGCCCAGGTATCGCCTGCCCGCGGTGACGTTCTGCGCGGCCACCACTTCAAAGTTGTTGTCGCCGCTCTCTCCCTTGTCGAAGATTGTGCCATCTGCCAGGCGGTAGTCGAGATCGATGTCGATCTGTGGTTCGTCCAAGTAGCCAGAGTAGCCTGGGTCAACGCTCCACACTACCACCGCACGTATCTTGGCTGCGGTCGGGACATCGATGGGCAGGACGGCGTACCCGTTGGCGTCAAAGTTGGCACGCGTGAGTTCTGCGGCCGCCCAGTGACGCCACTTGGCCACATACAGGGCCTCGTACACATCGATGCCGCCAGCACCGTCGCGGCCCTCCATCCACCAACCGAGCTCGATGTTGTCCCACGCGCTGGCCATCAGGATGGCCTTCACCGCCTCCGGCCAAGCACGCAGTTCGGGGACTGCCTGCATCAAGAGTGCGGCACCGCCGGTGGTGATTGGGCAGGCATAGCTGGTGCCGTTGCCGCAATTGCCGACCCAGGGCGAGCGCGTGGTCGTGGCGTAGATGCCAACCCCCGGCGCGCTCAGTTCTGGCTTCTCCCGGTCGCCGTTGGCCGACTGGCAGTCCTTGTAGCTGGAGAAATCGGCCATAGTGTCATCGGACCAGCGTTCGGTGTTGTGATCGTCGAAAGCGCCCACACTGATGAGGTTGTACGCGTAGCCAGGATGTCTGAGATAGGCGTGCTCCCTGCCTTCGTTGCCTGCAGCGAACAGGATCGTCCTGCGGTGCAGCAGCGCCAGGGAATCCCAATATCGCTCCTCATCATCCATGCGCTCTGCTCCGCCGTCTTCGTAGCTATAGGCAAATGTGCCCCAGCTATTGTTGAGAGCATTGGCGCCCCAGGTGATGGCTCTCTCGGCCGCGCTGCGCAATTGGTTGATGTTCCCTCCGGTGGCGCCGCCCACGCGCACCAGAGCTCCGTAGCCGATGCCGCGATAGTCCGAGTGCCGGCCCCGTATCATGCCCGTGGTTGCGGTGGCATGGGACTGGGTCTCTGCCGGAGCGTTCTCGGCATCCTGAATCACCCCTCGCAGATACGGGTTCTCCACTGCTGCCCTGCCGCCGACCTCGATGACGCCGACGCGCACACCCAGGCCGCTGTAGCCCTCGTCCCA
>CAYZKS010000051.1:0-18322 GCA_964478725.1 uncultured Anaerolineales bacterium
GTTTTGACCTCGGCCTGCGTTGATGGTATAATGGAGTTGGTGCCCGAGCAGGCCGGGCAATCGCGGGCCGGCGCGTCAGCGACCGGCTCGAGGAAAGTCCGAGCTCCGAAGAGCGCGATGCTGGGTAACGCCCAGGCGGGGCGACCCGACGGCAAAGTGCAACAGAAAGCAGGTGACCTCCGTACGCTCGGCGTACAGGGGCCAAAGTGAAACGGTGGTGTAAGAGACCACCAGCGGTCCAGGCGACTGGGCCGGCTAGGCAAACCCCATCTGGAGCAAGATCGAAGAGAGGGTGGCGCGGCGTAAGCCAACCCCGGGACTGCTCGTCTCGAATCCCTCAGGTAGATCGCTTGAGGCGTCAGGCAACTGCCGTCCCAGATAGATGATTGCCGCCCTTGGGGAGCCTCTCTCCCCAGGGGTACAGAACTCGGCTTACAGGCCTGGTCGGGCACCGAAGAGACAGCAGTCCTGCACGCTCCAGTGACACCCCACCCCAGGATGACTCGTCCGTAACATTAATACTATCTATTTAGTCGCTTTTGCGTTGCTTTTTTCACACAAAATTCATGTTGGCTTGCTATAATCTTGTCATCTACCGGGGCGGTTGACAATACTGAAAACTGCAGTGGAGGTGGGCTGAACACTCTGTCAACAGGCTCGTGCGGCCGTTTGCCAAAAGAGCAAAAGTGTGGTACATTGTGGTAGAAAGTGGGTGAAAGTGGGAGAAGAGACGCCTGTGCAGGCGTCGAATCCAAGCCAGGTGAGGGATACAGAACAAATGTTCTTCGGCCGGTTTGAGCATGTGATTGATGACAAGGGGCGCCTCACCATCCCCGCCAAGTACCGCACGACTCTATCGCCCGGCGTGGTTGTCACACGCGGCATCGACCATTGCCTTTACATCTATCCGCTCAGCGAGTGGGACCAATTCGCTGATAAGGTCAGGCAGCTTCCGTTGACCAAGTCGGACGCTCGCGCCTTTGTGCGACTGGTCTTCGCAGAGGCTTCGGACTGCACACCAGATAGGCAAGGCCGCATCCTGATCCCCAGCTACCTGCGCGAGTATGCAGATCTGCACGCCGACGTGGTTGTCGTCGGTTGCCAGAACCGTCTGGAGGTCTGGAACCCGGAAACCTGGCGCGAAGATCGCTCCCGGTTGGAGCAGGACCCAGAGGCGCTGGCAGAGAAGCTGAGCGATCTGGGGATCCTATGAGCCCGCATGAGCCAGTCCTGTTTGATGAAGTCATGATAGCACTGATGTCCGTGCCAGGCAAAACGTACGTGGACGCGACTTTGGGCGCCGGAGGGCACGCCAGAGGCATCCTTGAACGCTGCGGCCCTGGCGCGCGTCTGCTCGGGCTGGACTTGGATCCGCAGGCTCTGGCCCTGGCGCGGCAGCTCTTGGCCAATTACCAGACACAGGTGGTGTTGGTGCAAGGAAGCTTTGCGCGACTTGGCAGCATCGTGCGAGAGCACTGCTTTGTGCCTGCGGATGGCATTCTCATGGACTTGGGCCTGTCGAGCATGCAGTTGAGCGATGGGAAGCGAGGTTTCTCTTTTCAGCAGGACGGGCCTCTCGACATGCGCTTCGATCCGTTGAGCGCACAAACGGCGGATGACCTGGTGAACAACCTGAGCACGGAGGAGCTGGCGGGCATTCTCTACCGTTTTGGCGAAGAGACTATGTCCAGGCGCATCGCCCGCGCCATCGTGGACACGCGCCCGCTACACACGACGGCCGAATTGGCCGCGGTCGTGTCCCGTGCTGTGAAGTACAGGGGACGGATTCATCCAGCCACCAAGACCTTTCAGGCTCTGCGTATCGCGGTCAATGATGAGTTGAATGTGCTGCAACAGGGCCTTGAGCAGGCAGTGGGCAGTCTGTCTTCCGGCGGACGGCTGGCAGTGATCACGTTTCATTCTCTGGAGGACCGCATTGTGAAGCGCTTCTTCCTGGAACGATCCCGGGCGGGCACTGACGGGCGTGCTCCTATTCTCTCTGTGGTGACGCGCCATCCGATTCGTGCCACGAGAGCAGAGCAGGAGCGCAACCCGCGCAGCCGCAGTGCCAAACTGCGCGTGGCGACAAGGCTTCCAGCATACACTACATAGGGATAGGGTGAAGCATGAACAGCAGCCGCATGGCGGTATCGACCAGCAACACCCTAATAGGACATAGATTCGCGCACGTCTCGGTGAACACGCGTCCGTGGCTTTATGCCGGGATCGTGCTGTGCCTGATCATCTCGTTGGGTTTCGTCTACCTGATCCAGGCAGGCCATGTCGCCCGGCAAGTAGAGGATATGGAGTCACTGGAGTTGGAGGTACAGGTTCTGAAGCGGGAGAACAGCGCTCTGCTCCTCGAGATTGCGCAGTCTGAGCAAGTGGCTCGCGTCAAGCAACGAGCTCGTCAGTTGGGATTCTCAGAGCCCGCGAGTGTGGAGTACGTGGTAGTCCAGATCGAGGGGGCAGCACCTGGACTGCAGGATCCTGTGAATCGCGTGAACCCAGATGCCCCGAGTTCTCTGTCCATAGCGTTGGCGGCAGCGACTTCTCAAAGAAGTTGGTGGCAGACTCTAATGGACCAGTTATCCGATTGGGTGAAGGTATCCAGCACCCCCTAGCACAAGCATATGAGATCGAGTGCATGAGCAAGACGTCGGTGCCCAACCAAATCCGTGGCCGAGCACTGGTTCTGACCACCATCTTGATGAGCTTGGTGGCCGCTGTCACTTTGCGCCTGGCATACTGGCAACTTGCCAGGAATACGCCTGTTGGGCCTGACTCTGCTGCGAGGGAGTCCTTTCCTCCCCAGCGGGGAAACATCTTTGACTGCCATGGCTATCTGCTGGCGGTAGCAACTACCATCTACGACATCGGAGCCAGTCCCCGCAATATCGCAGATAGGGCGCTGGTAGCCGATAGGCTGTCCGGTGCGTTGGGTGAGCCACGAGACGACATACTTGCTCTCCTTGAGCAGGATGAGGCTCACGTGCCTATCAAGCGCGGGATCAGTGAGTCGGTCAAAGAGAGCGTCATGCAGTGGGGTTCAGGCATACTGCAGGCTGATCCCAGGCCTGCGCGCATCTATCCTGAGGGCACGCTGGCGGCCCACGTCTTGGGCTTTGTCACAGAGGACGGCACGGGACACTACGGGTTGGAGGGGTATTATCAAGATGAACTTGGAGGCCGCACTGGGTACCGGCAAGAGAGCCGTGATCCCTTGGGCAGCCTTCTCTTCGAGTTCCTTTCTGCCCAGGATGGAACAGACGCGTACTTGACGTTGGATCGCAACATCCAGCAGATCGTCGAAGTGGAATTGGCCGATGCGGTGACCTCGAGCGGCGCCAGGCACGGCGTGGTCATTGTGATGGACCCTGCTACCGGAGCGATCCTCGCGCTGGCAGGTTATCCTACCTATGATCCCAATACTCGCATCGTGGCCGATGAGCAGGTTTTCATCAACCGGGCTGTTAGCGATCAGTACGAGCCCGGCTCTGTGTTCAAGATCATCACCATGGCTGCTGCTCTGGATGCAGGTGTGGTCACCGCTTCCAGCACATACTACGACGGCGGAGAGACTACTGTCGGCGGGCGCAAAATCATGAACTCGGACCGCCTTGCCCACGGACAGACTAGCATGAATGACCTGATGGCCGAATCTCTTAACGTGGGTGCTGCGCATCTGAGCACCAGCCTTGGGGCGCTCAAGTTCTACCAATACTTGCGACGTTTTGGATTTGGCCAGCTTGCATCCGTGGATCTCGCTGGCGAGGTCTCTGGGCACGTACGCCTGCCCGGTGATGCAGATTGGCACGAGTCAGATCTGGGCGCCAATTCCTTTGGCCAGGGTATCGCAGTCACTCCGTTGCAGATGCTGTGCGCAGTCTCAGCTGTGGCTAACGGTGGGCTGTTGATGCGTCCCTATGTGGTGGCACGGCTTGTGGACAGAGACCGGGTCACCGAGACTCGACCTGAGATCGTGCGGCGTGTGATTTCGAGCGAGGCAGCCAAACAGACTGTGGAAATGATGGTGTACACCGTGAAAAACGCCACGGTCACGGCGCGGGTTCCGGGCTACCGGGTCGCCGGCAAGTCCGGCACCTCGGAGGTACCCGTCGAGACTGGCTACGATCCCGAGGAGACCATTGCCTCGTTTGCGGGTTTTGTTCCGGCGGATGCTCCTCGCTTCTCGATCTTGGTGGTGCTGGATCGCCCTCAGAAAGAGCACTGGGGCGGATTGGTGGCGGCACCCGTCTTTCAGAAGCTGGCGCAGCAGTTGGTGTCCCTTCTGGGAGTGCCGCCAGATGACGCAGGCAGGCAATAGGGGCTCCATGACGGTACTCACGCTGGAGACGCTCTGGCGGGCGCTTGGCACAGGAGCTTGGCCTGATGAGCCGGTGGGCCGCCTCCTGTTGACAGAGGTAGTGGTCGATTCGCGCTTGGCCGTGCCGGGCAGCCTATTTGTGGCATTGCCAGGCGAGCATACGGATGGTCACCGCTTCGTCAGCGACGCATTTGAAAGGGGCGCTCTCGCGGCTCTGGTACAGACTCCGCTGACAGGACAACAGAATCTGGACGTGAGGCAGCCAATCGACTCAGGCGATCGCCTGAGCACGCCGTTATGCTTCCTGGTCCCGGATACACTGCTGGCGTTGCAGGACCTAGCAGCCTATTGGCGCCGCTTGTACCCGCTGACTCGCGTGGTGGGTGTGACCGGAAGTGTGGGCAAGACCACCACTAAGGAACTGATCTGGTCCGTACTGGCAAAGCGCTCGCATACTCTGAAGAGCCTAGGAAACTATAACAACGAAATCGGTCTGCCGCTGACGATGCTACGCTTGCACCCGGATGTCACCTGGGTGGTCCAAGAGATGGGCATGTATGGGCTGGGTGAGATAGCTCGCCTGGCCTACATCGCGCAGCCGCAAGTGGGGGTAGTCACCAACGTCGGCCCGACGCATCTGGAGCGATTGGGCAGCATCGAGCGCATTGCCGAAGCCAAGGCCGAATTGGTGCAGGCGTTGCCTGCGGACGGCATCGCCATTCTGAACGCTGATGACGAACGGGTTCGGAACATGGCCAGTTTGACGCTTGCTCGGGAGGTGCTTCAATACGGCCTTGACCCGAATGCCGATCTATGGGCCGGCGATGTCCAGACTCACGGTCTTCAGGGCCTGCAGGCGACCTTTCACTATCGAGGTGAGATGGTTACGGCTGATCTGCCGCTGATTGGCAAGCATAGTATCTATGGCGCGCTGCCGGCCGTCGCAGTTGGGCTCTCACAAGGACTTGCCTGGGACGAGATTCTGGCCGGCCTGCGCGACCCGGCGGTCGAGGTGCGCATGACCAGCGTAAAGGGCATCCAGGATGTGACCATTCTGGACGACACCTATAACGCTAATCCGGTTTCGATGCTGGCAGCACTTGAAGTGCTTGCGGAACTGTATGGGCGGAAGGTGGCGGTGCTGGGAGGAATGCTGGAATTGGGCAGCATGGAACAGGAAGGGCATCGCCAGGTGGGTCGCCGTGCTGCGGAAATCGCCTCCGTGTTGGTGACGGTGGGTCGTCAGGGCGAGCTGATTGCGAGGGAGGCCCTGGCGAGGGGCATGCCTTCGCAAAACGTCCATGCTGTGGCTGACAATGAGGCTGCGCAAGTGTCGCTTCGACGCATCCTGTCCCCTGGCGACGTTGTGTTGGTCAAAGGCTCACGCGGTTTTGCCATGGAGAAGCTGGTCGCGGCACTGGCGGAGGATCGGTGATGGCGCATGCGCTGTTGTGCGGCCTGCTTGCCTTTGTCCTGGCCATGGCGTGCGGCCGGCCCTTGATTGCCTGGCTAGTGGAGCACCACGTGGGCAAGACAATCCGTTTCGATGGGCCTGTGACACACCAGGCCAAGGTCGGTACGCCGACCATGGGCGGCTTGATGATTCTTCTGCCGACGTTGGTGGTAACGCTCTTCGCGAACCTGGCGGGGCGTTCGATACTGCTGCCCATTGGTGTGATGCTGGCCTTTGGTGCACTGGGGCTGTACGATGACTGGCGGGGATTGCAGGATCGGGCAGGCTATGGATGGTTGGCGCGGCTCAAGTTCCCATGGCAGGTGTTCATCGCGGTGGCAGCAGCTCTGGGGTTACGCTTCTTCCTGGACCTGGGCGGAATGGCTGTGCCCACAGTAAGGCAAGAGGTGGACATCGGTTGGTTGTATGTGCCGGTGGCTGCTTTTCTGATCGTTGGCTCGGCCAACGCAGTCAACCTCACGGACGGATTGGACGGGCTGGCCGGAGGAACCGGCGCGATTGCGTACCTGGCATTCGGCATCATCGCTTTCTTGCAGGGGCAGACATATCTGCTCACATTCTGCTTCACCATGATGGGAGCGATTCTGGGCTTTCTGTGGTACAACGTACACCCCGCAGATTTGTTCATGGGCGACGTCGGATCCCTGGCCTTGGGCGCGACGCTGGCCACAGTAGCGCTCATGACCGAGCAGTGGCTGCTGCTGGCACTCGTGGGCATAGTGTTCGTCGCCGAGACACTGACGGACATCTTGCAGGTGGCGTATTTCAAATGGAGCAAGGGCAAACGCTTGTTCAGAATGGCACCCCTGCACCATCACTTTGAACTGATCGGTTGGCCCGAAGTGCGGGTCACTCAGCGTTTCTGGTTGATCGCCTTCATCGCGGCTATGCTCGGCATAGCGCTGGCCCTCATCTGATTGGGATAATGAACAGAGATCACTGGACCTGGAAAGGCAAACGAGTCACAGTGCTCGGCCTGGCGCGGGAGGGCTTGACGCTGGTGCGCTTCATGGTTGGGCAGGGCGCGCAGGTGACGGCGAGCGATCAGAAGAGGTCGGAGGACCTGCGCGAAGCGCTGGCGGCGTTGTCGGGCTTGCCGGTGCGCTACTCTTTAGGCGGCCACCCTCTTGAGATACTTGATGCCGATGCGCTCTTCGTCAGCCCGGGCGTCCCGCTGGATGCTCCGATCCTGGTCATGGCACGTCAACGCGGCCTGCGCTTGAGCAGCGAGTCCCGCTTGTTCTCACGGCTGTGCCCGGCGCCGATTGTGGGTATCACAGGTTCCAGCGGCAAAACGACGACGTGCACGCTGGTGAGCAAGATGCTCGAAGCGGGTGCAAGACGCGTGCATCTGGGCGGAAACATAGGCAGTCCGTTGCTCGAACGTTTGGATGAAATCAAGCCCACAGACATCGCAGTACTTGAGCTGTCGAGCTTCCAACTGGATTTCTTTGGCCCGGTGCTGGATGCGGAGCCGCGAGCCGAGCTGGGTGGCGTGCTGTTTCCGCCCGGGGGCTGGAGCCCGCCCCTTGCGGCAGTGCTCAACGTAACGCCCAATCATCTCGATCGACACCCAAGCATGGAGGCCTATGCCGCGGCCAAGGCCAAGATCGTGCGCTTTCAGCGTCCCGAAGACGCGGCCGTACTCAATTGGGACGACCCAGTTACTCGCGCATACTCTGCGCAGTGTCCAGGGCGAGTTCGTTTCTTCAGTTTGCGCGAGCGCGTGCCAGAAGGGGCGTACTTACGCGGAGACCGGCTGTGGCTGAGTTGGGATGGAGCAGATGATGTTCCGATCTGCGCGGTGTCCGAGGTGCGCCTGAGAGGTCGTCATAATGTAGCAAACGTTCTGGCTGCATGCGCTGTTAGCGCGCTGCTTGGGATATCGGCTGAGGACATGGCTAACGTAGCGCGTGGCTTTGCGGGTGTTGAGCATCGCCTGGAGCTAGTGCGCGAATGGCGCGGTGTGCGGTACTACAATGATTCCATTGCGACTTCTCCCGAACGGGCTATGGCTGCACTGGACTCATTTGCAGAACCGATTGTGCTGCTGGCGGGAGGACGCGACAAACATCTGCCCTGGGGAGATTGGGCTGAGCTGGTGGCCAGGAAAGTGGTGCAGGTGATCCTGTTTGGGGAGGCCGCAGGCTTGATCGAGCAGGCGCTGAAAGGCCTGGGCCAGGCAATGCCGCCCGTGCGGCACGCGGGCAGCCTCGCCGAAGCCGTGCAGTTCGCGAGTGCGCTGGCGCGGCCGGGGCAGGTGGCCCTGTTTGCGCCAGGGGGCACCAGCTTCGATGCTTTTCGCGACTATGAAGAACGGGGCAGGGCTTTCAAAGCCCTTGTCAGCGCCCTGAGCTGACATTGGGGAAGGTAATGGGCAAGCAGCGAGTACCGCGAAACCGAATCGACCTCATGCTACTTCTCCCAGTTCTGATGTTGCTGGCTCTGGGTCTGATGATGATCTACAGCGCGACCTTTGTACTTGGCGATGACTCTTTCCACTATCTCAAGTTACAGGGCCTCTCCGCGGTCGTCGGACTGATTGTGCTGGCTCTCACGACGCGTATTGACTATCGCCTTTGGCGAAAGTTGGCGCTGCCAATCATGTCCATAGCCGTGGTCTTGCTGTTCCTGGTGTTGGTGTTTGGCGACCAGGTGGGTCCCTCTCGCAGTTACTTTTTCACGAACAGGGTGCAGCCCAGCGAATTCGCCAAGCTGGCTTTCATCATCTATATCGCGGCCTGGCTTGCCTCGCGGGGCGAAGAGATACGTGACGTAACCTATGGGCTCATTCCGTTTTCCATCCTGCTGGGCGTGGTGACGGGTCTGATTGTCCTACAACCAGACTTGGGCGCCGCCGTCCTGGTGGTAACGACCGCTGTCTCGATGTTCTTCATCGCAGGCGCCGAGATCTCCCAGCTCCTGGTTGCTTTGATGGCAGGCATCCCGGCCTTGTGGGGTATCATGGAGACCTGGGACTATGCAGAGAAGCGCATCCTGACCTTCCTGCACCCGGAGGTCGATGTGGAAGGCATTGGCTATCAGGTTCACGCCATGCTGACCGCCCTGCGGATGGGAGGGCTTTTCGGACGAGGACTGGGCGCCGGGACGCAGAAGTTCATCCAACCCTGGGTGCATCATACCGACACCATCTTTGCCGTCATCGGTGAGGAGCTTGGATTCTTGGGATGTCTGACGGTGATCGGGCTGTTCGTGTTCTTCGCATACCGCAGTTGGCTGAACGCGTTTCGAGCGCCTGACACGTTTGGGACTGTGCTGGCGCTGGGCATCACCTCCTGGCTCCTTATGCAGGCACTGGTGCACATGGGAGGTAACACGGCCACGCTGCCGTTCACCGGTTTGACCCTTCCCTTCATCAGCTACGGCGGCTCATCGCTGGTGACGTGCATGGCCGGCGTCGGGATACTACTGAACATCTCGCGCGCAAGCGTGGAGAAGGAGCACAAGTCCCTTGCGACTCTTGCTTTCGGGTGGCGGAACCGCCGGTCACGTCTATCCAGCACTCGCCATCGTCGAAGAATGGAATAGGCTGGTGGAAAGCATGGGTTCCACCTCGCAGGTCCTGTATGTGGGGACTGAAGCTGGCCTGGAAGGCGGCATTGTGGCGCGAGCCGGAGTGGCGTTTGACAGCGTGCGGGCTGCAGGCCTGTTGGGTGTATCGCGGAGGCAGCGCTTGCACAATGCATGGGATCTGCTGCGCGGCACTGTCGAAGCTGTGAGCATCCTTCGCAGGTTCAAGCCAAACGTTGTGCTGGCCACCGGCGGGTACGCTTCAGCGCCAGTGGTGGTTGCTGCCTGGCTGCGCCGCTGTGCGGTGCTGCTCTACCTGCCGGACATCCATCCCGGTTTGGCAGTGCAGGCTCTGTCGTGGTTGGCGGCGCGCGTGGCAGTGTCCTTTGAAGAATCGCTGCGCTACTTCCAGCGGCACAGGGCCAAAGTCATGGTGAGCGGCTACCCGGTGCGGGCGGCCCTCTATCAGATGGACAAACAGGGTGCCAGAGAGCGATTGAATCTGCTGACGGGACTAAGGACATTGCTGGTGTTTGGGGGAAGCCGAGGAGCACAGAGCATCAATCAGGCCGTGGATAGGATGCTGGAACGGCTGATCGAGTCGGCTCAGGTGATTCATATCACGGGACAGGCGGATTCCGAGCACATGCTGCGACGCAAGCAAGGGCTGCCCGAACACCTGCGTTCGCTCTATCGTCCATACGCATATCTGCACGAAGAGATGCTGGATGCCTTGCATGCGGCCGATCTGGCCATGGCCCGGGCAGGAGCAGCTACCATGGGTGAGTTCGCTGCTGTCGGCTTGCCCAGCATTCTCGTGCCCTACCCTCACGCAGGGCGTCATCAAGAGGCAAACGCCGACTTTATGGTGAATCGCCGGGCAGCCGTGAAAGTGGCCGACGCGGAACTGGCCAGCGACGCATGGATTGATAGGGTTGAGGCGCTATTGAGAGACCCTGAGACGCTGCAATCCATGAGCCAGAGTGCGCTCAACTTGGCCAAGGCCGATGCGGCACAGGTCATTGCGGCTGAACTGGTCAAGCTGGCTGGGGTGCAGAACGGCTTGGAAGCAGGAGGCACGTGATGCCAGGGAATGCGTTCACAATCGAGCTGCCCTATGACCAAGTACTCCTTCTGGTGATGGGGCTGTTCATGTTCGTTGGAGCAACGCGCGGCTGGCTCCGTGAGGCCATCACCAGTGCCGCTCTGGCTGCTTTGACGGCCATCCTGATTCAGCCAGCGCTGGCGGCAAAGGTCGTTGACTACATCTCGCGCCTTCTACGCTTGATATTGGCTTTCATCAGCGGAGGGGGCAGCGTGGACCCCACCAAGCTGCTTGAACGATATCGCAACGTCGAGGTGCCATTCGATGGCGAGAACCCTTACCTCTTTCTGGTTGTGGCTCTGATAGCCTTTGTCTTCCTATCCTACAGCACGCGCTCGGGTGACAAGTCTCTGAGCGCGCTCAATCGAATTCTGGGCGGTTTGCTGGGTCTATGCAACGGCTATCTGTGCGTGTGGTTGGTCACCCAGTACGTTCTGAGGTACTTTGGCATACGCAACGCGGGCCTGGCCGCCGCTGCGCGACCGTCGCAGGTATCGGTGGCCGTGGGCGGCCTGCCCTCGACAAGTCTCTTCCCTGCCGATGGCCAGCAAAGCATATTGCTGCTGTTCTTTCTCATTGCGGTCTTTGTGTTGTTGGGCAAGTTGACGACAAAACCTGCCAAGAAATGAAATGAGTAACGCGGTCACACTGGGCAAGCCAGGCGTGAATCGAATACACATCGTCGGCATCGGCGGCATCGGCATGAGCGCCATTGCGCGCGTGCTGAAGGGACTTGGCTACCAGGTCTCAGGCTCGGACGCCCAGCAGACGTCCTTGACCAGGGAGTTGGCGGCTTCGGGCATTGTTGTTGCCAAAGGCCATCGTCCGGAGAATGTCACGGGAGCGGATTTGGTGCTGGCCTCCTCCGCCGTGCCAACGGACAATCCGGAGGTCCAGGCCGCTCGCCAGCTTGGCATTCCGGTCGTGAAGCGCGATCGTCTGCTCGGAGAGATGATGGCCGAGAAGTATGGCATCGCCGTGGCGGGCACGCACGGCAAGACCACGACGTGTGCGCTGATTGCGTTTACGCTGAGCCAGCTCGGACTGGATCCAACTTTTATCGTGGGCGGGATCTTGCAGGACCTGGGTACCAATGCCAGCTTGGGCCAGGGCCCACATTTTGTCGTAGAGGCGGACGAATACGACCATACCTTTCTGGGATTGCGGCCGCGGCTCGCCGTGGTGACAGCTGTCGAGATGGATCATCCGGACTGCTTTGCAGATCTAAGTGCGTTGACAGCCGACTTCCGCCTGTTCATGCGCTTGGTGCCGCACGGAGGCACCCTCATCGGCTGCGCGGACCAACCCAGAGTGGTGAACCTGCTGCAAGAAGTGCGCAAGGACAAGCGGGCTGCAGTAGTCACCTATGGCCTGACCGCGGCAGGAGACTGGCAGGTTCGCGATGTCCGCGCAAATGCCTGGGGGGGCAGCGACTTCTCAATACTACGGCACGGCGAACTCGTGGGCAAGGCACGACTGCGACTGCCTGGCTTGCACAATGTTTCCAATAGCTTGGCATCCTTGGCGGTGGCCGACTGTCTGGGACTGCCTCTTGGCCACGTGCTGGCGGTGCTGCCACGTTTTCACGGCGTGCGGCGCCGCTTTGAGCACAAGGGCGAGGCCCGGGGGGTGGCGGTGATAGATGATTATGCTCATCATCCCACTCAGATTCGCGCCACGCTGGCCGCAGCACGGCGACGGTTCGGACAACGTCCGCTTTGGGTGTTCTTCCAGCCACATACCTACAGTCGCACGAAGGCTCTCTTGAACGAATTCGCGGCCAGTTTTGGTGATGCGGATCATGTGCTGATTTCTGACATCTATGCGGCGCGGGAGAAGAACGACGCAACCATCCGTGCGAGCGACCTTGTGCAGCGAATGTCGCACCCGGATGCCCGCTATGTCAACACGCTCAGGGAGGCCAGCGAGATGCTACGAACCTCCCTGAAGCCAGGCGACGTGCTGTTGACACTTGGCGCAGGCAACGGGGATCGCGTGGGCGAAGAAGTGCTGGCTGCCCTGCGAGGGTCTCCAAAGCAAGCTTGTGATGAAAGCAGCAGGAATGATTAGCAGGCTACTCAGAGCCAAGTGGGGAGATAGGCTGCTTGCCAACGAGCCGCTGGCGAGGCATACAACCTTTGGCATCGGTGGGCCTGCGGAGTGGTTCGTTGTGGTGCACTCGGTTGCTGAGTTGTGCGAGTGTGTGCAGTTGGCACAGCAAGACGGTCTACCGTATCTGGTTATGGGAGCTGGAGCCAACTTGCTGGTCTCCGATCGGGGCATTCGTGGCCTGGTGATTCAGAATCAGGCTGATCGCATTGACTTCACACCTGATCCGGAAGCAAGTGCCGGTTCCGAGATGGCCTGGTTGGGCAGAGCAGAATCAGGGGCCGCACTATGCCGGCTCGCACGCCAGGCGGTTGAGCGAGGACTGGCCAATCTGGAGTGGGCGGTGGACGTGCCCGGGACAGTGGGCGGCGCGGTGGTGGGGAATGCCGGCGCCTATGGCGGCTACGTAAGCGACAGCCTGCGTGGGGTGTCCGTTTTCGATGTGGACGGCGAACACTGGCTTCCTGCTGACGAGCTTGGGTTGACCTACCGCAGTAGTGTCTTCAAGCAGGCAAGAAAGTCGTCCGACCGGGCAAGGGTGATCCTTTGGGCTCTCTTTTCCCTGCGGAAAGGGGATCCTGAGGCGTTGCGCGTCAAGGCTATAGAGTTCACAAGTCGTCGCTTCGAGAGCCAACCCCAGGGCCTGAGTGCAGGCAGCGTGTTCAGGCGCACTGCACAGTACCCAGCGGGTTTTTTGATCGAAAACGCGGGACTCAAAGGCGCACGCGTCGGAGGAGCGGTTATTTCTCCGAAGCATGCCAATTTCATCGTGAACGAGGGCACAGCAACAGCGCAAGATGTGCTGGACTTGATAGAACTGGTGCGCAGTACCGTGTACGACAAGTTCAAGGTTACGCTGGAACTAGAGATCGAGCTGGTTGGGGAATGGTAGGCCTTCTTGTAGCGCATGAGGCATGCAAGCAGCGAGCAGTTCGAGTGCGGCTTTAAGGACTAAGCCTGGGTAGGGGTCAGAGGTGCCGAGGAAGATCAGGGTAGGCGTGATATTCGGGGGCCGATCTGGTGAGCACGAAGTCTCGCTCATGTCCGCTCGTTCTGTGATGGATGCACTCGACAAGAGCAAGTACGAGGTAATCCAGATGGGCATCACCAGACAGGGCAAGTGGATCACCGCCGGCGATCCGATGAGGGCATTGCAGCGTCTGCTTGGGCAGCCTGAGCAGGCACAGCCCGCCGCGTGCCGCGCTCTGGAGGCACATCGCGACCGACGCGAGCTGGTTCCTGGCGCGGGCGGGCCGGGTATCCCGCTGGTAGATGTCGTCTTCCCGGTCCTGCACGGTCCTTTTGGCGAAGATGGCACCATCCAGGGAGTGTTTGAGCTGGCAGGCATTCCTTACGTGGGCGCTGGCGTGCTTGGCTCCGCGCTGGCCATGGACAAAGCGGCCATGAAGGACATCTTCCGGGCTCACGGGCTGCCGATCGCGGATGCGGTGCTCGTCATGCGCTGGGACTGGGAGGAGCATCCCCAAGAAGTGATACAGAGGCTCGAGGAACGCATTGGG
The DNA here is from genome assembly GCA_964478725.1 of uncultured Anaerolineales bacterium. Lineage (GTDB taxonomy): Bacteria > Chloroflexota > Anaerolineae > UBA2200 > UBA2200 > CAYZKS01. Next base: position 14,067 of record CAYZKS010000051.1, read on the forward strand.
TATCCATGCTTTGTCAAACCAGCCAACCTTGGTTCCAGTGTGGGAGTCACCAAGGTGCACACGGCAGAGGAGCTCACGCCCGCCCTCAACCTGGCTGCCAACTATGACCGCAAATTGCTCGTGGAGCGGGCCATCAATGCGCGCGAGTTTGAACTGAGTGTCCTGGGGAATGATCGCCCGGTAGCGTCAGTGGTGGGTGAAGTTGTACCCCGGCGCGAATTCTACGATTATCTTGCCAAGTATGAAGATGAAGAGACCCAGCTTCTGATTCCGGCGGACTTGGCCCCTGCCAAGGCTGCCGAGCTGCAGGATCTGGCTGTACGTGCCTTTGTCGCCTTGGACTGCGCTGGCATGGCACGGGCAGATTTCTTGCTCGACCGCGATACCTTGAGAGTGTACATAAACGAATTGAATACCATTCCCGGATTCACCTCGGTGAGCATGTACCCAAAGCTCTGGGAAGCCAGTGGACTGCCCTATCCAGACTTGCTGGATCGACTCATTCAGCTGGCTCTGGAGCGGCATCAGGACAGGGCTCGCATGTCGACCAGCTATAGCGGCGATGAGAGTAACATACGAACATAAACGCAAACAGCACAAGAGGCCCGTCGCCCGCCGGCGCAGACGCACCTACGGCTACAGTGTGTCTGCGGCCTCGCCCATTGCGCGCATCAGTCGGGTGCAGTGGACTGTCAGTCGGGTGCTGGCCTTGTTGGTGTTTGTGGGCGTCGCCGCAGTGCTGGGTTGGTTCGTCGTAGATGAACGTTTCTATGTCTATGCAGCGGATGTGCAGGGGAACTCGATGCTTGGTGCGGCAGAGGTCTACCAGGCCAGCGGGCTGGACGGGATGAGCGCCTTCTTTGTGGACAGAGACGAAGTGGCTGAGCGCATCTGTCAAGCCATACCTGGCGTGACATCCGTGCAGGTAGACTGTCGTTGGCCAAGCCAGGTGAGCATCGTCATTCGCGAGCAGGATGTGCGCTTTGCCTGGCATGCCCAATCGGGCGCGGTCTTCCTTGTGGATGGCGCCGGCCTGGTGCTCAAGATGGATGCCGGACCACATCCCGAACTGTTGGCTATTCGCGAATTGGATGCGGTCGAGGTCGCTCCAGGCGCGCATGTGAATCGCGTGGCCCTGAACACGGCCAGCGGGCTACATGCGCTGCTGTCGCAAGCCAGGGTATTCGAATACTCCCGATCCAAGGGCATACAGTGGATGGACGAAAGCGGTCGACGAGTCATCTTCGGCGACAATCAAGATCTGGACAAGAAAGTAGCCTGTATGCGGGCTCTGATTGACCGGATTGAGGCAAATGGGAGCGAGGTCGAATTCATTGATGTGCGTTTTGTGGAGAGCCCCTACTATCGCTAATAGGCCGATAGCGTGGGTCGACGGGCGCCAACCTGCGCGGTGCCCCGCGCGCAGGCCATGGTGATCGGAGGTGCGCTTTGAACAGGGCAATCGTGGCCATCGACGTAGGCACCACCAAGATATGCACGCTGGTCGGCGAGCTGGATGAGGCCGACAACCTGTGCGTGGTTGGTGTGGGCGTGGCACCGTCCCACGGTCTCACGAAAGGCGTAGTGGTGAATGTGGAAGAGGCGTCCAAGTCCATTGCTACTTCGATCGAAAAGGCAGAGCGCGTCTCAGGCTATACGATCGAGGCAGCCTATGTCGGGCTGGCGGGCAAGCACATCTCTTCGCTGAACAGCCGTGGAGTGGTGGCAGTTGGAAGGGGTGAACGCTATATCACCGAGGACGATGTGCAGCGCGCCATCGAAGCTGCGCAGGCCATCGCAGTGCCGCACAACCGTGAGATCGTGCACATCTTGCCACGTTCATACACCCTGGACGGTCAAGAAGGGGTGCGCGACCCGGTAGGCATGATGGGTTTCCGCCTGGAGGTGGAAGCACACGTCGTCACCGGGGCAACAGCTTCGATGCGCAATCTGGTGCAGTGCGTGGAAAACTCGGGCGTCGCAGTCAATGATCTGATCTTGCAGCCTCTGGCTTCAAGTGAGGCGGTGTTGACACCAGAGGAACGCGAGACAGGGGTAGTGCTAGCCGATGCCGGCGGTGGTACCACGGATGTCGCCATTTTCGTGCAGGGCAGCATCTTGCACAGCGTGGTCCTGCCGGTGGGCGGGAACAATGTAACCAACGACATTGCCGTCGGGTTGCGCACTCCGTATGCAACCGCTGAGGAGCTCAAGATCAAGCATGGGCTCGCATTGCCGGAGATGGTGGACGCTAACGAAACCATTGATGTGACGGCGTTTGGAGAAGGTACGGCACAGTCGGTCTCGCGGCGGCAACTGTGCGAAATCATCGAGGCACGTGCGGAAGAGATGATTGCACTGGTCCAGAACGAGATCGTGCGTTCAGGTTATGAAGGACTTTTGCCTGCGGGTCTGGTCCTGACTGGCGGCACGGCGGAATTGCAGGGCTTTCGGGAATTGGCGCGGGAGATCCTGCAGCTACCCGTACGAGTCGGTCGTGCGCATGGTGTGGGTGGTCTGGTCGATGCGGTCGGCAGCCCGGCCTATGCCACGGCTGTTGGCCTGCTACTGTGGGGAAAACACCACGGAGCTTCGGAGAAGATAATCGAAGAACAAGGTAACCGCTGGAACGACATCTATCAACGTTTTCGGAAGATCCTGAGAGCTTTTCTACCTAGTTGAAAGGAGAGGCGCAAATGGCGAGCGTACTGGAGGATGCATCAAGAGTCGCACATATCAAGGTGGTGGGAGTTGGGGGCGGAGGCAGCAATGCTGTGAACCGCATGGTGGAGGCTGGTCTGCGCGGCGTAGATTTCGTGGCATTGAACACGGATGCGCAGGCGCTCATGCTCTCCAAGGCCCCGCTGCGGCTACAGATCGGAGACAAGCTGACCCGGGGACTGGGTTCGGGCGGCAGTCCTGACATCGGGTCCAAGGCTGCCGAGGAATCCCAGGACCAAATCCGCGAAGTGCTCCAGGGGTCCGACATGGTGTTCCTCACTGCTGGCATGGGAGGCGGGACAGGAACTGGAGCGGGCCCAACCGTGGCGGGGATTGCCAAGGACATGGGGGCTCTCACCATCGGCGTTGTAACTCGACCGTTCGGTTTCGAGGGCGTACAGCGGGCGAAGGTAGCCGAAGAGGGCCTGGCAAAGCTCAGGGATCAGGTGCACACCCTCATCGTGGTTCCCAACGATCGCTTGCTTCAGATCGTGGACAAAAAGGCATCCATCGAAGCCGCTTTTCACGTGGCAGATGACATCCTGCGGCAGGCTGTGCAGGGTGTGTCTGAGATCATCACCGTGCCCGGCCTGATCAACGTGGATTTTAACGACGTGAAGGCCGTGATGGCGGAGGGTGGTTCGGCCCTGATGGGCATCGGACGCGCCTCGGGCGAGAACCGTGCCACCGATGCTGCCCAGAAGGCGATCTCGAGTCCGCTGCTTGACGTGACCATTGACGGCGCACATGGCGTGCTCTTTAACATCAGCGGTGCGCCAGGCCTCACCTTGTTCGAAGTAGAGCAGGCTGCCAGCGTCATCCGGGATCGGGTCGATGCCGCCGCCAACATCCGCTTTGGAGCGGTGCTCGACGAGAACATGGGTGAGGAAGTGGAGATCACTGTCATAGCCACTGGCTTCAATGCCGAGGCACGCACGCAGACCCGCCCGTATGCTGCGCACCCAAGGAAGATGATCGAGTTCCCGGTGGCCCGTTCATTGGATAACGAAGACTTGGACATTCCGGCTTTTCTGCGGCGGTCGAAGTAGCGCGCAGGCCGGATCGCGTGTCGAGATCGCGGACAGTTGGGCGTCTCACGCAGGGCATGCAGCCCTGGATGCTGCCCGGGTTTTGGCCGCAGAATGCGGCTGGACAATCCGATCGTGCTGCAGGTTGAGGCTGACTCGCTAGCTACGGGCAAGACATAGCAGAGCTGCATGTCGCGTTGTCTGGAGACCAACGCTTCTCGTATCACGTACGCTCGCCAAAGCGCTGGGTGCAGAACGGAGAGGAGCGCTCGCTGCTCTCCGTTCTGCCGTTGAATGTCTGGGTGGACGGGCGCGTGAGCTCAGTGCTGTCTCCAGCCGAGACAGCTAGTGCGAGCTCTGCGCCAGCACTTCCTGCAGAAGTAGGGCTGCTCGCTCGACTACGGGGCCGCAGTTGGCTGAGCCATCTGGTTTCGCATACCGCTCTCGCAAGGGAGCGCACTGCGTTGTGCCGAACTCGGCGAGGAAGCGCTCACGCAAGCTCGTGGC
>CAYZKS010000052.1:0-18311 GCA_964478725.1 uncultured Anaerolineales bacterium
CAGGTGATCGAGCACGTGCCTGACGATGTGCGCGCCCTGCGCGAGATGCGGCGCGTGTTGCGCCCCGGCGGCAGGCTGGTGATCAGCACCGACCATCGCGACAACCGCGTCTCGCAAGCCCTGGCCGCTCCTACTCTTGCCGTGCGTCGCCTACTGGGCCGCACCGAGTACCATCCGCCCTTCCTGCACCGCAGCTACGGCCGCGCCGAGTTTCTGGGCCTGCTGCGGCAGGCCGGGTTCGAAGTGTTGCAGGCTTGCACCTACCGCTTCTCCTGGCCCCCGCGTCTGGGGCGCGTGCGGCTGCTTACGCAGTTGCTGGACATGCTGGAGGAGCAGGCTATCCTCCGTCATCCGTGGAGCGAGTGGGGAGACATCGTGCTGATCGTAGCCCAATGAGGGCACTCGATCTCCCTCTGCAGCCACGCTGGCTATGCAAACTCTGCGCCTCGCAAGTTCGTTGTTCTGACCGGGTAACGGCTCGCTATTCCTCAACGTGGGCGAGCCTTTTGCCAGCCTGGGAGGAAGTGGGGTAAAATATGCTTGCTCCAACCACCATGTACTTCCCGCGGAGGCAGGCATGATCGAGAAGATCCATCACCTCGGACTGGCAGTCAAAAGCATCGACGAAGCCCTCAAAGGCTACCTTGCGTTGGGACTGCATGTGGAGGGCACCGAGACGGTGGCCGAACAGGGCGTCAAGGTGGCCTTCCTGCCGGTCGGAGAGACGCACCTTGAGCTGCTCGAGCCTACGAGCGAGTCGTCCCCGGTGGGCAGATTCCTGGCGAGCCGTGGAGAAGGCATGCACCACATCTGCCTGGAAGTGACGGACATTGAAGCGGCGCTGGCCGAGTTCAAGCGGCAAGGGCTGCGCCTGATTGACGAGAAGCCACGTGTGGGGGCGGGCGGGGCACGCATTGCCTTCATCCATCCGGCCAGCATGCACGGCGTGCTGATCGAGCTGCACGAGGAGAGCCGATGCCCCTCGACAGAGGCCTGATTCAGGTCTATACGGGAGACGGCAAGGGCAAGACTAGCGCCGCGCTGGGGTTGGCGCTGCGCGCCGCCGGGCAGGGGCTGCGCGTCCACATCGTGCAGTTCATGAAGGGCTGGCCGGATTATGGTGAATTGCACAGCGTCAGGCTCTTGCCTAACATAACGTTGCGACAGTTCGGGCGGACGAGTTTTGTAGACCGCGCCAATCCAGACCCACAAGACGTGGCCCTGGCGCAGGAGGGCTGGCAGCACAGCCTTGAGGCGCTGCGCTGCGGACGATACGACATGTTGATTCTGGATGAGATCAATGTGGCCCTCGACTATGGCCTGGTCTCTCTGCAGCAGGTTCTTGAGCTTTTGGATGCCAGGCCGCCACAGATTGAGCTGGTGCTGACAGGCAGGAATGCGCACGAGCAGGTTCTGCAGCGCGCTGACCTGGTAACCGAGATGCGTTGCGTCAAACACCCCTACCATGCTGGAATTGAGGGACGCCAGGGGATTGAGTATTGACCCGGGAGGGGCCTGATGTTGGATCCAAACCAGATCGAGGCCGTTCGGAAAGGGCAGCAGGACTGGGAGCGCCAGACCCTTCATCCTGCACTGCAGAAGGCACCTGAGCGGTGTGAGCAGTTCATCACTACCTCGAGCGAATCCGTCGAGCGGCTGTACACTCCGCTGGATGTCGCGCAAATGGACTACCTTGGCGATATTGGCTTTCCAGGCCAGTACCCCTTTACGCGCGGTGTGCATCCCACCATGCACCGCGGGCGCCTGTGGACCATGCGCATGTTTGCTGGCTTTGGCAGCGCTGAAGAGACCAACGCGCGCTACAAGTACTTGCTGGCCCATGGCGAGACCGGGTTGTCCGTGGCCTTTGACTTCCCCACGCTCTATGGCTACGACAGTGACGATCCGTTGGCGGAGGGCGAATTCGGCAAGTGTGGCGTGGCCGTCTCTTCCCTGGCTGACATGGAACTGCTCTTCGACGGCATCCCGGTGGACGAGATCACCACCTCAATGACCATCAACGGCCCGGCAGCGGTGATCTGGGCCATGTATATCGCCGCCGCCGAGAAGCGTGGCATCCCCATGGAAAAGCTGGGGGGCACCATCCAGAACGACATCCTCAAGGAATACACGGCGCAAAAGTCCTGGCTCCTGCCGCCGGGACCATCCATGCGCCTGATCGTGGATACCTTCGAGTTCGGTAGCGAGCACCTGCCGCGCTGGAACACTATCTCCATCAGCGGATATCACATCCGCGAAGCGGGCTCTACGGCGGCCCAGGAGCTGGCCTTCACCCTGGCCGACGGCATGGCCTATGTGCAGGCTGCCATCGAGCGTGGCCTGGACGTGGATCGCTTCGCGCCGCGCCTGTCGTTCTTCTTCAATGCACACAACGACTTTTTCGAGGAGATTGCCAAGTATCGCGCGGCGCGGCGCATCTGGGCGCGCGAGATGCGGGAGCGTTTTCAAGCTAAAGACCCGCGTTCCTGGTGGTTGCGTTTCCACACCCAGACTGCCGGCTGTTCGCTCACGGCCCAACAGCCCGAGAACAACATCGTGCGCACGACCATCCAGGCCCTGGCAGCCGTGCTGGGGGGCACGCAGAGCCTGCACACCAATTCCATGGACGAGGCGCTGGCCCTGCCATCGGAGCTGGCGGTGCGCATCGCTCTGCGTACTCAACAGATCATCGCGCACGAGAGCGGTGTGGCCAACAGCGTAGACCCGCTAGGAGGGTCGTATCTGGTGGAAGCGTGGACCAACCGCCTCGAGGCGGAAGCGTACGAGTACTTCCACAAGATCGAAGCGCTGGGAGGCGTGATTCCTGCCATTGAGCAGGGCTTTTTCCAGCGAGAGATTGCGGCCAGTGCCTACCGCTACCAGAACGAGATTGAAGGGCGCAAGCGCATCGTGGTTGGTGTCAACGAGCACGCTTCAGAGGAGCCACTGGCTGTTCCATTGCTGAAGATGGACCCACAAGGGGAACAGCGTCAGAGGGCGCGCCTGGCGAAGCTGCGCCGAGAGCGCGACAACTCGCTCGCACAACAGCGTCTGGCTGCCCTGCGCGGCGCGGCTCGGGGAGAGGACAACTTGATGCCTTATCTCTTGGATGCTGTGCGCGCCTACGCTACGCTAGGTGAGATCTGTGGCGTGTTGCGCGAGGTGTTTGGGGAGTACCGCGAGCCGGTCATCATCTAAGGATGGCGCGAAACTGCCCGCGTGTGTTCCGATTCAGGCGGGCATTGTGGAGAAGGCGTATGATGGACAAGAAGATCCGAGTTCTGATAGCCAAGCCTGGCCTGGACGGACACGATCGTGGCGCCAAAGTGGTGGCGCGCGCCCTGCGAGATGCCGGCATGGAAGTCATCTACACAGGGCTGCGACAGACGCCCGAAATGATCGCAGCGGCGGCGCTGCAGGAAGACGTGGACGCGGTGGGACTCAGCATCCTGTCAGGTGCGCATATGACTCTGGTTCCGCGCGTGATCAAGCTGTTGCAGGAGCAGGGGCAGCCAAACGTGGCCGTGTTCGTGGGGGGCATTGTGCCCAATGAGGATGTACCAGCTTTGCTCCAGACCGGTGTGAAGGCCATCTATGGCCCCGGCACGTCGCTCGACGATATTGCCAAAGGCATTCGCGAGGAGGTAGCACGACGCGAATAGTGTGTACTCACCCCGCGAGGGCAGGGTGATGGGCATAGTGACACAGGCTTTGGCGGGAGAGCGGCCTGCGATTGCTCGTCTCATTACGATGATGGAGCGTGGTGACGAGCAGGCACGACTCGCTCTGGCAGAGCTCTATCCTCATACGGGACGCGCGCATATCGTTGGCATTACCGGCGCGCCGGGGACGGGCAAGAGCACGCTGGTAAGTGAGATGGCCAAAGCCTACCGCAGGCAGGAGCTGAAGGTGGGCATCATTGCTGTCGATCCCACCAGCCCCTTCTCCGGTGGTGCGATCCTGGGCGATCGCATCCGCATGCGCGATGTGGCTACGGACCCGGGCATCTTCATCCGCAGCATGGCAACGCGCGGCAGCCTGGGCGGTCTGGCGCGAGCCACGGCTGATGCCGCGCACGTTCTGGATGCGGCCGGCTACCCCGTGATACTGATCGAGACGGTGGGTGCAGGTCAAAGCGAGGTGGACATTGCGCGCACGGCGCATACCACCTTGGTGGTGGAGATGCCTGCAGCTGGCGATGACATCCAGGCCATCAAGGCGGGCATTCTCGAAATCGCCGACGTGCTCGTGGTGAACAAGGCCGACCTGGCCGGTGCCGACCAGGCCGTGGCGGCGTTGCAGGCCATGCTCGACCTGAATGCGGCACGAGACGAGGTGCACCACGGCCGCCTGGAACGCGTGGAGGCGGTGCTGTCCGGCAGCCAGAGTGGAGCGACAGCTGAGCTGGTGGGCTGGCGCACACCCGTGCTGAAGACCGTGGCTACCAAGGGAGAAGGGGTGGCCGAGTTGGTGGCATGCGTGCAGAGGCATCGGCAGTACTTGCGCGAGAGCGGCATGCAGCAACGCCGCGAGCGCGAACGTGCCGAGGAGGGTTTGAGGCGCATCCTGCGCTATGTGTTGCTGGAGCGCCTTCTCGACCGCATTCCGGCTCGTGTCCTGGATGAGACTGTGCAGGCCATCGCACGTCGTCAGCAGGACCCCTACACTGCAGCCAATTCCCTGATAGCTGAGCTGGGTCTGGCAGAGAGGCAGGGTTAGTCAACATAGGATGCGCATTCTCTTGATCCGCCATGGTGAGTCTGTTGGCAATGCCGAAGGACGTGCCCAAGGGCTCAATGACGCGCCCTTGACAGAGCAGGGGCATGCCCAGGCGATGGTTTTGGCGCACAGACTGCAGCGGGAATTCGATGTCTGCGCCGTCTATGCAAGTCCACTGCAACGTGCCATGCAGACCGCGGCGCACGTTTCTCGCCTTTGCGGGCGGCCGGTATCCGTCTGTCAAGACCTGCGGGAGTACGACTGTGGCGCGATTACCGGCCTAACCCTTGAGGAAGTGGGCTGCAAGTTCCCGGAGTTGGTGCGCTCCTGGGCCTCAAGTGATGACTGGCCGCCCATCCCGGGTGAAGAGGGACGCGAGGCCTTTCTCGGGCGGGTGGTGGCGGCTATGGCAGACATCGTTGCTGGCCATCAACCGGAAGACACCATTGTGGTTGTGGCGCATGGAGGCACGTGCAGCGCCTATCTTTCAGGACTGCTGGGCCTGGATTACCGCAAGAGACAGCCATGGGTGTTCGACAATGCTTCGCTGAGCAGCATAGAGCTGGCCGATTCTCGCCCACGGATCCACCTACTCAATGACAGGTGTCACTTGGATTCCTCGCAGAGGGTTGACAGGGCATGACGATTCAAGGCAAGCGAGTGCGATTGCGAGCCATCGAGCGCAGCGATATCCCTACGTTTGTACGCTGGCTCAATGACCCAGAGGTGACCCAGTACCTGTTGATGTACATGCCTTTCTCGCAGGCTGAGGAGGAACGTTGGTTTGAGAATCATCTGAACGACAGCCATAGTCACATCTTTGGCATCGAGACGGCAGAAGGCAAACTGATTGGAAATATCGGCATCGAGCAGATCGACTGGAAGGACCGCAAGGCGGTACTGGGCATCGTGATTGGCGAGAAAGACTACTGGGGGCAGGGCTACGGTACGGACGCCATACGCACCTTGCTGCGCTTTGCCTTTGCCACAATGAATCTCAACCGCGTTCAGCTTTCGGTATTTGACCAGAACGAACGGGCGCAGCGCTGCTATCACAAGTGCGGTTTCAAGCCGGAAGGGCGACTGCGCCAAGCCCACTTCTCGGGCGGCCGATACCACGATGAATTGGTGATGGGCATTCTGCGTCAAGAGTTTGAACCGGACTAGGGCTTCAACGCGCTCTGGAGAGTGCTAGCCGATCAGAGACTCCGGCGTTCGGCCTTGCCCGGATGACAGTGTGGAGGGACAGTGTGACGCACACAATCTATGGTGAATTGGCTCTCATCAGTGGGACAGCCAACCCGGCTCTAGCAGCGGAGATCAGCCAATACCTGCGCACGCCTCTGGTTGGACGAGACATCATCGACTATCCCAATGAGAACATCTTTATCCGTCTGCACCGCAGCATCCGCTCTCAAGACGTATTCATCATTCAGCCCACCACTTCGCCCGTGAACCGCAACATCATGGAATTGCTGATCATGATTGATACAGTCAAGCGTGCCTCTGCCGGGCGCATCACGGCGGTCGTCCCGTACTACTCCTACGGACGAACCGACAAGAAGGACCAGCCACGGGTAGGCATCACGGCGAGGCTGATTGCCGACATGATCGGAGTGGCTGGCGCAGACCGCGTGCTGCTGATTGACCTGCACGCCCCTCAGATCCAGGGTTTCTTCAGCATCTTTGTGGATGAGATCAGTGCCTTCTGGATCCTGTCCAAGTACATGCTGGACAAGAATCTGTCGAATGCTGTGGTAGTGGCGCCCGATGTGGGTGCAGCCAAGCGGGCGCGCAACCTTGCCGAGGTGCTCAATTGCCCTCTGGCCATTATCGAAAAGCGACGCATGGACAACCGTCCGCGGAGTCAGGCGCTGAACATCATCGGGCGCGTCCGGGGCAGGAATGCCATCATCTTTGACGATGAGATACACACGGGTGGCACTCTGATGGAAGCTGTGCATGTCCTGGAGCGCCACTGCGTGCAGGGCATCTGGTGCTGCATCACTCATCCGGTGCTGGCTCCCCCTTCAGCCGAGCGCATCCGCGATAGCGCGATCTGCGAACTGGTAGTGACCAACACGGTGGCCATTCCACCCGAGAAGATGCTGAACAAGATCACAGTGCTGTCGGTGGCGCCACTGTTGGGTGACGTGATCAGTAGTATCCACTATGGCCAATCGGTCGGCACGGCCATAGACAAGTACGAGGAAGCCTGCGGCGCTCATCCTCGTGCCCAGTTCCACCAGAGCATCACCGGCGAAGCATGAGCAGGTCATCACGGTATCGTCCCAACATCGAACGTGTTTCCTGGCGCGGCAGTCTCGTTGGAGTCAAGCCCCAAGATCTCGAGCCTGGGCTGCACTGCTCCCGCGCTCCGATAGGTCTTGAGTTTTTCTTACAAATGAATATGCTCTGCAAAGACGCAGAAGCAGGGAGGCACCCCGCATGAATAGTCACACCCTCATAGCCATGGAGGACCAATACGGTGCACACAACTACCATCCGCTCGACGTGATCATAGAGCGTGGAGAGGGTGCGTGGGTGTATGACGTGCAAGGAAAGCGCTATCTCGATTGCCTCAGCGCGTATTCGGCGCTCAACCAGGGTCATCTTCATCCGCGTATCATTCGCGCTCTGCTTGATCAGGCGCAGAAGCTGACCCTGACGTCACGGGCCTTTCGCAATGACCAGCTTGGGCTGTTCTACAAGGAACTCTGCGAGCTGACTGGCTACGAGATGGTGCTGCCGATGAACACGGGCGCCGAAGCAGTAGAGACCGCGTTGAAGGCAGCACGGCGCTGGGGCTATCGTGCCAAGGGTATCGCTGCTGAGACGGCGGAGGTGATCACCTGCCAGGGCAACTTTCATGGACGAACCATTACCGCCATCAGCTTCTCGACTGAAGGAGACTACAAGGAAGGGTTCGGCCCTCTGACGCCAGGGTTTGTCAGCATTCCGTATGGCGATGCCGAGGCGCTCGAGGCGGCCATCACTCCCCGTACGGCCGCCTTTCTGGTGGAGCCCATCCAAGGTGAGGCTGGCGTTGTGATCCCTCCCGAGGGGTATCTCAAGCAGGTACGTGATATCTGTTCTCGTCATAATATGCTCTTTGTGGCCGACGAGATTCAGACCGGCTTGGGGCGCACGGGCAGGCTCCTGGCCTGCGAGCACGAGGGCGTGCGCGCGGATGTAGCCATCCTGGGCAAGGCGTTGGGAGGAGGCGTCTACCCCGTGTCTGTGGTGCTCGCCTCCAAGCAGGTTCTTGGTGTGTTCGAGCCCGGCTCGCACGGCTCAACGTTCGCCGGCAATCCGTTGGGAGCGGCAGTGGCTCGTGAAGCCCTCAAAGTGCTGATGGAGGAGGGGCTAATCGAGAACTCAGCGGTACTTGGCGAGTACTTCCTTGGCCATCTGCGTGAAGCACTGGAGGGCAACGAACGTGTGCAGGATGTGCGCGGAAGGGGGCTGTTCATCGGTATCCAGCTCAGGCAGTCTGTGGGTGGCGCACGCCAATTCTGCGAGGAACTGGCCACGCGTGGACTGCTGTGCAAGGAAACGCACCGGGATGTGATCCGCTTCGCTCCGCCTCTGGTCATCGACCGCGCGACGATTGACTGGGCCATGGAGCAGATCGTGGAGGCGCTCAGTATGCCTCTGGATAGCTTGCACTCGCTCTGACGGAACAGTATAATCCTTCTATCCATCGATACAAGAGGTAGACTCCGCCCATGCTCAGAGGCATACTAGGCAGGATCTTGGGTGATGCCAATGCCAAGGAACTCAAGCGCCTGCAGCCACTCGTGGATGAGATCGACGCGCTCGGACCGCAGTATGAGCAATTCTCCGACGAGCAGTTGCGGGCTCTGACGCCTGCCTTTCGTCAGGAAGTAAGGGATGCCGTTGGCGACTTGCGCGACGAGGTCGAGGAACTGCGACTACGCGTTTTGACCGAGGCCGATCAGGACCGCCGGCGTGACCTGGATCTTCAACTCAAGGATGTCACCAAGCGTTTGCGGGCGTGCGAAGAGGATGCGCTCAAGGCGATCCTGCCGCGGGCTTTTGCTGCTGTCCGTGAAGCGGCGCGTCGCACTCTCGGCGAGCGGCACTTTGAGGTGCAGCTCTTGGGTGGCATCATCCTGCATCAGGGCAAGATCGCCGAGATGAAAACCGGCGAGGGCAAGACCCTCACCGCTACCCTCCCGCTGTATCTGAATTCGCTGCTCGGACATGGCGCTCATCTGGTGACACCCAATGACTACCTGTCCAAGTTTGGCGTGCAATGGATGGGCCCTGTCTACCAGCTGTTGGGCGTGTCGGTGGGCGTGATTCAGGCCGCAGCCGAAAACCCGCAACTGGGCTCGTTTGTGTTTGATCCCAGCTATCCTGCCGCAGACGATCGTTATCAGAACTTGCGCCCCGTGGCACGTCGCGAAGCCTATCTGGCCGACATCACCTATGGCACGAACAACGAGTTCGGGTTTGACTACCTGCGCGACAATATGGTTTGGGATCTGAATCAGTGTGTCCAGCGCGAGCTTTACTATGCCATCGTGGACGAGGTCGACAACATCCTCATCGATGAGGCACGCACGCCTCTGATCATATCGGGACCAGCCGAAGAGTCCACGGACAACTATGTACGCTTTGCCGGCATCGTGCCCAGACTCCGTCCTGAAATGGACTATAGTGTTGATGAGAAGCTGCGCGTGGTTACTCTCACCGAAGAGGGCACGGGGCACGTCGAAAGTATGCTTGGCCTGGACAACCTGTACTCGCCAGAGCACGCTGAGCTAACGCCTTATCTTGAAAATGCCCTGAAGGCGCATGTGCTGTTCAAGTTGGATCGCGACTATGTGGTGAAGGATGGCCAGGTGATCATCGTCGACGAGTTCACCGGCCGGCTCATGTTTGGACGGCGCTACTCCGAGGGACTGCACCAAGCCATCGAAGCCAAGGAAGGCGTGCATGTGCAGCGCGAGAGCTTGACCATGGCCACGATCACTTTCCAGAACTACTTCCGCATGTATGCCAAGTTGGCCGGCATGACAGGCACGGCGGCCACGGAGGCCGAGGAATTCCAGCGCATCTACGACTTGGATGTGACGTCCATCCCTACGCACGAGGCCATGATTCGCGTAGATTACCCGGACCAAGTGTACAAGACGGAAGAAGCCAAATTCCGGGCAGTGGTGCGTGAGATACACGAACTGCACGAGCAGGGGCAGCCGGTCCTGGTAGGCACGACATCGGTCGAGAACTCGGAGATGCTCTCAGGCATGCTGAAGCGCCAGGGCGTTGAGCATCAGGTGCTGAATGCCAAGCAGCACGAAAAGGAAGCTGTTGTGATTGCGCAGGCCGGGCGTCCGGGTACGGTCACCATTGCCACCAACATGGCGGGCCGCGGCGTGGACATCCTGCTGGGCGGCAAGCCGGAAGGCATGGCGCGTGAGCAACTGCGCAGACAGGGAACAGACCTGACTGCTGTGGATCCGCAGACCTTGGCCTCTGCACTCGCCCAGGCACAACAGATTGCACGCGCTGACAAGCAGAAGGTATTAGGTCTGGGTGGGTTGCATATCATCGGAACCGAACGCCACGAGGCGCGTCGTATCGACAACCAGTTGCGTGGCCGCGCCGGACGTCAGGGCGACCCAGGCTCTTCACGCTTCTACGTTTCACTCGAAGACGATCTGATGAGGCGCTTCGGGGGGTCCACGGTCGCTGGACTGATGGATCGGCTGGGCGTGGATGAGGACATGCCGATCGAACATGACCTGATCACCAAGTCCATCGAGAACGCGCAGGTAAAAGTAGAAGGGTACAACTTTGACCTGCGAAAGCACCTGCTCGAGTACGACGACGTAGTCAACCAGCAACGCCAGGTGATTTATGAGCAGCGCCGCCGCATTCTCACCTCCACCTCGCTCAAAGACACGATTCTGGATATGGTGCAGCAGGAGTTGAGTGGGGCTGTGGCAGCACATGCCTCCGGAGATCCGGAGGACCTGGACCTGGGTGCCTTGTTGGGCGCGGTGCGCTCCGTTTTGCCGCTGCCGCCTGATTTCAAGCCTGGCTGGAGGGGCATGAGCTCAGAGCAGGTCGAGCAGCAACTGCTGGACTGGTCTGAACAGGCCTACACGGCCAAGGAGCAGCAACTGGGACCCGAGGTCATGCGCCAATTGGAGCGCCTATTGATGCTGCATACGGTAGACAGCTTGTGGGTGCGTCACCTCACGGCTCTGGACGAACTACGTGAAGGCATCGGCCTGCGTGCGTTTGCGCAGCGAGATCCGTTGGTAGAGTACAAGCGCGAGGCGTTCGACACGTTTGAGGAATTGAAGGCCACCATCGGGGGGGAAGTGGCACACCGCATCTTCTTCGCTACGCTGCAACGCCAACCCGCGCGCCGGGAGATGCGGGCGTATCGTCCGGGGGCCGATGGCGGATCCAGAGCCCCAGCAAAGGCCAAGGCTGAGAAGGTAGGCCGGAATGACCCATGTCCGTGTGGTAGCGGCCGCAAGTACAAGAACTGCTGCATGCACAAAGAACAGTCGGCGCAGAGGGGCGCAGCCAGCGCCGCAGGTCCCGCCAGCGCGCGGTCGCAGGCTGGTGCCGTCGCCAGGCATCGCACGTCGAAGAAGAAACGACGTTAGCACTTGTGGAAGGAGAAAGCCGTGCCCATTTCTAGCTTTGTACAACTGATGCAGGCCGCGTGTGATGTGGGACCCAAGATGGTCGCCGTGGCGCTGCCCCACGAGCCGGAGATTCTGCTCAGCGCCCAAGACGCGCAGAATCAAGGCCTGGCAGACTGCACGCTTGTGGGCGATCGCGATCGCATTCGTAAGATCGCGAACGAGAATGGCATTGATATTGCCAAGATGATGATTATGCATGAGCCAGACAGCAAGGCGGCGGCACGCAAGGTGATGGAGCTGCTGCGCATGGGGCATGCAGACCTGGCCATGAAGGGCAAGCTGGAGACGGCCGACTTTCTCCGCGCCGCCTTGGACAAGGAGACGGGCGTACGCGTCGGTCGCCTATTTAGCCACGTGGCGACGTTTGAGGTGCCCGGCTACGACAGACTGCTCTTCGTCACTGACTCAGGAGTAGTGGTTGCCCCAACGCTTGAACAGAAGGTGGAGATAGTACAGAACGCCGTGTTCGTGGCCCAGGCTCTCGGAATCGAACAGCCCAAGGTGGCCATCCTCGCGGCGACGGAGACCGTGAATCCCAAGATCCCTACTACGATGGATGCGGCCAATCTGGCGAAAATGGCCGACCGCGGACAGATACGGGGCGCTATCGTGGATGGCCCTTTGGCCCTGGACAACGTGATCTCATCCGAGTCGGCGGCGATCAAGGGAATCAAGAGCCCCGTAGCAGGGTGCGCGGACATTCTGGTGGCGCCTGATGTAGAGGCAGGCAACATGCTGGCCAAGGCCATCACCTACTTCGCCAACGGCAAGATGGCGGGCGTGGTCGTGGGCGGCAAATCGCCGTTGATTGTGGCTTCGCGCTCAGATCCTCACGAAACCAAACTGATGTCAATGGCCTTGGGGGTCTTGCTGGCAGGCCGAGACTGAGCGCCTGGAATGCTGCTACCCCAGATATAACACGCCCGTGTGATCTACGCTGCTTCGCAAGGAGGCGAAAGTGATTGAGGTGCGGATTCACGGCCGCGGAGGCCAGGGGGCTGTGATTGCGTCCAAGCTGCTGGCCGAAGCAGTCTTCCGGGAAGGACGCTACGTGCAGTCCTTCCCGGCTTTTGGAGTGGAACGCCGCGGTGCTCCGGTAGCCGCATTCACGCGCATTGATGAGACCCCCGTGCGCTTGCGTTGCCAGATCTATGCCCCAGATCATGTCATGGTGCTCGATCCGAGCCTGATGCAGGTCGTTGACGTAACTGCGGGGCTGAAAGCTGGCGGATGGATTCTCATCAACAGCGCTCAGTCCCCCGAGGAATTTGAGTTGCCCCAAACGTACCACGTGGCGACTGTGGATGCCAACAGTATCGCCATCAAGTACCGTCTCGGACCCCGCACGGCCCCCATCGTGAACACGGCTATTCTGGGCGCCTTTGCGCGCATCAGCGGCGTTGTCAGCCTGGATGCGGTCTCCAAAGCCGTGTACAACGCGGTTCCGCTGAAGCGCGAAGACAATGTGGCCGCCACGCGCGAGGCGTATGATGCCGTGCGCATACGGGTATAGGGAGAGAAGCTGATGACGCAATCCTACATTGTCGTCTTCAAGAGCGAAGCTGACATGCCTGGCACGACCATGTCTTTGGGCAGCACGCTCTACAACAAGACGGGTTCGTGGCGCTATATGCGGCCTATATATCGCAACAGGACCTCTCCCTGCAATCATGCCTGCCCGGCCGGAGAAGACATCGTGGACTACCTGCAAATGGTAGTTCAGGGGGACCTTGAGGGTGCGCAACAGAGGATTCTGGCCGAGAACCCACTCATCGGAGTGTGTGGTCGTGTGTGTCCCCATCCCTGCGAGTCTGACTGCAATCGTGCGCATTTGGGTGGCGCTATCGCTATCCATTGCCTGGAGCGCTTCCTGGCGAGCCTTCCAGGCGAACGCAAGCTTCCTCAGACCGATCACACCGCGCCTCCCGGCGCGCAGGTGGCGGTGGTGGGATCCGGCCCGGCTGGCCTTTCCTGTGCGTACCAGCTGGCCAGACGAGGCTACAAAGTGACTGTGTTCGAAGCCTTGCCAGTCGCGGGCGGCATGCTGCGCGTGGGCATTCCCGCCTATCGCCTACCCCGCGACGTGCTCGACGCAGAGATAGGCGCCATTGAAGCACTGGGGGTGGAAATCCGCACGAACACGCGCCTGGGACACAACCTTGCTCTGGATGATCTGCAGGACTACCATGCGCTGTTTCTGGCCGTAGGCCAGCATCGCAGCCGGAGACTTGGCATCCCCGGCGAGGACGCCCAAGGAGTGATTCCGGGCCTCGACTTCCTGCGACGAGTGAACTTGGGTGAGCGCGTTCAGATCGGTCCGCGCGTGGCCGTCATCGGCGGTGGAAATACTGCGATGGACGCGGCGCGCTGCGCCCTGCGCCTGGGTGCCAGGCAGGTGACCATTCTGTACCGTCGTTCGCGGCACGAAATGCCAGCGATCGACGAGGAAATCGAGGAGACCGAACAAGAAGGCGTCAAGATCGAATACCTGACCGCGCCGGTCGAGGTGCTTACGACCATTGGCAAGGTTACCGCGCTCAAGTGCGTTCGCATGCGCCTGAGCGACCCTGACGAGAGTGGGCGGCGCCGCCCCGAGCCGGTGCGCGGCTCTGAGTACACCCTGCCGATAGACATGGTCGTTCCAGCGTTGGGTCAGGAAGCGGACCTGTCCTTCCTCGACTCCGCGATTCACAGTGCTGGAGGTCTCATCCTGATCAATAACGCGGCGGTCACCTCGAGCCCTTGCACTTTCGCGGGCGGTGATGCGGCCACCGGAGCTGGAACAGTGGCCTACGCCATTGGCTCTGGCAAGCGCGCAGCATTGGCCATCGACCGTCGCCTGCGCGGGGAGACCCTGGATGGATTCCCACCTTTGGCGGAGCATGTGCGGGTCGCCGCTCGCGACGTGGACCCCACGGTTGTCCAGTTTGAGGGCATCAACCTGGCTTACTTCCAGGAGGAGGCGCGCACACCCCAGCAACGACGTCCTGCCGCTGACAGAGTACGTGACTTCCGCGAGGTGAACCTACCGTTCTCAGAAGAGGACGCGTTGCGAGAAGCGAAGCGCTGTTTCAGCTGTGGAACCTGCAACTACTGCGGCACGTGCTGGCTGTATTGCCCGGACATCTGCATCCGGCGGCATCCCAAGGAAGAGCAACCGTCGGGACCCAGTCGTTCGGCCTACGAATTTGACTATGACTACTGCAAAGGCTGCGGCGTCTGTGCAGAGGAATGCCCGCGCCAGGCCATCGTGATGGAGGAGGAGTTGAAATGGAAAAAGTGATCATGGGCAACCACGCCGTGTCCTATGGCGTGCTGTTGTCTCGTGTGCAAGTGATAGCGGCCTACCCCATCACGCCGCAGACTCAGGTAGTGGAGATGCTTTCCGAGTTCTGTGCTGATGGCCGCATGAAGGCTAGCTTCATCAAGGTCGAGTCTGAGCACTCGGTCATGGCTGCTACTGTGGGCGCCTCCATCGCCGGCGCGCGGGCCTTCACGGCCACCTCCTCGCACGGTCTGGCTCTGATGCACGAAGTGTTGCACTGGGCCGCCGGTGGGAGGCTGCCCATTGTCATGGCCAACATCAACCGCACCTTGGGCCCAGGCTGGAACATCTGGACAGAGCAGACCGATAGTCTCGCACAACGTGACACAGGCTGGTTGCAGTTCTACTGCGAGAGCAACCAAGAAGTGCTGGACATGGTCATTCAGGCCTACAGGATAGCTGAGACCGTCCTCTTGCCGGTGATGCTGGTGCTGGATGCCTTCTTTCTTTCTCACACTGAGGAGCCCGTCGATATCCCGGACCAGTCGCTGGTGGATAGCTTTCTGCCGCCCTATGAGCCACGGTACAAGTTGCAGCCTGGAGATCCGCATTCGTTCTACGGGCTGGTCGCACCCGAGCACTTTATGGAGCTGCGCTACAAGATGCAGCGTGACATGGAACGTGCGGTGCAGGTGGCCCGGCAGGTAGGCGCAGATTTCGGCAGCACTTTCGGGCGCGCCTACGATGTGGTTGAGAAGTACCGCATGGAGGGCGCCGACCTTGTTTTGGTAACGTCGGGGAGCATCGCAGGCACCACACGTGTGGTCGTGGATGAGCTGCGGACGGCCGGCCAGAGGGTCGGCATGCTGAAGGTGCGCATGTTTCGCCCCTTTCCGTTTGCCGCCCTGCGTGAGTCACTCGCGGATGCCCAGAAGGTGGCAGTGATTGATCGCAACATCTCCTACGGCCACGGCGGGATCTTCGCCTCCGAAGCCAAGGCCGCGCTGTACGGCGCTGCACACCAACCGCTGATCTATTCCTTCATCATCGGCCTGGGCGGGCGAGATGTGACGCCCCAGTCGATACGCAGCATCGTCTCGTACGTGCAGGAGCACGAAGGCCCCGCTGAACAGATCATCTGGATGGAGGTCAAGAAGTGAGCGGCCAAGTCCTGGACGAAGTGCAGATCAAAGTTCCTGACGAGGAGTGGATGACTTCGGGGCACGTCGCCTGTCCTGGCTGCGGAGCACCCATGGCCGTGCGGTACGCCTTGAAGGCGCTGGGCGATAACACGGTGCTCATCGTAGTCGCTTCCTGCTGGTCCATCATTGCCGGCCCGTTCCCCTATACCGCCGTGAACGTGCCACTGCTGCACACCTTGTTCGCTACCGGCGGCTCGGTGGCCTCCGGTGTCAAGGCGGGCCTGGAGGCACGCGGGCTGAAGGACACGACGGTACTCACGCTGGCAGGTGACGGTGGCACGTTCGACATCGGTATCCAGGCCTTGTCAGCGGCGGTGGAGCGCAATGAAGACTTTATCTACATGTGCTACGACAATGAAGCCTACATGAATACTGGAATCCAGCGCAGCTCGGCCACGCCCTGGGGCGCGTGGACTACTACTACACCGGTGAAGCACCCCAAGGATCAACCCAAGAAAGACATGGTCGCGATCATGGCCGCACATCGCATTCCCTACACCGCGACGGCAACTGTGGCCTACCCTGAGGACTTGATGCGCAAGGTACGAAAGGCAAAGGGCATTCGTGGCAGCAAGTTCATCCACGTGCTGGCACCCTGTCCGTCAGGATGGAAATCTGAGCCGGCGCAATCAGTGCTGCTATCGCGTCTGGCCGTGCAGACACGCGCCTTCCCGTTGTACGAAATCGAGCATGGAGATAAGTACACCATCAATGTCTGGCCCACTCGCGAGCTGGCAGTCCATGAATACTTGAAGCTGCAAGGACGTTTTGCCCACCTCACACCGGAAGCCGTGCAGCAGATCCAGGAGACTGTGGACTTTGAGTGGAAGCGACTCGTCAATCGCGCCCGAGCGAGCGGCCAGGAAGTGCCAAGCGACCAGTTGTGCCCTGGATGAAGTCCGTAGTGGGCAAGGCACGGGCCGCTATCGAACGCATCAGGACAGTGCAGGCGAAGGAGCGGGATGCAACTGGGTGACGTCGAACTTCACATCGTTGGCGACGGCGATTTCCTCGTGGATGGTGGCGGGGTGTTCGGTCTGGTGCCGAAGACGCTCTGGGAGAGGGTGGCGCGGCCGGACGAAGGCAATCGTCTGCGCACGGCACTGCACTGCCTGCTTATCGTCTCGGCTGGCAAACGTATTCTGGTGGACACGGGGCTGGGCTCCAAGTTGTCGCCCAAAGATCAGGAGCTGTATGGCGTGCGCCGCACCCAGGGAGGCCTGTTGGAGGCGCTGCAGCGGCTGGGCTGGGGTCCGGATGACATTGACATGGTGGTGAACACGCACCTGCATTGGGATCACAGCGGCGGCAACACGCTGCTCAAGGAAGGTATCGCGGTGCCTGCGTTTCCCAGAGCCAAATACTTGGTGCAGAGGCTAGAATGGGCTGATGCCACTTACCCCAATGAGCGCACACGCAACACGTACTTTGCGGACAACTTTCTGCCACTGCAGCAGTCGGGCCAGCTTAGTCTACTCAGCGGAGACAGTCGCATCACCAAACATGTGCGCTGCTTCGTGACCCGAGGGCACACGCGGGCACACCAGTCGGTGGCAATTGAATCCAATGGCCAGACAGCGCTTTTCCTCGGGGACCTCGCCTCACGCCCGGTATACTTGGAGCGCCTGGGCTGGATCTCGGCGTTCGACACCGAGCCATTGGAGACTCTTGAGACAAAGCGCGCTCTACGCGAATGGGCGCTGGAGCGGCATGCCTTGCTGTTCTTCCAGCATGACTTGGGCATGCCCATGGGTTATCTGCATCGGCAGGATGACAAATACTCGGTGCAAAGCCCTGCTGAATGAAGCAAGACGGAGGAGGTGTCATCACCTCCTCCGTGGTAAGGCTCTCTCCTTTTCGCCACCGTGCATCAATCGGCCCGGTTGCGCCCCGGACGTTAGGGCTGGGGGTAAGCCCCTGGAGTCAAGCTGGCCTCAGGCAGTGGCCCTGGATATGATGGTTGGGTTGGTTGGGGAGGCGGGGTTGGCGGAGCGGCGGTGGCCTCCGTAGTCGGAACTGCGGTGGCCTGCGTGGTCGGAATTACAGTGACCTGTGTTGTAGGAGTTGTGGGTGCTGGCAGTGTGTTGGTCGGTATGGGCGATGGCTGTGGAGCGCTGGTGGGCGCCTGGATGGTCGGAGTAACCAGCACCATACCCGGTGTGCGGGTGGGTGCAGGAGTGGGGGTCTCCTTCTTGCAGCCCACGACTGCGAACACCAGAAGTGTGAAGACAAGCAGCACACCGCTAAGGCGAGCTGCTGAAGCAGCCTGTCCCCTCCTAGTCCGTTTCATTCAGCCTGTTCCTCCTGTTTGGATGTCTGACTCGGGATGGTAATCCCCGCAGGTTTTCCATGCCGTGTGCCGCACAGCGTGCAGCAAGTGCGAGTATAACATACATGGCTGCAAACGGCAAGGACGAATCGGCATGTTCC
>CAYZKS010000053.1:0-18074 GCA_964478725.1 uncultured Anaerolineales bacterium
GCCTCGACAAACTACGTCGAGACGCACACTACGCGGCCTCGACAAACTACGTCGAGACGCGAAAAGCGCAGTTGCCTTCGGGAGGGTGGTTCGCATGCCCGGAAACCTGGATTCTTGTCATGAATCCAGGTTTCTAGCGCCCGGAAACCTGCATTCCCGAGGGTCATGAATCCAGGCTTCTAGCCCCCACCCCGCCAGCCGACGCTTGTTTGCCGGCGCCGTTCGGGGAGCTCATGCCGTCCAGGCTCGTGGCCAGCAAGTTTCAGCGCCTGCAGCAAGCGGGCTTTCGCGACTTGCGCATCACCCCCGTGCCGCACGCGGACAACCTGCGCTGGAACGCGGATTGGACCCTGCTGCAGGCGCGCGCCGTTTGACGCCCTCTGGAGTGCGATGTAAAATCCTCAGCGGCCCAACGCCAGCGCAGGCGCCGGGTGCACATCCTTCCCATCGTCGGGCTCTACCGCATCGCACTCAAGGAGGCTCATCATGTCACGCGAACGTGCTCGCAACCCCGTCACTGGCGGCCTGCTGCTGGTCGGCCTGGGCGTCTTGCTGCTCACCGGTTGGTGGTGGCCGGGGATCATGGTGGTGCTGGGCATCGCCATCGGCGCCGGATTCGTCTTTCGCGGCCAGTACCTGCGCGGCGCCATCCTGGCGGCCATCTTCTTCGCCATCCCCTGGCTGGTCACACGCGACATCCCCTGGCACATCTACGGCCCGATGGTGCTCATCGGCGTCGGGCTGGTCCTGCTCATCAAGGCCTTTTTCCTGCGCGACTAGGGCAGGAGGCCACACAGCATGACCCAACCCACCGCGCCCGCCGCACGCCGCCTGGAGCTGGACTGGCTGCGCGTGCTGGCCATCGCCTTTGTCTTTCTCTTTCACAGCACGCGCTTTTTCGATTATGCCGACTGGCACGTCAAGAGCGCCACGCGCTACGCCTTCCTGGACAACATGGCCACGCTGGTCATCCTGTGGATGATGCCGCTGCTCTTCGTGGTCTCGGGCGCCAGCACCTTTTATGCTCTCAAGCGCCGCAGCGGGGGCGAGTTCCTCAAGGATCGCCTGCTGCGCCTGGGCGTGCCGTTGCTGTTGGGCGTGTTCGTGCTGGGCGCGTGGCAGGTCTACCTGGAGCGCTACACCCACCACCAGTTCAACGCCTCGTTCTGGAAGTTCCTGCCGTTCTATTTCCGGGGCAAGTACGGCGAGGGCGGCAACTTTGCCTGGATGGGCCTGCACCTGTGGTACATGGAGCTGCTGCTGGCCCTCAGCGTCATCTTCCTGCCCGCGTTCCTGTACCTACGCAGCGCTTTGGGCAAGAGGCTGCTGGCGTGGCTCGGCGCGCAGCTCGCCAGGCCCGGCGTGCTCTACCTGCTGGGCATTCCGGTGATGCTGCTGGTGGCGCTGCTGAATCCCCAAAGCAGCCTGGGCGCGCGCAACTGCGGCGGCTGGAGCGCCGTCGGCTACATCCCGTTCTTCCTGAACGGTTTTCTGCTGGTCTCGCACGACGGGCTGTACGAGCGCGTGCGCCGCTGGCGCTGGGTCTCGCTGGCCATCGCCGTGGGGCTGACGCTGGTGATGCTGCGCTGGTACATGGCCGCGGGCGAGCCGCGCTTTGGCACGCCGCTGTTCACGCGTCTGTTCGCGGTCTACGGCCTGGCGGCCTGGTGCTGGGTGCTGGCCATTCTGGGCCTGGCCGCGCAACACCTCAAGGCCGCCCCGCCCTTGCTGGCCGTGGCCAATGAGGCCGTGCTGCCCTTTTACATCCTGCACCAGCCCGTGCTGCTCAGCGTGGGCTACCTCGTGCTGCGCCAGCGCCTGCCCGACCTGGCCAGGTGGGCGATCATCCTGCTGCTGTCCCTGGCCATCACCCTCGGCCTGTACTGGTTCGTCATCCGCCCGGTCAACGCCCTGCGCGTCCTGTTTGGCATGAAGCCCGAGCGCCGCCAGTAACACCGGTAGTGACGGCTTCAGCCGTTGCGCCGCAAATGGAGCGCTGCGGTAGTGGCGGCTTTAGCCGCTCACGTCTCCCACAAGATCACGATCTTCTTGCCCGCTCGCATCGCACCGCGCACTTGTTCCATGTGGCGCAGGGTGGCGAGCTCTCGCTCCAGCTCAGGCAATTCCATCTGCAGCCTGGCGGCCAGAGCAGCCGCCTCCATTCCTCCCGTCTCTCGCAACACGCGCAGGATGGCTGCCTGCGACGCGCTCAAGCCCGCATAGTCAGCGTTGATTTGCGACAGGGCCTGCGCGCTGCGCACGGCCCACGGATCGCAAGCGCGGGCAGGCGAGACGATCTGCATGTAGCATTCCTCGCACAGGGTCTGCCCGCCATACGCCATTTCATCCCCAGCCGGGATAGGTTCTCCACAGCGGCTACAGATCATTCTTCACGCCTCCTTGAGGCGTTGGGCTTGACCGAGACTGTCAGGGGTGACCCGGCCCAATCGGGCGGGGCCATCTGCTGCGGGGGTGCAAACCCGGCGGAAAGTCGTAAAGGCTTGATCTGACAAGTCAGGCAGGGCTGGACCGCTCCTGCTCTACAGCTCAGCCAGCTTGAGCACGCCAAACCCACCAAAGGCCGCGGCCATCTGCGCGTAAACAGACTGGCCCAACAAAGACTGGTAGATCTGGTGCGCTTTCTGCACGGGGTCAATATCCGCAAAGGCCGCCGGGTAGAGAATCTTGCCCAGGTAGTAGGCGTCGGCGATGGCGGTGTCGATGTTGGTGTTGTAGTTGTTGTAGGGCAACTGGGCGTAGACCTTGCCATCCCGCACGGCCGAAAGCCACTGATAGAAGACGGGATTCTTCTGATAGTCCTCGACCACGGCTGCCAAGCCGCCCTGGTCGAGGAAAATAAAGTCGGGATCCCAGGCCAGCAGTTTCTCCTTGTCAATCATGATCGAGCCGCTCTTCCCGATTTCGTCGACCACGTTCTTGGCGTGAATCACATCCAACAACGCATACCTGCCCTGGGTGCTGTCGATGCCATGCGTCCCCCTGGCTCCCAGACCGCCCACATACACCGAGGGCTTGTCGGCATCTGGTATGTCCTTCGTCCTGTTTTCCAGATCCTGGTGAGCCTCTTGGATGAAATCAATCGCCGCCTGCGCCTTTTTGGCCTGCGCGCTGATGCCACCTATCAGCCGTAGAGAGTCCAGTATCGCGTCGCCGAAAATCGAGGTGACGCCGAAACCCATGTCGCCATAGCTGATCACCACCACCGGAATGCCCGTTTTGGCCTGCAATTCGTCCGCTGTGGCCGCGTCAGTGGCATAGGTGCTAAAGATCACATCCGGCGCGACCGTCAGGATCTTCTCGGGGTCGGGCGCGTTGTTGGGGCCGCCTTGGCCAATGACCGGCTTTTGCGCCAGCGAGGGATTGGCGAGCAAGTAGGGCCGGCCAGTGGGAGAGTCGGCCTCGATCTGCTCCACCCCGACAACGTACTCCAGATTCCCGGAGTAGACATACAGGCGCAGCGCGCCTGGTCCGATGGCGATCACCTGATCAACGCTGGCCGGGATCGAGACTTCTCGGCCCAACAGGTCGGTCACGCTGACCCGTTGGCCGCTGCCCTGTGAGCTGGCCCTACAGCCACAGAGAACGAGCAGGGCCACAACGACAAAGGCAAGCAGGCTGAAAGATCGTGTTTTCATGTGGTTTTCCCGTTTTCTCATAGTGGAATCACTACCCGGATGCCATTGTGGGCGGCGACCGTCACCGGAACGGCATACACGCTTTGGATGCTTTCCGGCGTCATGATTTCCGGCCCGCCGGCGGCATAGATGGTTCGGTCCTTGAGCAGGATAAAGCGATCCGCAAAGCGCAGCGCCAGGTTCAGGTCGTGCATCGTCACCACCGCGGCGATGCCCCGCTCGCGGCTAATTTGGCGGATCAAGTGGACCACCTCAAGCTGGTTCTTCAAGTCCAGGCTGTTGGTGGGCTCGTCCATCAGCAGAATCTCGGGCTCTTGCGCCAGGGCGCGTGCGATCACCACCTTTTGCAGCTCGCCCCCGCTCAGCTCGTCCAGGTAGCGCAGGGCATAGTCGGCCAGCCCCAGCGATGCCAAAGCCTGCCCCGCAATCGCCATGTCTCGCTGGGTGATGTCCCAGCGGATGTACGGCTTGCGGCCCAGGAGCACGGTGTTAAAGACAGTAGCGCGCGAGCTGGCGCGCTGCTGCTCGACGTAGCCCATCTTTTGCGCCAGGGCCTTACGGCTGAGCAGCGCAGTCGATTCTTCGTCAACCAGTACCGCACCGGCGGCCGGTGTCAGGATGCGGTTGATGCATTTGAGCAGCGTGGTCTTGCCCGTCCCGTTGGTGCCCAGGATGGCCAGCACCTGGCCCGTTTCCACCTCAAAGGTGACCTCGTCCAGCACTGGCCGGCCGGGGTAATGAAATTGAATGCCTTGCACGCTCAGGATCATCGCCGCGAATAGCCTTTCGCCAGGATGAACAGAAACAGCGGCGCCCCGAAGAACGAGGTAATCGCGCCCACCGGCAGGACCACCGGCGAGATCAGGGTGCGCGCCAGGGTGTCGGCAACGAGCAGCAGGGCCGCGCCCGTCACGGCCGAGGCCGGGATCAGGAAGCGGTGGTCAATGCCCAGGATGCGGCGCATCATTTGGGGCGCAATCAGGCCGATGAAGCCGATGATGCCCATGAGCGCGACCGCCACTGCGGTAATCAAGGATGCGGCCAACATGCTGCGAAAGCGGATCTGCTCCACGTGCACGCCCAGCCCCTTGGCGGCATCGTCGCCGCTTTCGAGGGCATTGTAGTTCCAGCGGTGCGGCAGGAAATAGATCAGGGCGGCCAACGTGAGCGCGGTGAGGATGCCCACCTCCTGCCAGGAGACGCGGCCCAGATCGCCAAAGGTCCAGAAGACCATGGCTGCTACCTGTACGTCCTCGGCGAAATACTGCACCAGGGTGGAGCCGGCCGCAAACAGCGAGCCAAAAGCTACCCCGGCGAGCACCACCGATTCGGGCGAGAAGCCGCGCAAGCGGGCCAGCATCAAGATCAGGCTCATGGCGGCCATGGAAAAGACAAAGGCGCTGAGCGTGACGCTATAGGGGTTGGCGATAAAGACCGCATCGTGGGTGTTGCTGTGCAGCGTGCCGGCCCCCAAGAACACGATCGCCAGGTTGGCGCCAAAAGCGGCCGCGTTGGAGATGCCCAGGGTGAATGGCGAGGCCAGCGGGTTGCGCAGGCAGGTCTGCATCACGCAGCCTGCCACTGCCAGGCCCATTCCGGCGACGATTCCAGCCACGATGCGCGGCAGGCGGATGTTCCAGATCACCACGTTGGAGGCGCCGCTTTCCAGCCCCAGCAGCGCCCGCATCACCTGTAGCGGATGGGTATCCGCGGCGCCGGCGTTGATGGCAATCAGGGCCAGCAGCAGGGTCAGCGCTGCCAGGCCCAGGATGAGGCGTTTCTTACCCGCCGACTCGCGCAAGAAGGCGAGCGTGGCGGGATTGAGACCTGCGCTCCCAGCATACGGTTTACCCATGCTGCAGGGTCTTCCCATGCGCGATTCCATCCAGCGTGTCAGGGATGTGCTGGTTGGCGGCCTGGGGGACACAGTCCAGGGCCGGGGCATAGGCTTTGATGTCCAGCAGCGGGCTGCCATCCAGCGCGTCTACTCCGCGCACGATCAGCCGATTCCCCTCCGCCCGCATCAATTCGGCCACGCAGAAAGCAATCGGGTTGGGGCGGTTGGGGGAGCGGCTGGAGAAGACCCCCACGGGCGCCTCACCAAAGGGCGTACGCGATTGCAGGATCTCACGGTTGGCCCGGCTGCCCCAATAGAGCACGATCAAATGCGAGCAGCCAGCGACGCCTTCGAGCGCCGCGGCAAACCGCGGGTGGATTTCCAGCGTGATCGCGTTTTCTGACAGGCGCCCCTGGCGGGGGGCCTGCCCTCGCTCTTTGTACGGGCTATGAATGACGCCAATTGGAACCAGTTCCATGTGACCGAGCTGACTCATCGCTTCTCTGGTTTGAGCTTCAGTGAGTATGGCCATGATGTTCCGGGTGGATGGCCCCACCCAACTGCGCCAGGGCCGTCTGTAGCGCGTCGTTCGCCTGCTGCATCGCTTCGGCAGCGTGGCGGATTTCCCGGGCAACCGTTTCCTGCCCGGCAGCGGAGGCCCTGTCGGCCCAGTTTGCGAACTCGGCGGCGTGTTCCTGGTTGTGTTCCAGCCAATGGGGCAGCACAACCCGCAGTTTTTCAATGTCGTTCATGAATCCTTTCCTCCTTCCAGATTTTTGGTGCTGAGCAGGATGCCATGCTTGAGCTGGAGCCGGCGCTCGTACATCTCAAAGCGGGGGCTGCAGTGAAGCTGGCCCGGAAGCAAGCTGCACTGCCGCGTCCTAATCGCCTTTGATTGTTGCTGCAATCAATCGCAATAAAAATATAGCACAAAAACCGTGCTCTGGCAAATCGCAGCAGTCGGAAAGCGAGGTGTGCTAGCCCGAATGAGCCGGAAGGTCACCCCTGCCTGGCGGCGCAGGCGGCGCACAGGCCTGGAATCGACAGGTGCTCCAACGCGGGCGCAAAGCCGTACTCGTCTTGCAGGCGCTGGCCAAAAGCCTGGGCCGCCTCCAGGTCGGCGCCAATCACCTGGCCGCAGGCCTGGCAGACCAGGTGCAGGTGCGGGCCGTGGATCCCCAGGAGCTCGTAGCGGCGTTGGTTGTCGCCGGGATCCACACAGGAGACCAGCTCAAGCTCCTGGAGCAGATCCAGGGTGCGGTATACGGTGGAGATGTCCACCGAGGTAGTGATGCGTTCTACCCGCTTGTAGATTTCGTCAGCCGTGGCTGGGCCCTCGACGTCGTGCAACACCGACAGGATGATCTCGCGTTGCGGGGTCAAGCGGAAGCCTCGCTCGCGCAGTCGTTGGATAAAGATCTGCTCGCAGGCCATGTCCACACCTCCCAGGTTCTTGCGTCTGCTTGCAACAGCAATTATACCAGAGGTGCGCCAATTTGCAAGAATGCACGCGTTGCCCTGGCACGTGACCTCCCTAGCGCAAATGCACCACGTTCGCCGTGATCAGGCGCGCGTGGTCGGAGCAAAGAAAGGCGATCACCGCGGCCACCTCGTCCGGCGCGGCGATGTGCAGCTCGGGATGCCCTTTCACGTACTCGCGCACGGCGTCGGTCACCCAGCCGGTGTCCGTGACCGGCGGGTAGAGCATGTTGGCGGTCACGCCCCAGGGGGCGAGCTCAAAGGCGGCGGACATGGTATAGTTCTCCAGGGCGGCCTTGGCCGCGCCGTAGGAGACCTCACCGGGGAAGCCCAGCGGCCCACCGGAGGTCAGGCCCACGATGCGCCCCCATTGGGCCTGCCGGGCGATGTGCCGGCGCGCAAACTCGGCCATCAGCAGCGCGCTGCCGCGCGCGTCCACCCCAAAGACCTGCTCGTGCGTGGCTGCGGACAGGCTCTGCGTGCCCGCGCCGCTGACGTGCTGCCCGCCCGCGGTGAACGTGTCCGGCACCCAGCCCGTGGCGTTGTTGACCAGGATGTCCACCGGCCCAAGCTCGGCCTCGGCCAGGTCGAAGAGCAGCGGCGCCGCTCCCGCCTCGCGTAGGTCCGCTTCCATGGCCGCCGCCCGGCCGCCCAAGGCGCGGATGGCAGCCAGCACTCCGCTAGCGTTCCTGGCGCGATGGCTGCGGTATGCCTCGGGCAAGTCCTCGGGATCGGTGGTGCGGAAGTAGGCGGCCAGCACCGCCGCCCCGCAGCTCGCCAGGGCCGTGGCCGTGGCCGCACCGATGCCATGGTTCGCGCCCGTGACCAGCGCCACGTGGCCGTGCAGGTCATGGGGCAGGGGAGCGCCAGTAGTAGACATGGCCAACACTCCTCTCGTGTGCAGCAGGCCGGCCGGTCACACAGCCAGCGCTTGGGACCAATCAACGATGCTGCGGAGCACTCAGCATTATGGCCCAAGCGCTGGCTGTGGGCAAATCGAATCCACAGTTGGCGGCTCGGCGCTCACATCCAGCCGAAGAGCTTGACCAGGGCCTCGCCCACTGCGTCCGGCAGCCCGTGCGCGATGCCCGGCGCCAGCAGGGTGCCGGTCTTTTGGCGCTACCCACTCAGGCGCGCGTCAGGATAGCGGCGTCTGAGGTTTGCCAATGCCAGCAGCGCCACCCGGATGGCGTTCTCGATGGCTTGCTGGTACTGAGAGTCAAAGGCATCCGTGCGCCGGTGGGCGATGGTCGTGCAGATGGCCGCGGCCCAGTGCCCCAGCCCGCCCAGGAAGTACAGCAGGAAGCTGGCCTCCATCTCCATGTTCTCGACGCGCTGGCCATTCAAGCGCGGCTCGAACTCGCCGAGGATGCTGTCCAGGTCGGGAATGCTGGGCCGCAGCCGGGCGATGTCGCGGCCTTGCGGTGCAAAGAAGCCGCTGTTCGAGACGGTCAGGCCGAGCTTGGCCGCCACTCCCAGGCTGGCCGCGGCCTCCCACAGCGCCTGCACCAGCAGCGGCTCGGCGCGCGCGACGTAGGGCTGGATCTTGCCGTAGAAGCGCGAGGCGCTGCTCGAGTGCTGCCGCAGGACGTCCGCCAGCTCCGCTTCCAGCCGCCGGCAGGCCTCGTCCGGGTAGGGCGCCTCGTACAGCAGGCCGGTGTTGTCCAGGCCGATGGCGTACGAGGTGATGATGGGGGTGCCCAGCGCCGTGGAGGTCTGCAGCGCGCCCGAGGTGCCCACGCGGATCACGTGCAGGCGCGGGAAGCTGGGCTTGCGCCTGCGCGTCTGCAAGTCAATCTCGTTCAGCGCCACCAGCTCGTTGAGCACGATCTCCAGCGAAGGCGCGCCCATGCCGGAGGTGGTGACTGAGGCCCGCAGGGGCGAGATGATGGTGGCCGGCGCTCCCGAGAGCTCGGAGATGCCGGTGACGGTCACCAGGCCGCGGTGCTCGTGCTCCAGCTCCACGTCGCGCAAAAAGGTGGAGCCGATGAACTCGGCGCGTCCGGGGTCGCCCACCAGCAGGATGTCGGGCGCGATCTGCTCCGGCTTGACCTGCAGGTGGTAGATGCGGCCCTGCTCGTCCAGCGGCAAGTCCGAGGCGCTGTACGGCCCGGCGTTGGAGGGCAGAGCGGCAGGATGGCGGTTGCTCGGTTCCGGATGCGGTTGGCTGTTCATTGGCCCCTGCTTCCCTGATCCAGCGTTCACCATGCACCTCCTTTGGGGCATAGGGCAGAGCCCATCCACCGGCCCATCTCGTCACTGCCTGCCGGTGCCTGGTTGGCTCTGCCAGGCGGAACGCGACTTGGCTGTCCCTAATTATACCCTGTCTGCTGCGGCGAGCAACCTGCAGCGCCACGAATGAATTCGCAGCCTCGACCATGCCACGAATGAATTCGCGGCATCGACCATGCCACGAATGAATTCGCGGCATCGACCATGCCACGAATGAATCCGCGCTCTCGACCATGCCACGAATGAATTTGCGCCATCGACCATGCCACGGATGAATCTGCGCCATCGACCATGCCACGGATGAATTCGCGCTCTCGACCATGCCACGGATGAATTCGCGCTCTCGACCATGCCACGAATGAATTCGCGGCCTGATACGCCAGGCCTGCCAAGGCAGGCTGGGGAGATGCTGCAATCCAAACTGGAACCTGCTTCAGCAGGTTTACGCTGACAGGCGCCTTGCACACCACGGCGAGACGCTTCGCAGTGGTTTTGTCTTCCTGGCCGACCATGCTATAAGAGCGGTGGGCAGCAAATCGAATGCTGGAAGGGGACTTGTCTCTGGCCTGCCATCACATCACACCATCACACAGCAAAGGATGCGAAACATGAAGAAGATGACCATCGGAATTGTGTTGCTGGCTATGCTTCTTGGCGCATGCCAATCATCGGGGAAGGTGGGAGGGAATCAGGACGTCCTGTTTCAGTATTCCACACTGGGCTCTCTGATGGCAGGAGTTTACGATGGAGACATGACCTGCACCGAGCTGAAGCAGCACGGCGATCTTGGGCTGGGAACATTCAATGCCCTCGACGGTGAGATGATCGAGATCGAACATGAGGTCTACCAGATCAGGTCGGACGGAGTAGCCTATCCGGTCGAAGACAAGACGAAACTGCCCTTTGCGGTAGTCACCTACTTTGAAGCGGATCAGACTGTGCAAGTTGCTGAGCCCATGAATCTCGGACAGTTGAGAGCTTACTTGGACACCCTGCTGCCGACCGAGAATATCCCCTACGCCATCAAGATCACGGGGACATTCTCCGCTATGCAAACCAGGAGTGTGCCGAGGCAGGAAAAACCCTACCGGCGCCTGCTGGACGTGCTGAAAACACAACCCACTTTTCAGCTCCAAGAAGTCGAAGGGGTGATGTTGGGGTTTCGCCTTCCGGCTTATATGGATGTGGCCAATGCGCCAGGGTATCATTTCCATTTTATCACAGCAGACAGGGACGCCGGCGGGCATGTGCTGGACTGTCAGGTGCGGGCGGTGACGGCACAGATTGACCATACGAGCGAATGGCACACAGTCCTGCCGGCAGACGATGCGTTCTATGGGATTGATATCTCCACTGAGGAGTATCAATGACCCTTGGCGGAGAGAGACAGTCGCATGGGGCAGCTCCCGCGCGCTAACGTCTGCGGCGTCCTGGATTCGGTCCAGGCCCCAGATCGGCGGAGAGAAGCGGATTCCGCCAAGTTGTAGGGCGTCGGGCAGTTGACGGCGTCAACGCTTTGCGCCCTCGGAACTACAGCAGCGAGCGCGCCAGGTGGACCGCCTGCGCCGCAGCAAGAAACCCGTTTTCTCTCAACCCCCTCCCTTACACTCGGGGGCCTTCGGGAAGACGGGTTTCTGATCTGCAACTGCGATGCTGCGAACCCTGCACACCGTTTGTAGTTCCCCCGTGAGGGGGGTCTCCTGGCACGAACGTGTGCCTTCCTTACGGAGGAACTACGAACCCGTCCAGGTTTGTTTGTAGTTCCCCCGTGAGGGTGGGTCTCCTGGCACGAACGTGTGCCCTCCTTGCGGAGGAACTACGAACATCTACAGTAGCGAACGCACCAAACTGACCGTCTGCGCCGCATCGTTGCCATAGGCGTCGGCGCCGATGTCGTCGCAGTACTTCTTGGACACCGGCCCGCCGCCGATGATCACCTTGACCTGCTCGCGCAGGCCCTCGCGCTTGAGGGCCTCGACCACGTCCTGCATGCCCAGCATGGTGGTGGTCAAGAGCGCCGACATGCCCAGCACGTTGGGCTGGTGTTCCTTGACGGCCTGCAGGAATCCCTCGGTGCTCACGTCCACGCCGATGTCTACCACCGTGAAGCCCGCGCTCTCCAGCATAAAGCCGACCAGGTTCTTGCCGATGTCATGCACGTCGCCGCGTACGGTGCCCAAGACGACCTTGCCCTGGAAGACGCGGTCGCCGGCGGAGAGCCTGGGGGCGAGGATGGCCATGCCGGCCTTGAAGGCGTCGCCGGAGCCCATCAGCTCGGGCAGGAAGAACTCGCCCGACTCGAAGCGCTCGCCGCAGGCCTTCAGTCCGGCCATCATGGCGTCCAGCAGGTCTTTGGGTGGCTCGCCGGCGGCCAGGGCGGCGTTGAGCATGTCCTCGATCTCGTAGACGTTGCCTTCTTCGATGCCCTTGAGGATGGCTGCGTTCATGTCAGTCACTTCTGATACCTCCCGTACTGTTCTACGAGCCGGAAGACATAGTTGGCCTTTTCGACACTGGCCCCGTGCGGCACCGAAGCGATCGAGACCATCATGTTCACCCTGGATTGCGTGGCCAGCTTGCAGATGCGCTGCACGGTGGCGTCGAGCTGGGCTTCTGTGGCGTCGCGCAAGTACTTGCCGTGGACAAAGTAGCCGTACGACTGTTTGTACTTCTTGGCCAGCTCCAGCGAAGGCCGGTCGTACTCGGGCAGGCTGAGGCCCTCTGCTGTCTGCGGATGGATGTAACTGGTGAACGCTCCCTGCGACTTGCCGAGCATTGGGTCCTGCATGTTCTGCTCCGCCTCCTGGGGCGATGGCACCATGTAGTTGGCCATCACCTTTCTGCCCACCGCCTCCCACACCCGCACCCGGTAGGGATGCACGTACTTGAAATAGTCCTCGCGGCTCATGATGGGCTTGGCGGCGTACTGGTCCACCAGGACGGAGCCCATCAGCGACAGGCCGTTCTCTACCGCCAGTTGGATGTGACGGATGGCCACATGCGTTGTCAACTCCATGATGGCGGGATAGACGTCCGGATTGCGCAAGCGCCGGATCTTGTCCCGCATGGCCTGATCCTTGGCCTCCACATAGTTCTTGTGGGCGCGCAGATCCGCAGGCAGCTCTCTGTCGCCGCGCAACAACATGGCCAGGTCCCAGGGTCCATCGAAGAGCAGCATGAACAGGGAATCCGGGTGGCGGCGTTGCAGCTCCTTGGTGATGTCAAAGTACATCTTCAGATGACCTGTTGCCTGCTGCGGCGGCTCGATGCTGGCGATGCCTTCCTGCTTTTTGATGGGGTACTCCACAGAGTAGGGCACGCGGCGCTTTTCGATCTTGAACACCGTGCCCAGCTCGGCCGTGCCAAACATCATCAGGCCTTGCCAGATCGGCGTCGGGATCAGGTCGGCCTTGACCCTCTGAAGCACCTGCTCAAACAGCTCCAGATTGGCCTCGACGCTGTTCGCCAGGAGCACATAGTCGAACTTGGGGTCCACCAGGTCGGGCTCGATGTTGGTGGCGCCGAGCACGGTCGAGACGCGGTCCGGGAGGGTGATTGCGCCCACCATGAACCTCTCCACGCCGGTCAGCTCGCCCAAGTGCAGCTTGTGTTTGAGCAATGCCTTGCCCAATGTCAACGCCAGGTTTGCGGCCACTTTGCACCTCCTCAGGCAGTTGCGGACGCGACAAGCGCGCATCCTGCAATGCATCATAGCAGCTTTGGCCCGCTCTGTCTGTTGTGGGGACAACATCTTTCGGGGTCGCGGCCTGGGAGAGTGCGGTGCACGCCTGGAGCGGCCAGTGCGTGCATCCGGTGGGGGCTATCTCAGTCGTGCAGCAGTTGCCAGGCCAGAGCCGCGGCTTCGCGCGCCGTGGGGGCGTAGCCATCCGCGCCGATCTCCGCCGCCAGGTGCGGGGTGATGGGCTCGCCGCCCACCATGACCTTGACCTGCGAGCGCAGTCCGGCCGCATCGAGGGCCTGGATAACCGTGCGCAGGTTCTGCGCAGTGGTGGTCAGCAAAGCGGACATGGCCAGGATGTCCGGGCGCTGCTGGCGCACCGCTTCGACAAAGCGCTCGGCGGGCACGTCCACGCCCAGGTCGATCACGTGAAAGCCACGGGCGGTGAGCAGCATGGAAACGATGTTCTTGCCCAGGTCGTGGATGTCGCCCTGCACCGTGCCGATGACCACGCTCGCCAGTGCCTGTGCGGGGGGCTGCGCGGCCGCCATGCCTGCGGCAATCGCCGCCATGGCCTGCTTCATCACCGCGGCGGAGCCAATCAGGTCCGTGAGGTCCAGCTCCTCGGCCACGTACATCTGCTCCACCTGGCGCATGCCGCTGCACAGCGCGTCCAGCGCCAGGCTGGGATTCACGCCCTGCGCCACGGCCTCGGCGGCCCAATCGTTGGCTTCCCACTCGCGGCCGCCAACCACCGCCGCGCGCAGGCCGTCCAGCACCTGGGCGTGCTGCGGGGAGATCACCACCCAGTGGCGCCCCTGCTTCCATACCAGCCCACGCTTCTTGAGCGCGTTGAGCAGCACGGTGATGGTGCTGCGATTGGCCGCCACCAGCTCGCCGATCTCCTCGTGGGTGAGCTCGGGCTCGATCTGGATGCCGCCCTGGGTGGGGATGCCGTGCTCGCGCGCCAGCTCCAGCAGGCTGTGCTTGAGGCGTTGCTGCACGTCCAGGAAGCCCAGGTCGCGCGCCTTGCCGGCGATGGCTTGCACGCCTTGCGCCAGCCTCTTCATCACCAGGGCCGAGAAGCTGGGGTTAGTGGAGAGCAGCCGGTCGAACTCGGCCGGGCTGAGGGAGATCACCTCGGCCTCGTCGAGCGCCTGGGCGATGCTTTCGTGCGCCTTGCCCAGCAGGCAGGCGGTGGCGCCGGTCAGTCCGCCGGGCCCGAGCAGTTGAAAGGTGTACGCCTGGCCCTCCGGCAGCAGGGAGTACTCCTTGACCATCCCCGCGCGCACGATGAAGACGTGCTCCACGGCGTCGCCCTGCCAGAAGAGCACCTCGCCCCTGTCCAGGCGCCTGGGCGCGCCCAGACCGCTGGCCTCGACCAGCTCCAGCAGCTCCTGATCCGGGTGGGTGGGGCCGTGTGCTGCGTTGTCCGCTCTTGCCATCGCCGCGCTCCGCACCGGGCGCGTTGCCCGATCACAGCCCAGTATACTCGCGGCCCCCAGGCGCGTCAACCGGCCGGGGCTTCGAAGGTCTGTAGTTCCCTGGCTGTAGGTCTTGAGTCAGTGGGTCAAGGCAAGAGGGATCTGCGTTGCCTAACGTACGAATGCCCGCCTCTCTCGCCGCAGAACAGCAAGACCTTCGGCGGCGGGACTGCGAAACTCGCACAGGCCCGTTCTGATCAGGTGGGCCAGTGCGGCGCGTCCCTCTGCGCTTGGGCTGCGCGGCCGCGGGCGCGTGCGCTACTGGCGTTCTACAAACAGCGGCTCCTGCGTCAAAGGCAGCGCCGCGGCATCCAGGACGCTTTCTGCGCCGCTCGCATCCGTGACGCGCACCTGGCCGGTCAACTCCCGCAGGTTCAGCGTGCGTTGCCCCTCGTCGCACCACAGCAGGTAGAGCGGCTGCCCGTGCGTGGAGAAGCGCAGGCAGGTCACTCCGGCGCCCAGGTCCACGTGCGCCTCGTAGACCGCCTCTTCGAGCTTGGTGGGCACGACCTCGTAGGTGTAGGGGTAGGGGGCGCGCCCTGCGTAACTGAACGACGAGACGCCGGGGTGCGCTTGCTCCCACTCCAAATACTCCTGGCACGTCTCGGCGACCGTGGCGTAGCGGGCGATGGTGTGGCCGTGCGGCGAGCTCTGGCCGACGAAATACTGGTCAAACCACGACAGCGCGTCCGCCAGGTCCTTGTTGTACTTGTCCCCATAGTTCGGGTGGTAGACAAAGCCAAAGTCCCACACCTTGTCGTCGGCTCCGCGGCGTTCGCGGCTGAGCCACTCGGGGTACAGCATCAGAAACAGGCGTTTTACACCCGCAGCGGTTACGTCTATGCTGGCGTGCTCTTCCTCGGCGGCGCCGATCTGGGCATAATGGTCCACGGCCACAAACCCGGCCTTCAGGTCCTCCAGAAGCTCCTCGCCCGTCTGGTCTGAGGAGGCCGGACGCCACGGGTTCCACACCATGTGGCCAAAGTAGAACGGGCCCTTCTCGGAGCGGTTGCCCGACGCAAAGGAGAAGCCGAACTCGCTCATCAGCGCCCCCTCGTTCGAAGCCAGGAAGGGCACGGCGCACATGCTGCGATTCTGCCCGCTCACGCCGATGGCCGCAAAGACGGCGTCCATGTACTGGTCCGCGTCAGACCAGGATTGGTGCGAGGCCTCGTGATCGTAAAAGGGCACGCCCCAGCGCCTGGTCACATCACCCTGATGCACCCAGGCGTCTTGCGACGCATCGTAGGTGAGGGCATGGGCGTGCGTCCCAACCTCGTGACCGGCCTCCAGGAGCAGGCGGAACTGCTCCAGGTCATCGTGCTCCAGCGCCCATTTGGTGTACCAGCCGTTAAAGAGTGCAGTCAGTTTGACGCCATGCCGCTTGGCCTCATCCATCAGCCAGTAGATCTCGTCGCGCGTGCGCTGGTAGAACTCGGGAGTGACCTTGTACGTGTCGGTTTCCATGCCTCCGACCGGGTCGATATGCAGGATGACAAAGATGTTGATGGGCGGTTCATAGTCGGGCGACCCGCTGGCCGCTGGCGTCTTGATCGCTGCAGCCGCAGGCGACGCCGTGGAGGAGACCGCCGCGCAGTCCTGAGGGCAGAGCTCGGGGTCGGAGCGCTCGGCGTCGTCGCAGACGCCATCGCCGCAGCGCCCCTTGGCTGGCGCTGCCGGACCCGCCGTCGGCGGCATAGCGGTCGGCTGCGGAGGCACAGGGGTCGGCGTGGGCGCGGGCGGGACCGGCGTAGGCGGCGGTGTCGGCGTTTGTTGGCAGTCCTGTGGGCATAGATTCGGATCCGCCCGCTCGGCCTCATCGCAGATGCCATCGCCGCAGCGCCCCTTGGCTGCGGGCGCGGTCGGAGCAGCGGTGGGCGTGGGGGTTGCCCGGCCGCAGGCTGTCAACAGCAGCGCGGCGAGCACAAGCGCAGATATCCGGTGTCGGCAGGATAGGGTCTTCATCTCGATCCTTTTTCATGTGGTATTGGGCCAGCGTTCGCTAGCCTTCTCCTGTGCACTACTTCACCTCGGTGACGCGCCCGCTGGTGACGACGATGTTCTCGATGCTGCGACCGTCGGCCAGCTTGACTGCGTAGGTTCCGGGCACCAACAGCAGTGTGTCGCCGAAGTAGCCGAGGCGAGCACCGCTCGCGTCCCAGATCTCAAACTGGCCGTCTATGTGGATCGCTCCAAGTCGCAATGCAACCGTTGCCCCGCTCTCCAACTCGATAGTCTCGCTGGTGCTGTAGTTGACCTTGACACTATACGTGCCCGGCACCAACGCCACTGCTTCGTCTTGGCCGTAGTAGCCCAGGCGCAGGTTGCGGGCCGCATCGTACACCTCAGCCGCCGTGTGCTTGCCCTCCAGCGACAGCACACTGATGAATCCCAGCACCAGCTTGCTGGTCGCACCGGCCTTGACGACGATGGGTGCGCTGAGGCTGTTGTTGACCTTGACCGTGTAGGTGCCCGGCACCAGCGGAACCAGTCCCTCGTGGCCATAGTAGCCGAGTCTGGCAGCGCCGTCTGCGTTGCAGATGTCGGACGCCATGGGCTTGCCATCCGGCGTGACCACGTGGATGGCCCCCAGGACGATGCGTACTA
This sequence comes from uncultured Anaerolineales bacterium, assembly GCA_964478725.1. Lineage (GTDB taxonomy): Bacteria > Chloroflexota > Anaerolineae > UBA2200 > UBA2200 > CAYZKS01. Next base: position 16,975 of record CAYZKS010000053.1, read on the forward strand.
TGGTGGTGCTGCCCTCCGGCACGGACAGGTTGCGGTACAGCGACCAGGGCAGCGTGTCAATCAGGAGATCGTAGCTGCCGGGTGGAACGGCATTGTCCTGCCAGGCCCGGTAGGCGCTGACGCGGCGATCGGTGCCAGCCTCGTTCAGGTACACATTCGCGCTCACGCTCTGCCCTTCGGGATCGACCGTTTCGACGCGCAGGATGGTGCGCACAACGGTGGCCTCCACCGCGGCCTGCAGTGATTGCAGCAGGCCCTCGGCGTCCAAGGCGTCGTAATAGCTGCCGCCGGAGACCTGGGCGATGCACTGCAGCTGCTCTCGCGTCAAGTCGTCCACGGCGTAGCCGACCACGTGGATGGTCACGGCCGCCCCGCTGGCCTTGAGCGCCTCGGCCAGCGCGCACGGGTCGCCCCCGCAGGTCTCTTCTCCGTCGCTGACGAGAATGATGCTGTTAAAGTCGCTTTCGGGCAGACCCCTGGCGGCCTGTTCGATGCTGTCCGCGATGGGGGTCCAGCCGATGGCGTTGATGCCCTGGATCTTCTGTACATAGGCCGCCGCATCCACAGGCCCGAGGGCGAAGGCCTGCTCGATGTCCTGGCATGATTCGTCCTTGGGCTGGCCGGGGCGGCGGTGGCCGTAGATCCACAGGGCGCCGTTCATCTGCTCCGGGATGCCGGGTATGAGCTGGGCCAGGACTTCTTTCGCTACCTCGAGCTTGGTCTTGCCCGTGCCCGGCAGGTCCTCCGTCATCGACCCGGAAGCGTCGAGGATGAGCGCCAGATTGGCCTGGCGCGCTGCCTCAGCTTGTCCGGCCTCCTGCCGCACGGTGGACGGGTCTCCCAGAATGGCCAGCTCTCCGGAAGAGAGCGTAACCCACTGGCCACCACCCGTGACGGGCGTGAGCGTGGGACGGGACTGGGGTGATGGCGTCGGTCTGGCGGGGGTGACTCCCACGGTTACGCCTGGCGTGGCGCAGTCCTGCGGGCAGAGCTTGGGGTTGGCGCGCTCGGTTTCGTCACATACTCCATCGCCGCACTTGCCAGTAAGCTTGGTGGGCTCGGGCTGGGCGGTTGGCGGGATGGGCGTGGGCGTGTCGCGC
>CAYZKS010000054.1:0-1970 GCA_964478725.1 uncultured Anaerolineales bacterium
GCCGCGCCATGCCGCGCGCGCCGCCCCTCGTGGTGCCAGAGCAAGTAGTAGGTCCATTCGATCTGCTCGTCGAACTGCAGCGCCGTCAGTTTCCCGGCGGCGCGCAGCTCGTTCATGATCTCTTGAGCAGGGATTGCGAACTTGTCATGGTACAGCTCAACGGCCTGATCGAACTGCGTGAAAAAGCTCTGATAAAAGGGCGGCGAGTGGCATTGCTGGCAGACCTGCTGCATGCTAAGGCGTCGCGCTTCCGCGTTCTCCTGTCGGGGCGAAATGACCGGCCTGAGGTTCCATGCGATGCGCAAACCGACGTCGTGATTGACCGCCACGCCTGGGAGGGCACTCATGTGACAGGTGGCGCACGCCGGTGCAGCAGTATAGTCCTCTCCCAGCACCCAGGGCGTGACGTCGAGATTCATCGCCTCACGATTGGCCACAAAGGCAACCCCATGCTTGCTTTCCTCGTAGATCTCCTTCTGGGGATGGTCGGGCCCCATATGGCAGTTGCCACAACTCCCCGGCTCGCGTGCGACAGCCACACTAAACAGGTGTCGAGTGTGACACGTCGAACACGCTCCCCTGCTGTCATCCGGGTTGATGCGCCCGATGCCCGTGTTGGGCCAACTCGCAGCGGAGGGGACGCCGTCGGCATCGACTTCAACCTTGGCGCCATGGCACTGCTTGCAGCCTGCGATAGCCGCAGCCGCGCCCTCGACCTTCTCGCCCAAGACGTTGTCCAGAGAGGCCAGGATGTCGCCGCCCTGGGAGTGACGGCTGGAGGCAAATTGCGCCACTTCGACGGGATGGCAGCGCGCGCAGTCGTTGGGCGTAACCAGTACACTGACCGTGAAACCGTTATGACTTCTGGCGTCAGGATCATCAGCCGCGGCTTGGTGGCACTCATAGCAGGCTACACCTGATGCCGCCATCTTGCCGCGCTCCCATTCGGCGATCTGCGCACCCATTAGTGCGTTGGACAAATGGCAGGCTATGCATTGCGCAGACTCCTGAGATACCGTCAGGCTCGGCGTGGCTATCTCACCTGCCTGCTGCGTCAGGGAGAATCCCCACTTCCACCAAGCCACACAGAGTAGTATGCCTGCGACCAGCAGCAGGTTGAAGTAGGCCAGACGAACGAAGATCCTGTGAGCACCGGCCCCCTGAGTAGTGACATCCACGGTTGTCTGGAGCACGCCGATCATCGGCACACGCTTCAGTACTTCAGCGCCATGAGGCGCGCCCGCCAAGGCCTGAGTCAGGTCCTGACCAGACTGGTGCCGCCGGGCATGCAGGCCTCCAACCCATAGGCGGCTACCGGTTACGTCATAGAGCTGCCCTTCTACGGCCACCACCGCCTTGCGACCCTCCTTGCCATCCAGAGTTGCCAGCGAGTCTGTCGTGATCGCCCCACCAGAGGGAAGCGCTGGCGTCGCCGCCTGAGTCCTCCTACGCATTCTGCGATCTAGGACAGCCGTGGCCACCGTCGCGGCAGTGACCAACAACCCAAACTGCACAAGTTTGATGACAAAGACGGTCCCAAAGCTACCTGCAAACACGTTTCCGGTCTCGCGATAGCGGAGAAACGTCAAAATGGTACCTGTGCCGGCCATGGTGAAGATAGCGATCCAGCCGAGGCGCCTCTCCGTGCGTGGGATGCCGCTTGTGAGGGCCTGGGGCCTGACCACGATGTGAATGTAGAAGATGGTACCAAACCAGATCACGGCCATGATGAGGTGGACGTAGCCAACAACGAACCTGAGGGCGCGCATTGGAGTAGAGGGGGTAGCCTGGGCTTCCACGCCAGCGGGGATTGGCCATTGGTGGCCTCCGCGAGCAAAGGCAGTGCCCATTGCCGACAGCGCTCCGCCGCCCTCAGGGCGCTCGTGGCAATACGCACACGGTTTGCCAGTGCGCACGGCATAGTCCGGGGTTGCCCGGGCCACAGAGCCCGCCAAAGCAGCCAGCACCGT
>CAYZKS010000054.1:2070-17621 GCA_964478725.1 uncultured Anaerolineales bacterium
GTCGCCAATGGCTGGAACGCCTGGAGCGTGTGGGGCTACTCCGCGTCCAGTCGCCAAGCCGAATTCGACGTGGAAAACATCGCGCTCCTGGGCGTCTTCTTGCCCTACCGCGTTCACTCCGGGAATCTGTCGCAAAAGTTCTCGACCTCATGGGGAACGCACAATGCGGGCGTGTACCAACGCATCGCAGTGCCCAAGGGCAGTACTGTCACTTTCTCCGCGTGGGTGCAGATCTACACCGGCGAAGATACCAGTCGCACCAGCAACGGATTGCGTGTATCAGACCTTGAGCGTGCAGGCAATTACCGGGCCTATGTGGGCATCGACCCCTTTGGTGAGGAGCCTGGCATGGTTGGCCAACCGCCCTCCCAGCGCACCGTCTGGTCAACCCCAGTGATCGACCGCGAGACGCGCCAAGTCGATGCACAGGGCCATCTCATAGATGCTTGGGTGCAACTTCAGGTCACTACCAAGGCGGAGTCTGACCACATCACCGTGTTCACCAGAGGCGAGCCCGAGTTCCCTGTGCGCGCCAACGTCTCGTACTGGGACGACGCGTGCCTGACCTATGTCGCGCCCAAGCCCATCGCAACCGCCACCCTGGAGCGGACCAGCACCCCAAGGCCAACCACGCCTCCCACAGCCACTCCACGGCCGCCGACGGCCACCCCACAGCCTTCAGCTTCGGCCACGCCTACCGAGACCATGACGCTTGAGCCCACGGCCACGCGTACCCTGGCCCCGCGCGCCACAGCGACCGCAACGCTGGCTCCCACCGAAATCGCCTCGCCAACGACTGCACCCACGGCGACAAGGGTTGTGGTACCTTCGACTGGCAGTGACGCCACGGACAATCCATTCCTGCTGTTCCTGTTTGCCGCGGTGTGGCTCTCGGCAGCCGGCTACCTCGGCTGGAACCTGTACCAAAAACGCAGAGGCAGCGCGGCAAAGCCTGGTGAACCACCACCGGCATGAGCCTCGGCAGCCAACTTGCATCAGCACTCGGGCGGAGGCCTTCTGACGATCGATCGCGCCAGCCCACTCAACTTGGCCCGGTGTACAATTTGACACCGCTTGGTCTTTGTGCTATCATCTCATTGCGTCATCTGCTGTGTGCGTGATGCGCAATGTGTTTTGAGCCAACAGTGTGATAACGGGGGCTGCTTTCCAGAGGGACTGTAGTAGCTGGCGAGGCGAGGCAAACCCAAAGGGCTAGGTCCCCACCTGCGAGAGCAGGTTCAAAACTGTGCGCACACGGCATGGCGGGGACGCATCTGCCGATCACGAGAACCAGGCTTGAACAAGCCTGGTTTCTGCGTTTTTGGCTTGACTTTTGCTACTGAATGTGCTATCTTCCCTGCCGCAGCAGGCCCGCATGCCATGCTGGCTCGCCGCAGTTGATACCGCTGCCATGAGGGTGTGTAATCCACAGGAAGGCCCCATGAGACGAGACCGAGTCGCCGAAGACATATACACCTTCACCAGCGAACTCTACGCTCAGGTCACGGCCGGCGTGATCTTGACCTCTGAAGGCACGGTCGTCATTGACACCCTCCCCTTTCCACAGGAAACCCAGGAGATGCTGGCCTTTGTTCGCGAGCACGGCCAGGGTACCGTGCGGTACGTGATTAACACCCACTACCACTCGGATCACACCAATGGCACCTACATGTTCGCTGGCGCCGAGGTGATCGCGCACCAGTGGTGCCATCACATGCTTTCACAGTACGGCAAGCGCAGCTTGGCTGAGGCCAAGCGTGAGACGGCGGCCCTGTCTGATGTTCAGATCCACCTGCCGAGCATCGTGGTGGAGAGCGACGCCTACATTCATCTGGGCGATCGCTCACTCTACATCACTCCGTTGCCAGGGCACACTCGCGATTCCATCGGAGTCATGGTCGAGGGCGACCGCATCTTGTTTGCCGGGGATGCGGTGCTTCCAGTGCCCTACATCGTATGGGGCGATGCCGCCAACTCTATCAACTCGTTGCGGGCCGTGCGTGCCCTGCGCCCCGAGAGCGTCGTGCAGGGCCATGGGGATCTGTTGCTCAAGGGCGAATTGGGGGAAGAGCTCGAATCCAGTATACGCTACATCGAGACGCTGGTCGAGGCAGTGCAATCTATGGTTAGCCAGAACGCCCCGCAATCGGCCGTCGCCAGAATCGACATCGAATCGTGTGGCAAATCGCGCGTGCCACTGGACGGTCTGGTACAGCATCTGCACCGTGAGAATGCAATTGCGGTATACCGCAGGCTCTCTGGCAAGACTGAGGCCCTCGAAGACCAGATGCTATTCTAGCTCTCAAGCACCTTGTCAATCGGGTGTGCGAACATGATGCGAGTGGTTAGGCGAAACGATAGCTTCTTCCAGAAAGCCAGATTGTCTCCAGGTACGGTCACTGAGAGATTGGTAGCCCCCCTATCCTTGAACCGTCGGGCTGTCTCGCGGACCAGCGCGGTGCCAATCCCAAGTCGCTGGTGTACAGGATCCACGGAAACGATGTGAATCAATGCCTTGGAGCCATCGTACACGCCTCTACTGAAGCCTACCGGAACCCCTTCCTCTTCCGCCACAAGAAAGACCGCGGCCCTGCATTCGTGAACGCGCAGCATTGCCTCGCGACCCTCCGTGGCGGGATCGCCAAATTGCAGGTTCGCTTTCAGGATCTCCACCAGGGCATCGCAGTCCTCGGGCCGGAAATCACGTATCAACATGGTAGCCTCCTTCAGAATGCGCCCAGCTGGCAGTGTCCAATCCGCAATCCCAGACCCTCGACCGCGTTGCTCACAGCCTGTTTTGAAATGCCGAGGTCAGCCGCAATGCGCCATGCCGTGGCGCATGCCAGTTTGCCATCCTCGCCCAAGCCAGCACGAATGGCCTCGGCCAATTGGGGCGGAACAGGCTGCATTGCCTTCACCCGACGGTGCTTGCCCTCTGCCTTTGAGCCGTAGCCGAAAAGCCCAAGTTGGCACTTGGACAGCCGGATGTCAAGGGCATCCGCATCTTGGCCAACGCGCAGCGCATTCACGCCAAAGCGCTCAGCGATCTTGAAAGCGACTGCGCAAGGCAGCTGTCCGTCCCTCAGAGATTGCCTAATGCTGTCAGCGATAGTCTCCATCCGCGTCCCCCTTCCATGTACTTGACAAGCAATCCAACCCATGCTATCTTCAGCGACATCAGAAAACACTATGGCACTCGAGTCACGCATCTGTCAGCACCGTGGCCTGGAGGACAAACATGAAACGAATCGCCTTGTGCTGCTTTGTTGCCACTATGTCGGTCATTGCGGTGGTGGCCTGCCAGAGTGCCCAGCCCACTGCAACGCTACTACCGCCCACCGCAGTATTACCCACCACCGTCTCGTCTCAGCCAACCGTTGCCACTAGGGATCAGCTCTCTGCCGGCAAGTCGACCTTCCAGCGCAGTTGCACCTGCCACGCTGAGGGTTTCTCCTCCTCCGTCCTTGCCAACTACGACACGGCCCAGAAGCTGCTGGACAAGGTCAGCAAGACCATGCCAAAGGGCGATCCAGCATCGCTGTCCAGGCAGGAGTACTTTGATGTGGTTGCCTACATGTTGTCCCAGGCCAAACTACTTCAAGCCGATCAGGTCATCAACGACATGACCGCGCCTACGATTCAGCTCAAGTAGAAGCCCGCGTCTCCTATTCGCGCCGAGTGCCGGGTTTGCAGGCCTCAGTCTGCATGGTCGAGGCAGCTGGGCTAGTAATCGGGCGCATAGATGTTCGTCTCCCAGAGGTTACGGTACCGCTGATCGCGGCTGCCTTTGCAGACGCCATCCAGCACACATACGTTGGGACAGGCATAGTTCGTCGCTTGAATGAAAGTGCAAGCGCTGCGTTTGAAGCACGGGTTGGCGGGTCCAGGCCCGCAGATGGGTTCGTGCTCATAGAAGCAGCAGCTCCGCCCAAGGTGCCAAATCAGCTTGTCAAGCGAGAACACAGAGTGGCCACTCTCAGCCACCAGTATGTCACAGGCCTCGCTCACGCACGTTCGCACTGCTTGGTTCACCTCCGCTGAGGCTGGCCGTTGCCTGCGTAGGTCGTCGGCCAGGTCAGCATCCCGCACCTCTACGATTCCACTGCGCAGTGCTACGCGCATGGCATGATAGTCCATAGCTACCTTGAGGTTCTGGGGGTCTCGCAACGGCCACACACCAATCTCGTGCAACATGCCAGCCAACAACACCGATTTCTTCTGCATGGGATCGGCATAGGCTTCGAACTGCGCCAGCAACTCGAGCAGGCCGCCTGCGCCACACAGCCGGCCGCCGGCACGCTCGTGAATCAGCAGAGCATGCCCCTCGTAGCCCTGCAACAACCCGCGCGCGCAATCATGCAGTTGACCCAATCTCTCCTCAACCCGATCAATGCGCGAGTGCGCAGGGTCAAAATCATCCGAGAGCACAGACCGCAAGTCATCGGCAGTATAAACCAGCATGCGCTCGGCAGTCCAATCCTGCATGCGCCGCTGACTGGCTTCTACCAGATAGTCCCAGCCTCTCACGTGGCGCCCGCCCAGGAGGCCGGCAAAGGTGCGAGTGCTCTGGCAGATAGCTGTTATGTAGAACCAGTAGTCGGCCAGTTCCCGGCGCTCGGCGTCAGTGGTTGGTCGCTTCAAATAGGGGTCGGGGCGCACCTCCAGGGACCGCAAGCGCCGGGCTACTGCTAGGCATTGCTTACGATCCACCTTCAGGCGAGATGACGGCTGAGTTGTCATGCTTCACTCCAAAGACGTGGCGCCCGTACAAGCCGGTGCCCCTGCTGAACTCCGCGTGGCTGGCCCGACGCTTTCTGCTCGGATGTGTGTCGTAGTATAATGCGTCCCTGTCAGGCTGCAAATCCCGCCCAAGGAGGCAAGCATGCGGGTATTGATGCTATCCTGGGAGTATCCACCATACGTGGTAGGCGGTCTGGGCCGGCACGTTGCCGAGATCGTGCCAGCGTTGGTCCAGGCCGGCCTCGAAGTACATCTGGTCACGCCTGGTTGGGAGGCCGGCGAGGCCAGCGTAGCCTTGCCGGGTCTCAGCATTCATCACGCAGACCGGCCTGCAACCTCAGCCGCGGACTTTTACACGCATGCCTGGCAAGTCAACAAGCAACTGCAGGAGCTGGCTGCGCGCCTGTGCGAGAGCCAGCAATTCGACCTCATCCACAACCACGACTGGCTCACCGGCTTCAGTGCCAACGCGCTCAAGCGTAACTTCAAGCTTCCCCTGGTGACCACCATTCACGCCACCGAGCGTGGGCGCGGACGCGGAAACCTGTGGAGCGACCAGCAGAAAGCCATCAATAGTGCCGAATGGTGGCTGGTATACGAGTCGTGGCGAGTCATTGCCTGCAGTGCATTCATGGCCAAGGAGGTAGCCACGTACTTCCAGGCGCCAGAGGACAAGATTGACGTCATCCCCAACGGCGTGAGCGCCGAACGTTTCGATCGCTGGGATGGCGCAGACCTCTCCTCTTTCCGTGGCATGTATGCGCTGCCGCAGGAGAGGATCGTGATGTACGTCGGGCGCATCGTGCAGGAGAAGGGTCTCGGTACGCTGATCGAAGCTGTACCCGGTGTGCTCGCCGAACATGCGGATGCCAAGTTTGTCATTGCGGGCACGGGAGACCTGATTGAACCCTTGAGTCGCCGTGCCTGGCAGTTGGGTGTCGGTGCGAAGGTGCTTTTCACCGGCTTCATCCCTGACGACGACCGTGACCGGCTGTACAAGGTGGCGGATTGTGCGGTGTTTCCCAGTCTTTACGAACCCTTTGGCATCGTTGCACTGGAGGCCATGGCCGCCAAGGCACCTGTAGTGGTCTCTCTCGTTGGCGGCCTACAGGAGGTGGTGAAGCACGCAGAAACGGGCATTACTGTCTACCCGGACAACCCGCAATCCTTGGCCTGGGGCATCAATCATACGCTGGCCCGCCCGGACTGGGCAATGCAGCGGGCGTCCAATGCCTACAAGGTTGTGCTAACCGAGTACAACTGGCAGCGCATCGCTCAGCGCACTATCCAGGTCTACGAGCGCGTCGCCTCAGAGCGTAGCAAAGTACTATGGTAGCCCTTTCTGCGCAAAACGCTGGGTACGACCTGACTTCCGAGAATCAGAATCTGCCCACTCTGCGCTTCGATCTGCACGTTCACACCCACTACTCGTACGACTGCCTGCTCTCTTTGAAAAGGCTGGCGGCAGTCGTGCATCGCAAGGGACTGAATGGAATCGCTGTCTTGGATCATGACGAGATAGAGGGAGCTCTGCGCCTCCGAGACCGGGCGCCCTTTCAAGTCATCGTGGGCGAGGAGATTGGCACGCTACTGTATACCCGCATTGACGGTGGCTTCAATTCTGCCCTTGACCCTTCGCCGCGCGGTACGCGCACACTATGGAGCCGCCCCTAGACCCTACCGCAACTGAACCTCGGCACGCGTCTCATCAGGTACTGCCTCGAGCCGCAGTCCTAGTGGAACTGCACGAACATCTCCAGTTCGACCTGCGCGCCCGGCTCCACTACCACAAACTGGCCATCCCAGTCACCTGATAGCAGCCTTTGCAGCAGCGCGTGCGAGCCGGAGATCTCCTCCAATGTCCAGCCCCAAAAGTCCGCCACCTTCCGTGCATAGGCACGATGCCTATCTTCTAGATCTCCCATATCGATTAGCGCCAGCCGCGTGTAGTTCTGCATGATCTGCTTCTCAAGACGCAACGCGCGTTCGGGCCCATACCTTTCAGCCATCTTGAGATATTCGCTGTATGGATCGCCTCCGTACTCAATCCAGCCTCGAGTCAGGTAGAACGTCCCCAGAGCGATCTCGCGCTGGCGGGCGTACTCATGTCGCGAGCCCAGGAACATGGCAATGCAATCATCGCAGCGCGGGATGACCAGGCGAGCATGGCGAGCTTTCAAGCCCAAGGCACCGTTTCCACACATCCCGTAGCCGAGAATGATGCACTCAACGCCTGGGGCGCTACGATCGATCTCCTCCTGCAGTCTTTTGCGCAACAACTCCGGCGATTGGTGCAACCCAAACTCGAGAGTGGTTTGGTCCACACCCGCCGGTATCTGGCCGCGCAAGGCCTCTGACACAGTCTGGCATGCAATCAGCCGAGCGTGCGGGCTAGGTCGCACGATCCTGCTCCTGCTCGCGCGGGAAGAGGACTCGCGCAGACGCACGCGACTCAGCTCCTCGCAGGGTACGGCTCTCATATCTATGCTGAAAACACTAGCATGCCAGGATTGCCGCCAGGCCCACAGGCGCGGCCAGAGTCTGCTGCAGCGCTGGGCGTGCCTCATACACTTGTGAACTCAGCGCCCGGTCCGCACGTGCCATTCCGTTCCTCCTTCACCTGAAGCTGCGTGAACTTCGGCTAGTGCCTCGCACATAAACCCAGCCGATCCCTCCCAGTGCCGCTCTGCGCAACGTCTCTCAGAAATGCTCCCGGATCATGCGCGCACTGCAGCACCGCCACGCACAGCACCCCACCAAAGCTGCCTGTCGGAAAGGCCAGGCCTTGGTTCAAGTCGGCACGACGGAACTGAGCCCTGCACACCGATACCCGCTTGGCCTTGGCCCGCGCGCGCCTGAGCATGCCTCCCGCCAGATCCAAACCAATCACCTGATAGCCTAGCTCTGCCAGTGCCAGAGTGTGGTTGCCAGTGCCGCATCCAACATCCAGAACCGGGCTGCTCGGGTCGGCCCATCTGGCATACCATTCTGCCACATCCCGTACCGCCTGTCTGCACTCTGGCACCGCGAGATAATCGTCCCAAACCAGGCTCTGCAGGCTCCAGAACAACACCTCAAGCCGACCTGATACGCTCGACACAAGACAGCTCCCACTCCTCTGAGGCGCTCCCATGCTGTACTTTCACATTGCCCGATCATGGTCTATTGTTGCGACTAAGGGACGCAGCACTGGCCTACAAGCCCCTTCTCCTTGCGGCCCGGTTCCACGCTTTCCATAAGTCATGTTATCACACAGAGCACTGCGTGTCAAGAGTCGCCTCAGTTGGCTGGACCTTTCCTTGGTCGACGGCCCAACCTGTGCTAGAATTGTCGCGTCGCAAACCGCTAGAATCAGACTGACACGTCGCATCCTGTGGAGCAAAGCCTTGACCAAGACTATCGCGTTCTTTGACATGGATCGCACAGTGCTGACCGATAGCTCGGGCGTCCTATACATGCGCTACCTGCGTCGTCAAGGGCATGTCAGCCGTCGGGCCCTGCTGCAGTCCTTTTGGTATGCTGCACTCTACAAGGTCGGTCTTTTCAACTACCCTATGGTCGCAGCCAAGCTGGCCCAGAGCGCCGCCAGCCAGAACGAAGCCCAGACAGCCGCTGTCTGCCAGCGTTTCTTCGACGACATGCTTGTCCATTATGTCGCCCAAAGTGCCCTCCAGCGCATCCAGGAGCACCGCGTTCAAGGGCACTCAGTCACTCTCGTGTCGGCGTCCACGTCGTACGTAGTCGCACCTGTGGCCGCGCACCTGGGCATCCAAGACTATTTGTGCACTCGCCTGGTGGTGCACGAGGGGCTTTTCACTGGTGCCATTGTACAGCCACCGTGCTATGGCGCAGACAAGGTCTGGCACGCGCAGCAATTCGCGCAACGGCACGGTGGTGACCTCGCTCAAGCCTACTTCTACAGCGACAGCCTTTCCGACGTCCCCCTGCTTGAGGCCGTCGGTCACCCTGTCGTGGTCAACCCAGATCCGCGGCTCAAGCCTCTGGCTGCTCAACGCGGCTGGCCAATCGAACGCTTCTATTGATCGCTCACGCTACGTCACATGCACTCGTCCCAGGCTTCTGGCGGAGAGCGCCGAACGGCCGATGCAAGCAGACCTTCCCGGTCGAATAGGACCCGGATCCCTTCAGAGACTACCTGACGCGTGCCTGCATCCAAAGGCTCTGCGACCCATTCTGCTCCCGTCAGGCCGAACTCGACCTCCGGACCGCCTTCATACCAGACCCTTAGGGAGGTAACAACGCCCCAATGCTCGACGGCTTGCCTGGTCACCACGCCGAACGCCGTTGTCCAGTCCGTCTCCTGCAGGAAACGCTGCGGGTCCACAGCGATGACTACCAGGTCAATGTCCGAGGTGGGTGTTGCGCAGCCTCTGGCATGCGAGCCCACCAGGGCCACCGCCAACACATCGGGATGCGCAGTTGCCCAGCGCACAACCGCCGACAGCAAGCCTTCGATCATGGCACGGTCCCCCTCATCGTGGCAGGACGGCACTCCGCTCTATGCGCACAGCGTCCTGGGCCGTGATGCGGACAAGTATAGCATGCGCTCGCCAATGCGCCAACACTGCGCTCTGGTGGCACTCCAGCCCTTGCTCGAACTCAGCATCTAGGCTATACTCCCCGCGCAAACAAAGCATCCCGGATGGAGGCACGAATTGATCCTCGAGAAGCTGGTTGTGGGTGACCTTCAGACCAACTGCTATGTCCTAGGCGATGAGAAGACATTGGATGGCCTGGTCATTGACCCTGGGGGAAATGCAGCTGAGATCCTGAAGGTGGTGGAACGCCACAGATTGCGCATCAAGTACGTTCTCAACACGCACGGCCACTTTGACCATATCATGGCTAATCGTCAGGTGATGGAGAGCACGGGCGCGCCGCTTGCTATCCATGCAGCAGATGCTGCGATGCTAACCAACCCGCTGCGCAGTTTCTCGGTCTTCATGGGCAAGATGCAGCCTAGCCCGCCTGCGACGGTGTTGTTGAACGAGGGACAGGTCTTGGACATTGGCTCAATTCGACTGCGCGTGCTCCACACGCCAGGCCACTCGCCCGGCAGCATCAGCCTCTGGTGCCCGGAGCATAAGCTCGTGTTCAGCGGGGATGCCCTCTTCAACATGGGCATCGGACGCACCGATTTCCCTGGCGGCAGCTTCAAGATCCTGGCCAAGTCCATCCAGGACAAGCTGTTCACCCTTCCGGACGACACGGTAGTCTTTTCCGGGCACGGCCCGGAGACGAGCATTGGCTTTGAGCGGGCACACAACCCATTTGTCTCTTGAGTAGCACCGCCATGACCCCCGAGCAAGTCCTCAGCTATCGTAATCGGCGCTACCGGCGGCGGCCCGAGCTGCGCCTCCGCAACTCACAGCAGGCACTCGAGTTCGTAGACGACGTGGGTTTTTGCTTCTTGTTCTCGGCCAAGGGCCTGGAGTTGCCGACGCTGTGGGAGGCCATCTGCGGCGAAGCTCGCCCTCTGCCCATGCGCCATGACGATGAGGCGCTGGCTAACGCGTGGGACTGGAAGGACGAACTGCCGTCACGCGGATTGGTTTTCTATGGCAAGCTGCTGCGAGGCAGGCCTACCCTCGTATCACTGCGCCTGCTGCCGCATTTCTATGCTCTCTCCGACAACTTTGGCGATATTGAGGACTACCTGATCGAGTACCAGGAAGGGCGTCTGAGCGAGGAGGCGCGTCGCATCTACGAAGCGTTGTTGCAGCATGGCGCGCTGCCCACCAGCCACCTGCGACGCCACGCCGGCATGCAGGGCAAGGCCAGCGCGCCGCGTTTTGATCGTGCGATTCGCGAGTTGCAGCTGGGGCTGAAGATCGTCAAGACTGGGATCTCCGACGCCAACTCTTGGGGCTACTGCTACGTCTACGATGTGCTGCTGCGGCGCTTTCCCGACCTCTCGGCCAGGGCCGGGGCGATTCACTCGGACCAGGCCATGCGCACGCTGTTCCTGACCTACCTGAAGAACGTAGGAGTGGCTACGGGAGAGGAAGGCGCGCAGCTGCTCGGATGGAGTGCCGAGCGCCTGGCCAAGCTGTGCACGCGCTGGACGGCAGCCGGAGAGATGCATGGCAGCGTACGCGTGGAGGGCTGGCCAGGGGAGTACCTCGCCACCCCCGGCATCTGCTAGAAAGCGTTCATCCGCGTGCGAGCACGAAGACCAGCAACACGAGCATGATCGCCAGCACGATGGCCACGGGCGCGTCATTGTTCTGCGCTTGTGGGAAACTCACTACCACTGTAGGGGGCGCTGGCTGAGCAAAGGCGGCATCGGCAAAGCTCAGCAGCGCCACGAACGCGAGCAGGGCGATCAACAGAACCGGCAGAAATGACGTTAGCATGACCCACCCCCCAGTTCGACACGTCTCCTGCAGCCGGGCATCCATCCTTCCTATGATGTATTGTAAAGCATCCGCGCCTTCCCTGCTTGACATGCGCGCAATGATTATCAGTCAGTTGGCTGACATCGCTTGGGCAAACTTGTCATTTGCGTGGCTTCCCTGGGCATGTCGCCGAGTCCCTGCAGCATGCACGAGGTCTCACGCTTCATCGCCATCGGTTGCCAAATCGCATAGCCTGTACTACAATGGCCGTTATCTGAAATGAGGTGTATGAGTGGAAGAGCTGCGCACGATCGTGGAACACATCCAGGCAACGCTCGAGGAGAAGAACGCAGCACGGGAAGAGGCGCTTGCGCGCTCACGTGAACTCATTCGCTGTTGCGCGAACACCATTCGCGCCGTCCACCGCGGCGAACGCGACAATGCCAAGGCTCTGCTCGGTCAAGCAGCAGAAGCAGCCCGACTGCTGGCCGCCGGATTGGCAGACCATCCCGATCTGTATCACACAGGCTATACTCAAGACGCACTCAAGGAATTCGCCGAGGCCAGCATCACGCATGCAATTGTCATGCAGCAACCGCTGCCGAGCCCCGAGGACCTGAACGTCCCGTCAGCAGCCTACCTGAATGGGCTTGGGGAGGCCATGGGCGAGATGCGCCGCTATGTGCTGGATATCCTGCGGCACGCTGAAGTGGGACGGTGCGAGCATATCCTCCAGGTTATGGAGGACGTGTACAGTCTCTTGGTGACGGTAGACTACCCCGAGAGCCTGACGGGCGGACTGCGGCGCACCACCGACATGGTGCGCGGAGTGCTGGAGCGCACCCGCGGTGACCTCACCGTAGCAGCACGCCAGGATGCTTTGCAGCGGGCACTGCAACAGCTGCATGGCAGCATTGTGCCAGGCATGGCACAGGATGAGCCTGCCCGGGAATCACCACATGGCTGAGGCAGAGCCCACTGCGGTGATTCGAGCCAGCGAGTTGAACCAGTACGCCTTTTGTGCCCGCAGCTGGTGGCTGGATCGCGTGCGGGGCTATCCCTCGGCGCATTCCTCCGAGCTCTACAGGGGCCGCCGAGCTCATACGGCACACGGCCACGGTGTGGCCGGCTACCAGGTCTTACTGGGTCTGGTAAGGCTGCTCCTGTTCATGGCCGCAATTGCCGCAGCCCTCGGAACCTATAGACTGATGCGAGGCCTCTAGATGCAAGATGCCAAGTTGGTATCTAGAACGAGACCGTCGCGAATGGCCCACGTGCCAACGCATTGGCTATGGGCCATGGCGCTGATAGGCATTGCACTCGTGCTGGTTGGGTGCAATCTGCAAGTAGGCGGAGTGACCGCAACGCCCCTACCGACTGCTGAGTCGACCTGGACCCCCGTACCGGAGGCAACATCTACCTCCATTCCTACCCCCACGATCGCGCCAACGGCCACGTCCGTGCCCACTCCACTGCCTACTCGAGGACCGGAGGCCTACTACAGGCGCCTGATCATCGTGGATCAGGACATCCAGACCATGTTTGTCTACCAGAATGGCACGTTGATCCGCCGGATACCGGTCTCGACGGGCAAGCCAGACGAGGAGACTACCATGACGCCTGCCTGGGAAGGGCAGGTAGGGCGCTACGTCGGCACCTTCTTCTCATTTGGCACATTCGCCGACGATGCTTGGTACCTCTTTGACCACTACGGGGCCATGCTGATTCACAGCGCGCCGTACATCAACGAGGGTGGCCAGAAGGTGTACCAGGACTTGGACATGCTGGGCGTGCGCCCGATGTCACATGGGTGCATACGTCTGCCCCCTGGTGAATCCAAGTGGTTCGCCGAATGGGGCCCCGAGGGTGCACACGTGATCATCAAGGCCCTGACCCGCAAGTTGTAACATGCAGTGGCTACTGGTCGCTGTTCTGCTGACCCTGAGCGCACTGGCAGTGTGGTTGGTCGCACGCCGCGCGCGTGAGCACCTGGGGTTGCCGACAGGGCAGATCGTCTACGCCGACACGGGCGCTTGGAGGCGTTGTGAACGCGTGCTCTTCTCCCGAAAGCACTCATTGACGGGCAAGCCTGACTATCTCGTGCAAGAACGCGACGGCACCGTGCCTGTTGAGATCAAGCCCATGCGCCGCGCCCGACAGCCGCTGCATGGCGATGTTCTGCAGTTGGCAGCCTACTGCTTGTTGGTTGAAGAGGACTCGGGCCATGCGCCTCCCTGGGGATACCTCAAATACCACGATGCCGTCTGGCGGATCGAGTACTCACCGGGTCTGCGCGACCAGCTGCTGGCGCGGCTCCACGACATGCGCAATGATCTGACGGCAACCGATGTGCCGCCCAGCCACGACCAGCCCCAACGCTGCCTGTCCTGCGGGCAGCGCGCCCATTGCAGCCAGCGCCTAGCCTAGGCGCAGCACCTATCTGGCTGACTAAGGCCCAGGTCTGTGCCAGGCCCAAGGGCCATAGTGTTCTTGGATGACCAGCCTTGTCACTCGCCAGCTTGATTCGAACAACTGGTGGTGTACCTCGCGCGCGGCCGTATCCCCCTGTGGGCGATCCAGCACGGTATTGACAAAGTTGAGGTGAGAGAACAGCAGCAACACAGCCCAGCCAGCGCCCAAGCCCACCAGCAGGAGCAGAAACGTGCTCCAGATGCGCCGCAGTCCATTGAAGACCGGGACGCTGAGCAGTACAGCAAGACCCAGCACAAATACCGGGTACGGCTCCACCATGCGTCGCATCCCAAAGCCCCAGCCGGCCCACCAGTCATAGACCGAAGCATTGATCAGGAGCTGCAGCGCAACAGCCAGAGCCAGTACCGCGCTGAGCACTCGCTCTCGGCGATAGAAAGCCGCCAGACCCACCAACGCCAAGCCCGTGAGCGGCGCCCACACAAATAGCCCCTTCTCGCCCGAGAACATCACCTGGACGACATGCGCTGGCCACACCAGAAAGGTTGCCCTGTTCTGTTCCGCAGCTGGAATCACAAACGGTGAGCCAAACATGCGCCACCAGGAGGCCGGCACCCACACTGCAAGCGCAACGAAACCAGCCCCAAATGCGGCCAGCAGGCGCAGCTTGCGCCTGGAAAGCAACAGGCCCGCCAGCGGGACAGCAAAAAAGGCCAATTGCCACCTCACCAGCGTAGCCAGGCCCGCAGCCAGTCCCGCTGCAAACCACATCCAGGCCTCCCGCCGTGCGCTGATACATCCCTCGCGCTGCCAACAGGTAGCCAGCAACCACAGCAAGAGGCTTATCGAGAACGCACCCGCCACGTGTGCACTCAGCGGCTCAATCGTGGCATAGTACCAGAGTGGCGTGCCAAGGAATAGCAGGAGCGCCGCAATACACGCGCGCCTCCGCGACGTCCATCGGCACGCCGTGAAGTACGCAAGCAGCACTGTCGCCAGCGCGTATAGGTTCGTGCCCAACATCGCAAAGAATGAGAAGGCCAGCGTGACGCCTTGATGCTGGACGAAGTAGGCATCGTTCACATGCAACAGGGGCAACTGATTTGCCCACGTTCCCAGCCAGTAGAATGGAACCAGCAAGAGGGCGCTGCCGAACGGAAAGACGCTGACGTGCCGGCCGGTCTTCTCATAGAAGAAAACCTGATAGCTGTTGACCTGAGCGAACTTGGCTGCTTGGTTTGCCAGATCCAGGTCCCAGTCCCGCGCCGCCGAATCCAACCACATGAAGTAGGCCAAGCCATCCCCGCGCACCAGCGGCCTGTCGAGAAGCAGACACGCCCCGAGGACCATCAGTGCAAGCAGGGCCACAGGCAGGGCTGCCCTTTTGCGATCTTCATGAGTTGGTGTCATGCACCCTCCCAGGAGACATTATAGCCCACAATCCCGGTTCGCACACAGCGCGCAGGCGTGATCCGTTTCTGCGATTCAACAGATGTGGGTATAATCCGTGCAGGCCTGCCGTGGCAGCATTCTGCGCTGGGCAGCCGCCGTCCAATCCGAGGACTCGATGAAACGATTTGGATTGCTCCACCATCCCAAGATCCCAGAGTCGCAGCGTCTAGCCAAGGAGACAGAAGCCAATCTATTGGCCTCGGGTGCTTCCGCCTGGCGTAGCTCGGCCTGGGATGACGCAGAGGTGTTTGAACGTGCCAGCAGCGCGGACCTGCTGATGACCTTTGGAGGCGATGGCACCATCGTGCGTGTGGCGCGTATCACCGCCGGCCTCGACCTGCCTATTGTGGGGGTTAACCTGGGCCGACTTGGCTTTCTTGCCGAGGTGCAACCTTGGGAGCTTCCGGCGAAACTGCAGCCCTTGGCAGAAGGCCGCTACTGGCTAGAAGAGCGCATGATGCTACGCATTGAGCTGAGGCGCGATCAGAAGATTTTGCGCTCTTTTGAGGCCTTGAATGATGCCGTCATAGCCCGTGGACGTATTGCGCGCGTTGTGCGCATCGATGCGCA
>CAYZKS010000055.1:0-17481 GCA_964478725.1 uncultured Anaerolineales bacterium
GCGTTCTCTCTACCCAAGCTGCCTTCCTTGGTGGGGCTGCGGAGGAGACCAGCGCATGTCAGGTGCCTCTGGCCGTGAGCGGCATCGTCCCGGTCAAGGCCTGCGACGAGAACGGGCCCATCGTGCCGGGCGATCTGCTGGTGGCCTCGTCCCTGCCGGGTCGCGCCATGCGTGGTGGAACCGATCCCCCGGCAGGCACGGTGATTGGAAAGGCGCTGCAGGGATTGGCACAGGGCAGCGGCGTGATCCGCATGCTGGTCATGCTGCGCTAGGAGGCCGGACATGCGCAAGGGTGTGATTGTGATCAGTCTGATAGGCTTCCTGCTCTCGGCTGGCCTGGTACTGAGTGCCGCGGACACGTTTGCCATCCCCTGGTGGGTGATTGGCGCTGGAGGCCGGGCCAGCGCAGGGGGATACACACTGGATGCCGCCATCGTGCCGGCGGCATCCACCTTGAGTGGAGGCGCTTTCCAGTTGCAGGGCGGCTTCTGGGCGGGGATGCCTGTGCCCACTGTGGGGCCGCCCTCCCGCTGGTTGTACCTACCCGTGATCCGCCTGGGCTGAGTCCGGCGTCCGCTGGCAGGGCGGGCCGGTCAGCAAAACATACTGAGGCCGTGCCGGGTTGCCGCTGCGTTGCCCGCGCTCCGGCACATGCGCCATTGCAGCGCTGCGCCATCGTTCCTGGGCTGAGAGCTGCATGCTGCAGGGACGCGGCAGGCCTGCGTTAGCGTGCCCCGAGATCTGTACCAGAGGGGCGGGGCAGTCATGGCTTTGGGCAAGGAGGCTGAAGCATGAGATCGAATCGCATCCTCCGGACGGGCCTGCTGGCGCTGTCCTTCGTCATGTCCCTCTTCATCCTGGTGGCGTTCCTGCCTCCGGTCAACGCCTCTCCCAACTCCTTCGAGGGATCCACGGTCACTGAAGTCACCCTAGGCCCCTCGGGTGACTCGTGCGTGGACGCCAGCCAGCCTGCCAAGCCCCGGGGCGGCGAGAACGAACTCTATACCTCATGGGGCGGCAGTCTGTATCCCGGTGTCATCCACAGGGCGTTGCTGCGATTTGACGCGTGGCCCATCCCGTCCAATGCGGTCATTGATTCTGCGAGGCTCGAGCTGTACGTCAGGCAGGCCGTGGGTCCCTTCGTGCCCCCGGACCCGGTGTTGGTGCCCTACCGCATAGTGTCAGACTGGAACGAGGCGCATGTGACGTGGAATAACCAGCCCCAGATTGGAGAGGCGGCTGTGGGCTCCGAGATTGGGGTGGAGTCGAGGTATTATGCCTGGGATGTCACGACCATCGCGCGGGCGTGGCAATCAGGCCCGAGGTACGGCATCGAAATCCGGGGTCCCGAAAGCGGGAGTACCTGGCTGCGCTCATTTCCCAGCCGCGAGAAGGGCATGGACATGCCGCGCCTTGTGGTGACCTACCGCTTGCCGGGCACGCCCACGGGTACGCCGACCTCTCGAACTCCCACACCAACCAGGACGGTCCAGAGCCCCACTCCCACACCCACGTCACAGATCCCGACACCCACAGGGCCAGCTCGCACCTCGACGCCCACGCTGACTCCAGGCGGGAGTTTCAACCTGCTGGAAAACCCTGGCTTCGAGCAGCAGCTGAATGGATGGCGTGTCAGCTCCGGCTCGGGCGTGTACGCCGCCGATGGGCAGGTGGTGAGATCGGGGCACTATAGCGCGCGCGGGACCGAAAGCGTATCAGGCTCGCTCGGTCGTCTGTATCAAGACGTAACGCAGAAGGTGATCGTCGGCGCGCGTTACAGGATCAGCGGTTGGATCAAGACCGAGGCCGTCAGCGGGGCGGCAGTAATTGGCCTGGACTATGTGAATCGGGATGGCTGGACTCCGGTCGGCGGGTATGTCTGCGAAATCGGCTATGTCGGCGGCACGCACGACTGGACTTACTACGAGAGTCGGCCCTTCACACTGTTTGGGCCGCCCGCGGATGCGTCGGCGCTGTGGTTCCTGTTTGACTTCAATGCTGGCACCGGCAGGGCCTATTGGGATGATGTGGCCTTGGTGCCCGCTACTTCCGTGTACCTGCCCGTGGTCTGCCGAGGCTCTTCGCACTTTGCCTTTGACTTCAAGCATGATCTGTTCGATGAACCCTCAACGCTGCAGATCTGGTTGACCGATGTGAATGTCACTCTAGGGCTCGTTTCCCTCGCCGGCCAGGATTCGCGAACGACCGAGTTCGTGATCGATTGGGGCGACGGGCAACGGGGCAGCGGCAGTCCATACCAGCAGCATGCCTACTTCGACCTCGGTCGCAACTATGTCATTCGCGTCACCGCCCGATATGCTGGCGGTACGACCGACTATGCCGAATTGCCGGTGCGCTTTGTGGCGCCGCTTCACCAACGGGTCCCGATTCCCTCGTGGTTGACGGTCATAATACCGCCCCAGCCAGTGCAGTTGTCCAGCCGTCTGTATGCCATTCCTGAGGGCCTCACGAGTTTCGATGACAGCTTCTTCCGCACGGTCCCACGCAGTGCCATCGAGTACCTGCTGAGCGTGGGAGCGCAAGTCCAATACGAGATGGTCAATGGGAACATCGTGCTTCCCAACGGCAACTTCAATCAGGTCCTGCTCCGGGATGCTGGCTTTCAGGGCATGTACTCCCTGTGGTACACCACGCCAGTCTCGTTCGGAGTGGGGGACTATGGCTTCCAGGATCCCATCCAATACAGCTCCTTCTTGCACGAGATGGGCCATAACTTCACCTTGAACTTCCCAGCCAACTATTGTTACGGAGGCAAGATCGACGGTTGGGCGAATGCCATCTTCTCGGAGAGCATGGCCCAGATCTTCGCCCATGCGGCTGCCTTCGAGATCATCAATCAGCAGGGCGCGTACGGCCTTGCCGACGACGTAGTGTCTGAGCTCAAGAGCAGCGCGCGTGATTCCATCCGCTGGGTACGCCGCAGCTATGAGAACTACTATGAGGGTGGCAAGCGATTCCACTCCTGGAACGATCCGTCTACGCCGCAGGACGAGACTTTCGATACGTTCATGACCATCGCCCGACAGTTCTTCGCCCACGCCGAGTGGGCAGGCGAGGGATACAAGGCCCCGACCCAACGTATGATGCACCTGCTTGCGCTGTTCAATCCTGAGCTGCAGCAACGTTACAGCCAAGGAGCCAACAGCCCGGCTGCCGAGAGTTTCAGGGCGAGCTTGCTGGTGGCGGCATTGTCGCACGCTTTCTCCACCGACCTGCGCGTTGAGTTCCGGGAGCTCGGCTTCCCCGTTGACGATGCTGTGTACCAACAACTTCTCGGCATGGTGCAGTGAGCGCCAAGGCGCTGATATGTTGAGTAGGCCTGTGCACATACCGCGGATTTCAGAGTCTGGTCGCAACAGGCTGGGTCGGTGAGTGCCCTGCAACGCATGCATCTCAGCTCAGATTCTGGAGCCTAGACGGAGTGGCTTGTTTGAGCCCAGAACAGCGATGTGGAGGGACCTGTCCCGTTGATCTGTAGAGCGCCCGCTTGCATGCCCCGGGCCAAACGCGCACGGCCACAACGAGGCCTGTGTTGTCTGCTGCTCATGGCGACCCTGTGCATGCATGTGAAGCCGGCACAGGCGGAGACGCCTTTGCGGCTAGGCTCCCCGCCGCTGGCCTGTCCCGCCCAGCCCGGCAGCGCGCCCGAGGTGCGGCATGCGCCCTCCGCCAAGGCGACTTTCCATGTGTACTTGCCCCTGGTGCGGCTCGGGATCTCGGTCAACCCCCAGAACCGCGCCGAGTCGCGCGATTTCTACCTCCAGCACTACCTGTCCACTGCGGGCGTGTCCATGGGCTGGAGCGGCGACTTGGGCGCATGCCGGCCCGGCGAGACGAGCCAGGCCTTTCGCGACGCGGTGCTGCGGCGCATCAACTACTTTCGCGCCATGGCCGGGGTGCCTACCGTCAAGCTGAACGCCGAGTACAACCGCAAGGCGCAGGCCGCCGCGCTGATGATGAGCGCCAACGACCAGCTCAGCCATTCGCCGCCAGGGGACTGGCGCTGTTATTCCGCCGAGGGCGCGCAGGCCGCGGGCAGCTCCAACCTATGCCTGGGCCTGATGGGCTGGGACGCCATCCGTCTCTACATGCTGGAAGGTGGGCTGGTCGGCCACAGGCGCTGGATCCTGTACCCGCGCACACGCCAGATGGGCAGCGGCGACATACCTCCTGCCCAGGGAAACTGGGCCGCCAACGCCCTGTGGGTCTTTGACCAGGGCGCCTGGCAGACCAGGCCCAGGGTGCGCGACGAGTTTGTGGCCTGGCCGCCGCCCGGCTACGTGCCATACCAGGTGATCAACGATCACTGGTCGCTCTCCTACCCCGGGGCCGACTTTTCCGCCGCCACGGTGAGCATGAGCTCGGGTTTCAGCGCCATCCGTACGGTGGTGGACGCGCCCTTTGGCGGCTACGGCGAGAACACGCTGGTCTGGATCCCACAGGTGGAGACTGAGGGCGGACTGTGGCCGAGGCCAACTGCCGACACGTCCTTTCGCGTGGACGTGCGCAACGTGAACGTGGGCGGTCAGGTGCGAGACTTTGCCTATACCGTGATCGTTTTCGATCCGGCGGAGTGAGCATGCGCTCATGACCACTACCTATGCCTTGGGGGTGCTCTGCGCCATCATGGCGGGAGTGATGAACGCGCTACGACCTCTGCGCGCGTGACTCACCCGCCTTCCAACAGGTCACGCATGCGCTCCTTGCCGATCTCCTCGACGGCCCATTGCGCTGCCAGGGCCACCACTGAGGTACACTTGTCCTCGTGTGCACCGGCTGCCTCAAAGGCCTGACGTTCTGCCTCGAGGCGCAGGTCAAATGCTCTGCCCATCTGGTGACGGTGTATGTCGTGGCAGATGACGCTGCCGTAACGTTGCACAAAGCGCTCACGCAGCCTCTGCACCATGGAGAAGCAGCGGTACTTGTTCTCGCGATCTGCATCGAAACAGCTCCTCCGGCGGGGGTAGACCATGCCCATGGCAAGCGCGGCCGCTGTCATCGCAGCGCAGGTGCAGTCTCCGCTCAGACCCAGACCGCCTGCAAGGGCGGTTGCCGCCTCAAACGCAGCCGCATCGAACCGCTCCAAGGTCTCCAGGACTGCGGCGAGAACTGCTTGGCCGCACCCGTGGTATATGCGCTCGTACTCAAAGCCCAATTCGTATGCCCGCTGAGCTCTCGCGGCCCACTCGTCCTCAAGCGCCTGCCTATGGTGGGCCTCGGTGATGGAGTCAATCACATCGTCCTCCGTAGATGATGGTCTTCTGCTGTGACCTTATAGCAGAGCCGTTGTAGGTTGTCAAGCCCTGACCGCGAAGCGATAGGCAATCGGAACCATTGCGAGATTCAAGCGCTGGTGATCCCGAGACCCGACCTACCTCGCGGGGGACTTTCAGCTGCATCGTGAAGGGTAAAGGACGACCCCGGATCGGCGTCCTACCCATAGGCGACCCGGTGAACATCGGCAGCGCCGTGCAGCCCACGCGCACACCCACCGTCACACCCGGCCAGAGGCCGCGCCTGGTTCCGCCTACGATCCTGCGATGAATTGGCCGCGCACCCCCAGCTCGTGGATGTTGGCCACGCCGCTAACCTTCTTGTGCAGGTTGGGGCTGCCGTAGTACTCCACCATGCCCATGCCCGACACCTTGGCCTCCAGGCTCTGCGCCGCCCAGACCTTGGCGTTTCCCGCCCCTGGGATGCTTACGTGCACTTCCTGGCTCTCCAGCCCGCCCGCGTCATAGTTCCCGGCGCCACTGATCTCGACGCGTTGGCTCTCGACGCTGCCGGCCAGTTCGATCTTACCTGCTCCGCTGAAGACAACCTCAAGCAGCTGTGCCTTCAGCGCCTGGCAGACCACGTCCCCCGCACCCGACAGCTTCACGGTCAGGCGCTCCACGCTCAGCATCTTGCAGTTGATCTTACCCGAGCCGCTTAGCTCGAGCTCCAACTGTGGAGATCTCATCTCACCCAGCGTAGCCCTGCCCCTGTCAGCAATGACCAGGCCGCTCAGGCGCTTGACCTTCAGCCGGTAATGAATGCTGGCTGGGGGTCGCTTGCGGCCCAGCAGCGCAATGCGATCGCGCCAGTCCTTGGCCAGACGCAGGGTTAGCACGCCATTTTGCACCTCGGCGAGTACCCTGGGCAGGACGTTGGCGTCGGCCTCTACGCTGAGCTCCTCCTCCGCTCCCAGCCCAACGTCGAGAACACCGACGTCGCGCAATACCACGCGCTCAAAGCCGCCGACCGCGCGTTGTTCTGTGGGCATGGTAACTCCTTTCGGGCGACAGCGCCAGCAGATTGGCGGAGGCATCAGTAGATGGCCGTCTGGCTGGCTCCAGGGCGCATCCGTTTGCCCGATTGCCATCCGTTGACAACTATATCCTTAGCATCAGCGCATTCAGCGCCACGATGATGGTGCTGGCCGACATGGCCAGCGCGCCCCACTCTGGCCGCAGGGTGATGCCCCAGGGCTGTAGTACGCCCGCCGCCACGGGAATGGCCAGCAGGTTGTAGCCCGTGGCCCAGGCCAGGTTCTGGTACATCTTGCGCATCGTGGCGCGGCTGAGCTCGATCAGGCGCACTACGTCGCGCGGGTCGTTCTTGATCAACACCACCTGCGCCGACTCTTGCGCCACGTCGGTGCCTGCCCCGATGGCAATGCCCACGTCCGCCTGGGCCAGCGCCGGGGCGTCGTTGATGCCATCGCCAACCATGGCAACTCGTTTCCCCTGGGCTTGCAGCTCCCTCACTTTCAGCGCTTTGTTGGCGGGCGGTACTTCAGCGAAAACCAAGTCCAGCCCCAGCTCTCTGGACACATAATCCGCCACCGCCTGGCTGTCTCCAGTGAGCATGGCCACCTGCAGCCCCATGGCCTTCACCGCTTGCACCGCCTCTCGGGATTCGTCGCGAATCAGATCGGCCACGGCGATGGCTCCGACGACCTGCGTTTGCGTCGCCACGTAGACCAGCGTCTTGCCCTGCTGGCCCCACTCGGCCAGCAGCGGGTTGTCCGCGCGCGCCACGCCGATCTCTTCCAGCAACGCCTGGTTCCCCACGAAGATGGGCGATCCGCCCACGCTGGCCTGCGCTCCCTTGCCAGGAAGCGCTTGAAAGCCGGATGCCTGCGGCGAGGCCAGTCCCCTTTCTTGCGCCGCTCGCAAGATGGCCTGGGCGATGACGTGCTCCGAATTGACCTCCACGGCAGCGGTTCGGGAGAGCAATGCGTCCTCGTCCCACCCGGCCAGCGGTAGCAGGTCAGTCACGCCAAACTCGCCGCGGGTCAGGGTGCCGGTCTTGTCAAAGATCACCGCGTCCAGTCGTCGCGCGCTCTCGGTGGCCGCGGCGTTGCGGATGAGTATGCCGCTGCGGGCGGCCAGGGTGGTGGAGATGGTGGTCACCACCGGAATGGCCAGGCCCAAGGCGTGCGGGCAGGCGATCACCAGCACGGTCACCGCCAGGGTCAGCCCATACACCACCGGCTGCCGGGCAGCCAGGGTCCAGAAGAGGAAGGCGGCCACGCTCACAGTCACGGCGATGATGGTCAGCCAATGCGCCGCACGGTCGGCCAGGCGCTGCACCGGCGGCTTGGTGGCCTGGGCTTCGCGCACCAGGGCGATGATCTGTGCCAGGGCCGTCTCGGCTCCGGTCTTTTCCACCCGCACGCGCAGCGCGCCCTCGCCGTTGAGCGTGCCTCCGATCACCGTATCGTCCGGACCCTTGTGCACGGGTCTGGACTCGCCGCTGATCATGGCTTCGTTCACGCTGCTGTGGCCCTCCAGCACGCGGCCGTCCATGGGCACCTTCTCGCCCGGGCGCACCAGCAGCACATCGCCCTTGACCACCTCGGCCGTTGGAATGGCCTGCACCTCGCCGCTTTCGCCTACTCGGTTGGCCATGGGCGGAATCAGCCCGGTCAGCTCCCGCAGCGCCCCGCCAGCGCCGCGCTCAGCGCGCATCTCCAGCCAGTGGCCCAACAGCAGCACCGCCACGAGCGTGGCGATCTCCCAGTAAAAGTCCATGGCTTCGAACAGGAACGTGGTGCCTACGCTGAAGAGATAGCCGGCCAATACCGCCAGGCTGATCAGCACGTTCATATCGAGCAGGCCGGTGCGCAGCGCTTGGCGCGCGCCGCTGTGGAATGGCCAGGCGCCCCAGATGGCGATCAGGCTGGCCAATGCAAACAGGACATAACGCACGCCCGCGAAGCTCAGGCGGTAGCCAACCCAGCCCTGAATCGTGGGGGAAAGCAGGAGCAGCGGAACGGCGAGGGCCAGCACTACTAGGAAGCGGCGGCGCAGGTCTTGCTCCATCCTGGCGTGATGGTCATGCTCCTCTGCGGCGTGCGCTGCATGACCGGTTGGCGCCGCGGGGGATGGCGCGTGCATGCCGTGGCCCTGGTGGGCAGCGTGCGCCGGGGGCCGTGGCTGCGGCGAATGCATGCCGTGTTCTCCATGCTCAGCCGCTGAGGTGGGTGGCGGCTTGGGCGCATGCATGCTATGCCCCTCGTGGCCGGTGGCTGCAGGAGGCGGCGGTTGAGCCGTGTGCGAGTCGTGCTGCGGGTCCTGCTCGCCTGCGGCATGCTGTGCTGCGGGCCCGTCCGCGGGCGGCGCAGACTGTGTGGCGTGGCCATGCGCATGTGTGCTCGCTTCGTGCTGCGAATGCGCCTGGCTCGCATCGTTGGCTGTGGCTGCCTGGCGATGCTCTGAGTGGGACACGCGGCCTCCTTGCAGGCTGTCCGCTCGCGAGATGCGGACCGGGAGTTGGTGCGTCGAACGCCTGGCTGCTCGTCACTGTCTCTCGAAGCGCTTCTTCTTCTCGTTCCACTGCACGTTGACGCGCAGCCGCGATCCGAACAGCACGGGCAGGACCTCCAGTGCCGCTTGCATGTCGTCGACGCTTTCGAACTGCAGGCTCCACTTCTTTCCATCTTGCTGGGTCAGCAGCCAGCGCCCGGCGTTTGGACCGTGCGAAAGGGCGGAGGCGGCAGGCTCGATGCTGGAGTCCATCACATCAGAGGGGGAGAGGCGGAAATTGTGCTTGTGCGCCGAGAGCAGGTCCTGTGGGCGCTGCTGCTCCTGGGCGGCGAGGCGCTCCTGCCGCTTGCGTTCCGAGATACTCTTGGCCGCCCCTACTACCAGCGCCCCGAGCAAGCCGAAATTGGCAGCCACGGCAGGGTTCATGCCGCCCTGGCCGCCAATGCGTATGAAATACAGCGCGCCATCCTCGATGCAGACGCGGTACAGGCGATCGGCCTCCCACGTGAAGGTGGCACGGGCGTTGAACGCTGCGGTGTCTAGCATGGCATGCCTCCGCGGCAGCTCGAGATCTGCTGCGATGATGGCGCGGAGTCGAGCCTCAGCCAGGCCGAAGGAGCGACTCAGCGCTGGTCGGACGAGCTATTGCTCCCTCAAGGGGGAGAGATGCCGAGGTCCTTGCATATCTTGGCCACGAGTCTCTGTGGGATCTCGGCGTGACGAGGAACCGTACTGGCGCGGCGAGTCGCTGGATTCCAATAGACTGAGTGCTTTGCGCCCTCGCGCAGCAATTCGCAGCCGCTCGCGAGCAGATGGCGGAGTAGGACGCGACGCTTCATTGAGCGGTCAAGTTGAGCGTCTCGCGGATGACGTGCTTGCCTTCAAACTCGCGACGCGCCAGCTCGCGGTTTGCTTCCAGCACCAACTGCACAGCCTCGAGCAGGTTCTCACGCACCTCTTCCAGGGAGCGTCCCTGCGTGTTGGCGCCTGGAAGCTCTTCGACGTAGCCGATCCACCAGTCACCGTCTTGTTCGAACACCGCCGTGAGGCTGAGCATGCCGTCATCTCCCACAGGTATTATAGCGCGCGGCCTCCGGGAGGTCAAAGGCTGGCCGCTACTTCTTGCCCTCCGCCATGGCACGCGCGCTGGCACGAATCGTGTCGAGCTTGAACGGTCGCGTCCAGCGGTTGACGGCGATCAGGTCGTAGGGCTTGCCGCCGACGTGCTGGATCCATTTCTCCATGCTCAGCAGGGTAGTGATGGTACCATTGCCGCTCCCACCTGCCGCAGCCACGGCGATGAAGGGCTTGTCGCGCAGGCGGCTCTGCTCTCCCGCCGTGCCCTCGCAGCGGCGCAGACGGTCGCAGAAGGCTTTCATGAACTCGCTGGGCTCGTGCCAGTAGACGGGTGTCACCAGCACATAGGCGTCGAACTCGACGAGGCGCGCGTGCAGAGCCTGAAAGTCATCTATCCTGCCACACTCGTGCTCGCTGCGGCACTTGCCCCAGCCTTGGTTGCAGGCAAAGCAGTGACGGATGTCCAGGTCGTTCAGGCGCACCATCTCCGCCTCGCCGCCCCCCAGCCGCACGCCCTCCAATGCGGCGTCGGCGCAGGCGGCCGTCAGGCCTTCTTTGTTGGGACTGGATTGTATGACGAGAGTCTTCATTGCGCCTCCTTTGCGCGAGGATTGTACTACAACGTCAGCCTGGCGGAAAATGCGAACTGGTTTCGGAGGTCTGGGGTAGCAAACCTGAAGGGCACAGCTCTTCGGCTCCCCCCATCCCTGTACAAGTACTTGACCTTGGCGCTGCCGTGTGCTATCATCGCGCAGTGCTCGGCCGGTCAATCTGACGTGCTCCAACTCGAACGCACATTCCACCGGGAGTGGTCATGAAGCGCATTGCCTTTCTGGTCAGCGGCGGCGACGCCCCGGGCATCAACTCCTGTCTGGCTGGCATCGCCACAGCCGCCCAGCAGCATGGGTTGCAGGTGCTGGCAGTGCCGGGCGGGTTCGACGGCCTGATTGACGGCCAGTTCCTGCAGCTCAACGAACCCTGGCTGCACAATGCCAACTATGGCGGCAGTCCGGTCTCCAGCGCGCGCAGCGCACGCTTCCGCGAGCCTGCGTCGCAGAAGCAAGCGATCGAACAGGTGCGCAGGCACGGCATCGAGGGCTTGGTTGTTCTGGGCGGCGATGGCTCCGCCCACGCCGCCATGGTCCTGGTCGAATCCGGCGTGCCCGCGGTGTGCGTGCCCGTGACCATTGACAATGACCTTTGGGGCAGCGATTACACCTTGGGCTTTGACACCGGGGTACAGAAAATCCGCGACATCGTGCTGGACGTCGTGAATACGGCCCACGCCTTGCGCGGCCGCATCTTCTTCGTGGAGACCCTGGGCGGGCCGGTGGGCCACCTGGCGCTGGCCGGCGGGCTGGCCGGCGGCGCGGATCTGATTCTGGTGCCCGAGCTGCGGCCCACGCCTTTGCAGGCGGCGGAGCGCGTCCAGGCCATGCTCGACAGCGGCAAAGACAACATCGTCATCTGCGGCTGCGAGGGCCTGTTCGAAACCTACCGCCCGGGCGACCAGGGCATCGCCATCGTCTACGGCAAGGAGATCGAGCGCCTGACGGGCGTGCGCGTGCGCGTCACCATCATGGGCTATTTCATGCGCGGCAGCGCGCCCACCGCCTTTGACTCCTTGCTGGGACAGTTGATGGGAGCGCGAGCCGTGCAGTCGCTGTGCGACGGTCAGCGCAGCCACATGGTAGTCTTCCGCGACAACCGCATCGATGCGCTTCAGCTAGCGGATGTGGTGGATAAGCGCAAGCCGCTGCATCCCGACCAGATCGCCTTGGCCCGCGCCCGCGGCTGCCTCGTCCCCTGACCTTAGACAGACCCACAGACTTCCGAAGTCTTCTGAGACTTCGGAAGTCTTAATCACTAACCGTCCTAGAACTCCCGCCTCTCGTACTCCGTCGCACACGGGTTCCCCGCCGCAATCTCCAGCCAGCGTTCACCCGGACGGCCCACCACCGACCACAGCGTGCCGAACTTGCGCTTGGGGAAGTGCGCGCCGTGCGAGCACACCAGGCCTTCGTGGTCACGCAGGGCCTGCTTGACCGCCTCAACGTCCACTTTGCGCGCGCCGCCCAGCAGCTCGTACAAGCGGTCGTAACGCGGGTGCGAGTCCACCGGCACAAACGCCGGCTGCCGGACATAACGCTCACAGAGCGGGTGGTTGGTGATCACCAGCAATCCGTCCTGCGGGTAGCGCACCTCGACGCCGCCCATGCCCGTCTCCACGGCAGCAGCCTTGCCCGTGCGGTCGGCCAGCAGATAAGTCCAACTGCCGACGTGCGGGACGCGGTGCAGCAGCTCCAACCCCTCGTCCACCGTAGCGCAGCGGTCGAGCAACATGCGCACCACCAGCCAGAAGACGATGCCTGGCTGGATGCCCTCCAGGAAGATCGAAGCAATGCCCACGAACAGTCCCGCCTCGTTCAGCCCATCCTCGCGCCCTACCCAGATGTCGCTATCCCCCAGGTGTGCGTAGCGGCCCATGGGGTAGGTCCAGCAGTTCGTGGCCACGTCGCCGGACACGTCGTGAAAAAAGTCATAGTTGCGGCCCACGATGGGCCGGCCGTCGGCGCTGCGCTCCGGAGACACGGCCAGCACCGTGCAAGAGGGCAGCTCCTGTGGGTCGAACGGCGCGGTCAGGTTCAACGCCAGCACGGCGCCATAGTCCTGCTCGCTGGCCGAGGCCAGCGCATGCAACTCTTCCAGCAGTTCGGGCGCGTGCTGTGCCACCAGCTCCTCGCAGCGCCTGGCAAAGCGCAACGCCCGCGCGTCTGGCGGCCCCAGCTTCATCCCGGCCTGCTTCAGCCCGAGCCCCACTTGCCGGCCCATCTCCGACGGCGTGCCCTCTTGTCTGGTCTGGAACATGCCTTGCACCTCCTGCCTTAGTGCAGCGATTGTAGTGGGCATGCGCGGGACTGTCAACACGAGCAACCGGCCGGCGGTCCCTCAGGGCAACCTGAGCAACGCCGTGCCCTTTGACCGCGACGGCCGCCCGGGCCGCCCGGGCGGCCCGCCAGGAGCGTACGGCGCTGGCTCGTAGCAGGCCAGAAACCGGGTTTCTCACAGAAACCCGGTTTCTGGGTTCCTCGATCAACACTGGCCGCGTTGGCTTGACGCGCAGGGTCGCAGGCGGTACAATGCGGCTGCTCTTGTCAGCATAGGCGCCTTGTCAATGCTGGTCCTCCACCCTCTCATCGCCGCCGCACCAGCCATTCCCTGTTCCTGCATGATCGCAGCCATCCTGGCACTCGTCCAGCGCAGCTTTGCTCTAACTGCAAGTTCCTGGCCTCGTTGGGCCTGCCCAAGGAGATCTCTAGCCAAGGAGGGCAAAATGAGACGCACTGGTTCGGCTTCCATCGCGCTCGTTCTGTGTATCGCGGCAATCATCGCGACTCCGCTTGCAGAGCACAAGGTACTGGCGAGCACGGCGCTCGCGACCACCAGCATCGTGCTGCAAGAGGGCCATAGGGACTACGACGGCACCACCGACGTCTACATCGATCGCTGGACGCCCGACCGCAACTGGGGTGGCAGCGACTGGCTGATGGTGACCAAATCCAACGACCGGGCTGGCCTGATCCGCTTCGAGCTGGCGGACCACGTGCCCCAGGGCTCCACAGTAACCGCGGCCACGCTGGAGCTGTACACTGCCAATCGCAACCGCGTGCTGAGCGAGCCCATCGGAGCCTACCGCGTGCTGTGCCGCTGGGTCGAGACCGAAGCCACCTGGAACCGGCCCATGCTTGGCCAGTGGTGGGGCGAGGCCGGCTGCAACTCTTCCGCGGATCGCGAGCTTGAGCCGGTGGACACGCTCACCGTCTCCAACGTGGGGGAGTGGTATCGCTTCAACGTCACTGGCCTGGTGCAGGCCTGGGTGAACGACCCCGCCAGCAACTTGGGTTTGCTGATCAAGGGCATCGACCGCTGCCTGCCGATCGAGTACATGTTCTACACCTCAGAGAGCGGGATGAGAGGCTACCGGCCCATCCTGCGCGTGGAATATGGCGCAGGCGCGCCGCCAACTCCTGGGGTCTGCACGCTGGGCTTCAATCCTGCCCACAAGGTCGCTTCCCCGACGGGCGGCGCGTTCACGCTCGACGTCGAGCTGCAGCGTGTGCGCGATCTGGGCGGGTTCGAGTTCTCCTTTGCTTTCAATCCCGCGGTGGTGCGGGTGGACGAGATCGCCCTGGGCAGTTTCGTCACGGGTGCGGGCCGAGCTTTCACCGCCCTGAGGCCGCGAATCGACAACGACATGGGCGCCGCCAGCTTCGGCGCGTACAGCTACGGCGCTGAGCCCGGCAGGGGCGGCTCCGGCCCCATCGCCAGGATCACGTTCACGCCTGTAGCCGTGGGCAGGAGCGCGCTGCGTTTCAGCAGCGCCCAGGTTTCCACGACGAGCGGCACAGCCATCCCCACCACGACTGAAGGCGGCTCGATCGAGGTGCGGCTCGGCCTGACGGGCGACGTGGACGGCGATTGTGACGTCGACATCATCGACATCATGCTGGTCGCCGGACGCTGGGGCGCCACGCGCGGTTCAGCCCGCTACGATGAACGTTGCGACCTAGACGGGGACGGCGACATTGACCTCGCCGACATCATGCAGGTCGTCGAGCACTACGGACAGCACTGCTAGTCCGCATCGCAGCGCCGCGGCTGAGGATGCCGGGTTTCTGCCAGAGACCCGGCGTCTGATCGCTGGCGGATCTGCGATGGAAGGAGGGCGAAATGGGACGGGCAAGTTGTATCTGCGTGATGGTTGCGCTGCTGGCTGCGGCAGCGATTGCCGCTCCCGGTATGGAACGCGGGGCTCTGGCAGGCGCCGCGCCCGCTGGCACCGACTCCCGAGCGAGGCGACTAACTGGCGCTACCTTTCTTCCGCATAGGCAACCGCAGCTTACGTCTGCAGGCGTGAGGGAAGGGTAGCTAGAGAGAATCTGCTCCTGGCTGACTCCCGCAGCGAGGTTGTCCAGTATGACCGATACCATTATCCGTGTTCCCTTGATGCACGCCTTGCCACGACACACCAGGGGATCTACGGAGATTCGTTCCTGCCACTTCATAGGTCCACCATCTCAACGCGGCGAAATGGACGATTTCACTATACCACCTCGTCGGCACGTGGTCAAGACGGCTTCGGTAGCCGCACAGACCTGCTATCCGAGAGCGGTTTCCGCCGCCTCCCATTCACGCACTGCGCTGTCATGCCCAGTATCACGAGATAGACCTCCTCCCAGCGGGGCTGCCATGCGAGCATCCTCTTCTCATGGGATGCGCGCGTTGACGAAGATCCAGGTGTGCGCTATCATTGCTGCAGCAGCGGTTGGTCCGCTGATGAGGCTAGACTGGGCCATTGGGGCCTCCGTACGACGTGGGGAAACGGGGAATGGGGAGGAACGATATGCACGGAAAGAGCGTGGCCGACGCGCCCGCCTATACGGTCAAGCCTATCTACTCTCGACACTTCAACTCAGACTGTACGCTGCCCTACGGTCTGGAACCGAGGCACATTCGTCTGGCGATGATCGACTTCGCGGGCTTTCTTGGCTTTCTGAACCGACAACTCCGCGTAAAGGGAATGCCTCGACTAGAGTGCTTCTTGATGCCTGCCAGCTTCAGTGGTCTCGTGGGCGAGTTCATAAACCTTACCCTACCTAAGTACTGCCTCTCACTGGTGAAAAACATGTATCACAATGGTCATCCGGACCTCATTCCGGCTGGGGTATTTGCGAGGGATGCCGTGCAGTACACGCATGAGGGGATCGAGGTCAAAGCGTCGCGCCATCCGACTGGTTGGCAGGGACACAATCCTGAGTCTGTCTGGCTCATGGTTTTCCATTTTGAGAGTAACACTCCCATGGATGCCGCCAAGCGAACAAGCCCTAGGCCCTTCTTGTTTAGGGGTGTTTACGCTGCCAAGCTCGAAAAAGGTGACTGGGCGTTTTCCGGTCGAGCTGGAGCCAGTCGCAGAACGATCACCGCCAGTGTTAGGCAGAGCGGCGTCGAGAAGATGAAAGCCAACTGGGTGTATCGGTTACTCGACGAAGCTTAGCGTAAGCTGGGCTTCTCTTGTGGGCAACGCGGCCAGTGCCGGAATCGCGGTCTTGCTCATGGTGAAGTACTCCTCCCGCCGTTCGATTCCTATGCAGCAGTAACCCACAGCCTCGGCCGCTGCGACCGTGGACCCCGATCCCATGAATGGATCGAGCACGATACCTTCACCGAGGGGTAGGGAGGCGTATACGACACGCCGCATGAACGATTGTGGCTTGAGACTTGGATGGGCGGCAATCAAACGCTCCCTGCTTGGCGTACGCTCGCTCTCAATGACGTCTTCGAAGGGACCGCCATCGAGCCTCCTCCTTAGCCCGCCAGTCTGAAATAACCTCAGGCAGTCCCCAACTGTCAAGCCGATAGGAATGGGTTTGCGGAATATGCCCCAGGGCTCGTAGCAGCTCCGAGGCATTGTGCTTACATCGGGAAACTCCGTCTCCGCGTTCTTGGGCCTATCTCCGCCACGTAGAGTCTGCACTAGTCTGGCAAGCTGACCACGAAATTCCAGACCTCCGTCGGCAATCGCTGTGAACACCATCTGCGACAGAAAGGCATTGGATGCAACGAAGACATGCGCCCCAGGACGCAGGACTGGCAGGAGAGCCTTTGCCCATTCTAGGAAGTATTGACGAATGCGGGATCTGTCCTCCCGGTTGAGTGCAGTAAACCGCGGCAGAGGGGAGCGCTGGTGTCCGTCAAAGGAAGGAGGGATCCTCCAAACACCTCCGTTTCCATTGGAGCGTTTATCGAGCTGATCAGGATCGTACTCTTTGACGCCGTACGGTGGGTCAGTGACAACGGCGTGCACACTCTCTTGTGGCGCCATTCGCAGCCATTCGAGGCAATCGGCATGGACGGCAATCGAGCTGTTGAAAACATGGAACTCATAGCCAAGTAGAAACCGCCGCAATTCGCAATTTGACATCACTCTCGTCCCTCGTCCAAGGTATGGCCCAAATCATAGCTGGGACTCAAGTCCTTGATAATGCGCCTAATTCCCTGCCTGTCACCGTCGCTGCCAGATAGGAGTCTCTCCAGGTCCGATAGGCTCAGGAGAATGGCTTGCGAGACGTTTCGACGCCTTATGACGTATCTCACGTCATTCTGCACGGCGTCGTCCAGAATACGGCCGAAGTTGTTCTGCGCCTCGGTCGACGCAATGACCTTAGTAGGCATGGTTACCCTCAAGTTAGCTATATTAGCTATGATGCACACATCATAGCACAATTGTTTCAGTCTGTCAAATGGTGGGGTGGAGAGCATCGTGAAGCGGGTCCGGATGTGATCTAGGCCGCAGTCGCCTCCGATAGATCCTTCACTGCAATCGCGCCCTCTACCATGTTGGCGGGCAGTCATCTGCGAACAGCCTCGAGCGCACGAGTTCAGCATGCTCCGACGGCCAGCCATAGCGCGTCGTATGGCGCCAGTTGTAGCGATCCGTCCCCTTCCGGACGCGTTCTGCACCCTCCGATTAGCTCCACCCAATCCTGGCGCACCGCGCTGAGCTCCTGCAGCGCATCCAGTCCCACGCGCTGTGCCCGCGCCGACACGTTGTGCAGGCACAGCACGCGTT
>CAYZKS010000056.1:0-17341 GCA_964478725.1 uncultured Anaerolineales bacterium
GAAAGGATGTCACGACCAGAAAAACTGCGCATTGCTAATCCCTCCCATTTGAGTGATTCTTCTGCCGGCTGATTCTGCCTGGCCTCCTAGCATGCATTCGCTGATAATGGACCCTGCCTATGTCTTCAGGCGGGCCGACACCGCCCAAAGCCTCGCACCCAGCGCCCCCCGAAGTGCATCGAATTCGCGTGAAAGCGGCGCCCTGGCGGTTTCCGACACTGCCCATCACTGCCTGAGATTGTAGCATGACCGGGGATGGGCCGTCAACCTGGGCAGTAGGATTCGCACATCTGAAATCCAGGTGGTCAAGTCTACCGCCGGGGCCGGTACTGGATCGCCTCCGCCAAATGATGCGCCTCGATCTCCGCCACCCCCTCCAGGTTCGCGATCGTGCACGCGATCGAAGGCAATGCTGTATCTTGTCAAACCGGACAGAGTGTAGTATACTGCCAGCCGTTGCCCGTGTGGCAGGAGGAACCCGACATAGCACCCGACGAATCTGCGATCCCAAGGAGTCTCGAGCCGGCCTCTGGCTACCACTCTATACTGACACAAGCCTGCATGGTGGAGCGGGACCAGAGGCTGTTGACCTTCTCCGAGTTGGCCAAGTCTTCGGTCACTGAACAGACGACGCAGACCATCTCCGCAGCTACAGCAGAAATGACGCCGGCGAACCGCACCGGCCACGGTGCGATGCTGTCTTTCTTCCACTATTCACCTATCCAGGCTTGACGGCGGCATCAAACCGCCAAGGCTTCGGGGCTGCTACAATGGGTGCAGCTAGGGGAGTACCGAGTATGACACAGAAGGCAAGCACCTACGAAAACGTGACTCGTCAGTTCAACAAGGCGGCTGATCTGATGGGGCTCGACCCAGACATCCGCAAGATCCTGGGAAAGACCACGAACGAGATCGTGGTCAATTTCCCGGTGAAGATGGACGACGGTCGAATCGAGATCTTCACAGGCTATCGCGTGCAACACAACAATGCACTGGGCCCCTACAAGGGAGGGTTGCGTTTTCACCCTGCCGTTGACATTGACGAGGTCCGCGCGCTGGCGACCTGGATGACCTGGAAGTCGGCGATCGTCGATATCCCCTTTGGCGGCGCCAAGGGGGGGATTCAGCTTGATCCAGCGAACTACTCGCTTCGTGAGATCGAGCGCATCACGCGCCGCTTCACTTTTGCCCTGGGTTGCGCTATCGGGCCAGAGTACGACATTCCGGCCCCCGATGTGAATACCAACGCCCAGATCATGGCCTGGATTCTGGATACCTACCTATCCATGATGCCTCCGCAGGAGCGAAACCGTAGCCTGCACGTAGTTACCGGCAAGCCCATCGAGTCAGGAGGCAGTCTGGGGCGTGACAAAGCAACCGGCCAGGGAGTGGTCTTTGTCATCGAGCAATGGGCCAAGGACCAGGGTTTCAGCCTGAAAGGCGCGACCTATACCATCCAGGGGTTTGGCAACGTTGGCTCCTGGACAGCCCGCCTGATGAAACCACACGACGCCAGGCTGGTCGCCGTCGAGGACGTGTCGGGGGCGTTCTCCAACCCGAGGGGCATAGACCCAGATGACCTGTGTGAGTATCTAAAGACTCATCGTGGCCGGATTGCTGGCTATCCACAGGCCACGCCCATAGACCACGAGGCCTTTATGAGCACACAGGCCGACATCTTTGTCCCCGCTGCCATGGAGAACCAGATCACCGCCCAAAGCGCGGGGGGGCTGAACGTCACCCTCGTCGCCGAGGGAGCCAACGGACCGACTGATCCGGACGGCGATGCGATCTTGGCTGAGAAGGGCATCCACGTACTGCCCGATGTCCTCTGCAACGCCGGCGGCGTTCTGGTCAGTTACTTTGAGTGGCTCCAGAACAAGCGGAGCGAGTCGTGGGACCTCGCAGAGGTGGATGCCAAGCTCTACAAGAAGATGCTCAGTGCCTACGAACGAGTGCGCGATACAGCCAAATCATACACTACCGATTGGCGCACGGCATCGTACGTTGTTGCCTTGACCCGCCTGGAAAAGACGTACAAGGAACGCGGTATCTTCCCTTAGACATTCCTGGCAAGCAAATCATCCACGGAGGATGGCTGCATGATTGACTTCAACGCAGAGGATTTGGCAAAGACGCTTGGGCAAGACGGGGCTGATCTACCTCTCATCACCGTCCTGGAAGAGATTCAGGCCAAATACCACTACCTGCCACGCGAGGCCATGATCCTAGTCAGTGAGGGCCTTGGGGTGCCTCTGAGCCAAGTCTACAGCGTGGCAACTTTCTACAATGCCTTCAGCCTCGAACGCCGCGGACGGCACGAGATATGCGTCTGCGTCGGCACAGCTTGCCACGTGCGTGGCTCCAAGCAGGTGCTGACGCAACTCGAAAAGAGCCTAGGCATCCAACCCGGAGAGACCACCCCCGACTGGAACTACTCACTCGACACCGTACACTGCCTGGGCGCGTGCGCCCTGGGGCCGATTGTCGTTGTCGATGGGCAATACTCAGGTCAGATGCGTGCGGACAAGGTAGACGAATTGTTGGCACGAACCAGACAAGCCGACGAGGGGGAGGCGTAAGCCATGGCAAAGGCAAGAACCAAACGCCTGACCACCTCTGCTGACCTGGAAGCCAGGCGAGAGGACATCATTGCAGGTCGTGACCCGAACCGCGTCTGTATCACACTCTGTGGCGGCACGGGCTGTCGCGTCTACGGCAGTGAGAGAGTGATCAATTCCCTGCGGGCCGAGATCAGCAAGAACGGCATAGAAGCAGACGTGAAGATGACAGGCTGTCACGGCTTCTGTGAGCAAGGGCCAGTGATGGTCATACAACCGCAGGGGATCTTCTATCGGGCAGTCAAGGTAGAGGACGTGCCGGACATCATCCACAAGACCGTGACCCGGGGCGAGATCCTGGAACACCTTCTCTACACCGACCCTATCACCGGCGAAAAGATTGTGTACGAGCACGACGTTCCCTTCTACGCCAGACAGACTCGGAATCTGCTCAATCTCAACGGTACAATCGACCCGACCAGCATAGAGGACTATATTGCGGCAGGCGGCTATGGAGCACTGGCCAAGGCATTGAGCCAGATGTCACCCGAGCAGGTGATCGAGGAGGTCACCATGGCCGGGCTGCGCGGCCGAGGAGGGGCGGGGTTCCCGACCGGGCTGAAGTGGAAGCTCTGCCGTTCAGCTCCCGGCAACATCAAGTATGTGATCTGCAACGCTGACGAAGGCGATCCGGGCGCCTACATGGACCGCAGCATCGTGGAAGGCAACCCCCACCGGGTGCTGGAGGGAATGATCATCGGTGCGTATGCGATGAGTGCCGTGCGTGGTTTCGTATACATCCGGGCCGAATACCCGCTGGCAATCAAGCACCTGGAGATCGCGCTGGCCAAGCTGCGCGAAGAGGGTCTGCTGGGCAAGAACATCCTGGGGTCGGGCTTTGACTTTGACATTAGCGTCCGGATCGGCGCCGGCGCCTTTGTCTGCGGCGAAGAGACGGCGTTGATGGCATCCATCGAGGGACGAACGGGAGAGCCTCGGCCGCGTCCCCCCTTCCCAGCGCAGAGCGGGTTATGGGGTCAACCTACCAACATCAACAACGTCAAAAGCTGGGCCAACGTGCCTCTGATTATCACTCGGGGAGCCGACTGGTACAGAAGCGTCGGAACCGAGAGCAGCAAGGGCACCAAGGTCTTCTCCATGGTAGGCAAGATCAACAATACGGGACTGGTCGAGGTGCCCATGGGCATCAGCCTGCGGGAGCTGATCTACGAGATCGGCGGCGGAGTGCCCCGCGGGAAGGCGTTTAAGGCAGCCCAGATCGGGGGCCCCTCAGGCGGCTGCATACCTGCCAGACACCTGGACGTGCCCATTGACTACGAATCGCTCGCCAGTTTGGGGGCCATCATGGGGTCTGGCGGCCTGGTGATCACCGACGAGGATACCTGCATGGTGGACCTGGCGCGCTACTTCATGAGCTTCACCCAGGAGGAATCGTGCGGCAAGTGCGTACCTTGCCGCGTGGGCACCAAAGCCATGCTCGCGACGCTGGAGCGCATCTGTGCCGGGCAGGGCCGGCCGGGCGATATTGAGTACTTGCAGGAGCTGGCAGCAGAGGTGAAAGCCTCCTCCCTATGCGCCCTGGGGCAAACGGCGCCCAACCCGGTGTTGACCACGATCCGCTACTTCCGTGACGAGTACGAAGCCCACATCCGCGAGCAGCGTTGCCCGGCTGGGGTATGTACGGCGCTGGTGCGGGCCAAATGCAGCAATGCCTGCCCAGCCGAGGTGGACGTACCCAGCTACATCGCGCTGGTGGCTCAAGGCCGCTACAGCGAAGGGCTGGAGGTGCACCGGCGGCAAAATCCATTCGCCCTGGTCTGTGGCCGCGTCTGCCCGGCCTTTTGCGAAACCAAGTGCCGGCGCGGCGAGCTGGATCAGCCCATCGCCATCCGCCAGGTCAAGCGCTACATGGCCGACCACGAGCTACAACGGCCTTGGACGCCACCCAGACTGGAGAAGCGCAAGAGGCAAAAGGTAGCCATCATCGGTGCCGGACCGGCTGGCCTGACGGCCGCGCTGCGACTGGCACAGAGAGGCTACCCCGTTACCGTTTTTGAGGCCCTGCCCGTGGCGGGCGGCATGATGGCCGTTGGCATCCCCGAGTACCGCCTGCCCCATGCCATCCTAGAGGCAGAGATCGATAACATCAGGCGTGCTGGGGTCAAGATCAGGCTGAACAGCGCGCTGGGCAGGGATTTCACCCTGGATGACCTGCTGCAGCGGGACGGCTACAAGGCCGTCATTCTGACCATCGGCGCGCACAAGAGCCGCAAGCTGGGAGTGGACGGAGAAGGTCTCGAGGGCGTCTACCACGGCGTTCAATTCCTGCGCGACATCGCGCTGGGCCACGCCCCGAATCTGGCTGGCAAGCGTGTAGCAGTTGTGGGCGGCGGTGACGTGGCGATCGATGCCGTGCGCTCTGCCTGGCGGCTAGGCGCTCGCGAGGTGCACTTGATCTACCGCCGCACGCGGGCCGACATGCCGGCTCACGCCGAGGAGATCGAAGGGGCGGAGAAGGAGTCGATCCAGTTCCACTTTTTGACCAATCCCACTCGCGTGCTCGGCCTCGACCGGGTGACAGGCGTCGAGCTGCAGCGGCAGAGACTGGGTGGGTTCGATAGCAGTGGCCGGCGCCAGCCAGTGCCCATCCCTGGCTCCGAATTCACCCTGGAAGTGGACGTGCTCATCCCGGCCATTGGCCAGGAGCCGGACCTCGCGTGGAACAGCAGTCGCGAAGGCGACGGGGCGATCGAAACCGCACGGGGCGGAACCTGCGCGGTGAACGAAGGTCTGGCCACGAGCCGGCCGGGCGTTTTCGCCGCTGGCGACTTTGCCCTTGGCCCCGCAACTGTGGTCCAAGCTGTGGGTCAGGGCAACCGCGTCGCCGCAGCGGTGGCACACTATCTGCGCACCGGCAAGTCAGAACTGGTGGCAGTCAAACCTGCCTACGAAGCAGTCGAGCAAAAGTTTGACCTTGAACAGTACGCGCAGGCCAAGCGTCCGCAGGCGCGAGAGATCCCTGTCGCGAAGCGCCGCGGCAACTTTGACGAGGTGGAGCTCCTGCTCAGTGAACAGACCATCCGGGAGGAGTGCAAGCGCTGCCTGCGCTGCGACCTGGAATGGCTGCAAGCGACGGGTCTGGCACAAGAACCGATGCCCGAACGGCTGCTGCTCGCCGAAGGGCTTGCCCTCGAGGCAGGCCCGGGGAGGGACGCATGATCACGTTGCAGATAGACGACCAGACAATCCGCGTCCGGAAGGGTCGCACGATCCTTGAGGCGGCGCGGGCTCACGGCATCGCTATTCCGACCCTCTGCTACCACGAGGCGCTGAAGCCGTTTGCTGCCTGCCGCATGTGTGTGGTCGAGCTGGAGAACCGCCGCGGCGGAATGCTCGTGCCCGCCTGCTCCTATCCCTGCGAGGAAGGGCTGATCGTGCGCACCAACTCGGACAAGGTGCGCAGGTCGCGCCGCATGACTATCGAGCTGCTGATGGCTTCCTCGGCTCATGTCCCCCTCATTCGCGCCATGGCGGATGATCTGGGTGTGGGAGAGCCACGCTTCAAGATGGAGCAGCCAGACGACTGCATACTGTGTGGCTTGTGCGTGCGGGCTTGCGAAGAAATCGTCGGCGTCCGCGCGATCAGCCTTATCAACCGGGGCATCGAGAAGAGGGTCAGCCCACCTTTCCGCATCGCCTCCAACCTCTGTATCGAGTGCGGCACGTGTGTCCTGGTCTGCCCGACCGGGGCCATCACCCTAGCGGACATCACGGGCGGCGGGCAGACGGCTCATCCCTGGGAGTCAGAGTTCAAGGCCGTGGACTGCAGGGTGTGCGGCCATCACTACCAGTCGCCCCAATTCGCCGACCTGGAGAAGCTGATGAGAGAGGAGGCGGTGTCATGAGCGACGGTAGGCTGGGCGTTTTCATCTGCGACTGCGGAGACCGCATCGCTTCCATCCTGGAAATGGGCGCCCTGGAGAGGGGCGCGCGTGACCTGGCGGGAGTCTGCCTGGTGCGGCGGCTCAGCTACTCCTGCTCCCCTGACGGCATCGCGGCCATCCTCTCGGCCTGTAGCGAGAGCGCACTTGACCGGATCCTCGTTGCCGGCTGCACCCCTCGCCTCCTGGAGCGTCACTTCCAGCGCGCTCTGGGGGAAGCAGGCCTGGACGAGGCTCTGTTTGAGCTGGTCGACATCCGCGAGGGGTGTGCCTGGGTGCATAAGGGTGAGCCGCAAGCGGCCACGGCAAAGGCACTCGATCTGATCCAGATGGGAGTGGCGCGACTGGCATTGCGCAAGCCGCAACAGGCGGCTGCTGCCCAGGTTACCTCAGGTGCGTTGGTTATCGGCGGGGGCTTGAGCGGCATGACCGCTGCCCTGACGCTGGCCAACGCCGGCCAGCGCGTGACCCTGGTCGAACGGGAAACGGCGTTGGGCGGGATGCTTCGCGACGTGCATACCCTTTTCCCTGACGGGCTGAAGGCAT
The DNA here is from genome assembly GCA_964478725.1 of uncultured Anaerolineales bacterium. Classification (GTDB taxonomy): domain Bacteria; phylum Chloroflexota; class Anaerolineae; order UBA2200; family UBA2200; genus CAYZKS01. The sequence continues at coordinate 7,070 of CAYZKS010000056.1, forward strand.
CCGAGCTCGTTGCTCAAAAAGCTGAGGCGGTGGCTCACCACCCGCGCATCCAGGTGCTGCTCGAGAGCGAGGTGACCCGGGTTACGGGCACTGCGGGACGCTACAGCATTGGCATCAGCGGCGGCAGCCAGAGCTTCGACGTGGGGGCCATCATCGTCGCCACTGGCGCACGCACCCTGCAACCTTGGGGCCAGTTCCGCTACGACGAGGCGCGGGTCGTCACCCAACTGGAGTTCGAGCGCGAGCTGCGAGACGCACCAGGGTTGTCGAATGTCGTCATGATCCTGTGCGCGGGGCAACGCAATGACGAAATCCCCTACTGCTCCGGCGTGTGCTGTGTAGCTGCGCTCAAGCAGGCCATGGAGGTCAAGACGGCCAACCCCAGGGCCCAGGTCACCATCCTGCTCCGCGACCTGAACCTGCTGGGGGAGGATCTCTACGAGAAGAAGGTGATCGAGGCGCGGCGGGCCGGCGTGCACTTCCTGCGCTACGCACCCTCGTCACTGCCCAGGGTCACGGCGGAGGGGGTAGAGGTCCACGATGATTTCACCGGAATGGACCTGCGCCTGCCCTACGACCGCGTCGTGCTGGCGACGCCTCTGGTTCCACAAACTGACGCCAGCGTGCTGGCTCATTTGCTGGGGATCGCGCAAGATGAGAACGGTTTCTTCGCCGAGGCGCGCTATCGCCTGCGGCCTCAAAACTATGTCGAGCGAGGAATCTATGTCTGCGGCGCAGCCCACTCCCCGGCCATCTGGGCCGAAGCCGCGCTGCAGGGCACAGGCGCCGCGCTCAAAGCCCTGCATCACCTGCGCTCAGGCCAGATCAGCAGTCAAGCCCCCGTCGCCGTTGTCGATGAGAAGCTGTGCACCGGTTGTGGTAACTGCGTCGAGACCTGCCCATTTGATGCGATCGCCATGCACAAACGGGACATGCAGCTGGATCTCTCGCAGGTCGATCCGCTCAAGTGCACCGGCTGCGGCAACTGCGTTGTCGTCTGCCCAGTGAAGGCGATCAGCCAGCCTGTCAGCAATGATGCTGAGGTGATGGCCCAGATTGACGCGGCGCTGGCGACGCCTCCGCAGGACGGACGGCTGCGTATCCTGGTCTTTGGCTGCGAGTGGAGCTCCCATGCGGCCGCCGAGCTGGCCGGGGCCAACAAGCTGGACTACCCGAGCGAGACCCGGCTCATTCGAGTGCGGTGCTCCACCCGTTTCGATCCGCTCCACATCCTGTGGGCATTGTTCAACGGCGCCGATGGAGTCTTCTTGGGGGCGTGCCCGCCTGGCGACTGCCACTACATCGACGGCAACCGCAACGCTCAGGAACGGTACGATACGCTGATCAAGTTGCTGGCGCAGAGCGGCTTCGATCCTCGCCGCCTTCGTCTGGAGTGGATAACCCCCGACGACGCGCACGATTTCGTGAGCAAGATCACCGATTTTGCCAGGCTGGTGAGGGCTCTGGGCCCAAGCCCAGCCGCAGGAGCAAATTCATAAGGAGAACAGCATGTCAACGAGACTGAAGCAGGAAGTATGGGCGCTGGACCGCTGCTCCGGCTGCGGGGCGTGCGTGGCAGCCTGCTCCAAGGGAGTGCTCTACTGGGACGAGGAGCAACACCCCCTCCTGGAGGAGCGCCAGAAGGCCTTGGGCCTTTCGCACTACAAGTTGGACACTTGCGGGATCTGCGAAAAGTTCTGCGAGCTGAGCTGTCCCCGCCTGGTGGACTGGACGCCGACGGAGCCGCGCAGCATGCTCTCGGCTCGGTCGGCCGGGGTGGTCCACAGCGGAGCGCCCAACGACGTGATTCAGGCGCTGCTGGTGGCCGCTCGCTCGGCCAACCTGATTGACGGCGCGGTCATGCTGGACATGGATCCATTTACGCTGGAACCAGTCGCCCGTGTGGTCACGACGGTGGATGAGATTGCCAGCAGCGTGGGCATGCAGTACCTGTGGGCGCCAGTGCTGAGTGCGCTAAACGAGGCCATCTTTGAGCGAGGGCTGACCAAGCTGGCCGTGGTCGGTTCGCCCTGCGTGGCTGAGGGGGCGCGCCGATTCATGCACACGGAACACCCCCGCCTCTGGCCCTACCAGCAGGCGATCCGCCTGACCATCGCCTCCTTTTGCACCGGGATCTACCTGCCGGAGATGGTGACCGAGCTGCTCGAACGGGGCAAGGGCATCGCCCGGCAAGAGATCCGCAGCCTGACCACCTCGGTAACAGAGGGCACACTGACCGTGACGCTGTGGGACGGCACCGAGCGCACCATCCCGCAAACCGAGGTAGAGCCCTTCACGCGCAAGGGTTGTGGGAGTTGCGATGATTACTTGGGCGAGTCCGCCGACATCGCCGTGGGCGCCTTGGGCGCCTTGCCCGGCTATGCGACGCTGATCACGCGGACGGCGGCCGGAGAGATATTCGTGCAGAATGCGCGACGCTATGGCCTGCTGGAAGTGGGCGACCAAGTGGACGCCGCAGCACTGAACGCTGCCAAAGCCGAGAAGGACCGGCGGGCGAGAGCGCAGGCCTTTGACGAGTTCCGCATCCTCATGCTGGATGCCCTGAGCGACCCAGCCAAGCGGGCGCAGGTCAGGAGACAGATGGTCAGTCTGTACGGTGCTGCGCAAGCGCCAGCCAAGAGGGAGGAATGCAATGCCACCTGTAGTGGATGCTAAGGGACGCGACCTGCGATCGGTGAGCGCAGAGCTGAAGAAGAAGATCGCCGAAGGCCCGGTTACGATCAAGGGCGCGGCTCATCTGCACGGCCTCGTGGCCGGCTTCAAGAGCGGTGAGGTGACCATTCAGGGCAACGCCGGAGACTACCTGGGTGCCCTGAACGACGGGGCGACTATCCACGTCCTGAGAAACGCAGGCAACTATCTGGCCGACAACATGACGCATGGCCTCGTGGTCGTCGAGGGCAATGCCGGCTACGGCGCGGGCGCCTACTGCTATGGCGGAACGGCTGTGGTCAAGGGAAACGCTGGCGACTTTACCGCCGTGATGAACAAGGGAGCCAGCATTATCATCAACGGAAACGTGGGTGACGAAGTCGCAACCTACATGTTGGCCGGTAACCTGGTCATTGTCGGCAACGCTGGCAAGAACCTGGGCAACTACCTCATCCGCGGAGATATCTACATCGGTGGGGAGTGGGAAAGCCTGGGGCACAACACGTTGCTGGCAGAGATGGGTGAGTCTGATCTAGCCAAGCTGCGCAGCCACTTCGCGGACCATGGCATCCAGGCTGACCCGGCGAGCTTTAAGAAAATCGTCCGCAAGTCCGAAAAGCCATTCTACAAGTAGCCACCACGAGATCAAGCGAAGGAGAACCACCATGCCGCCAGTCAATGGGACATTCTGTGTCACAGTGATGAAAGATCGCTGCATCAACGCCAGCATGCCGGGCAAGTGCGCGACCTGCGTCGAGGTCTGCCCTCACGACGTGTATGCCATCGATGACAGCGGGAACGTCTATGTCCAGAACTACAATGCCTGCGTCGGTTGCCGCATCTGCGCCGAGTTCTGCCCGGAGGATGCCATCCGCATCAATCCTGCCGAATCCGAGTTCCTGGTGCGCTCGCCCTGGACCTTTCCCCAGATAGAGGAGATCCACTACAAAGCGCAGACAGGCCAATACCAACTGCGTGGCTTTGGCACCATGGGCAGCTACGTTCCCAGCTTTGACAGCATTACCATCGTGCCCTCCCAGATCTCCTCGCCGCCTCCTCGCGACAAGTATCGAGAGGAGTGCAATATGGAGGTCGTCATCGGTGAGGGCACCTGTGAACACCCCATCCGCCTTCACTACCCGTTCGTCTTCCCTGCCATGTCCTTCGGTGCCCTGTCCAGAGAGGCACGCATGGCCCTCGCCATCGGCGCCGCCCAGACGGGGATCATCTCCGACACCGGAGAAGGCGGACTGGTGGAGGATGAAACCTGGTTGATCAAGGGCTTCGAAAACAAGGAACGCACGCTGAAGCGCTGGGAACCGGGCGGCTACCTGGTAGTCCAGTGGTCCACGGGCCGCTGGGGCGTTTCAGCCGACTATGTCCGAGCCGGGGACGCGGTTGAGATCAAGGTCGGTCAGGGTGCCAAACCCGGCATGGGCGGCCACCTCTTGGGCGCGAAGGTTACCGCGGAAGTGGCGGGGGTCCGCGGCATACCTGTCGGCACCGATGCCCTCTCTCCTTGCCGCTACTACGACGTGACCGACCCAGCGGATATGAAGCACATGGTCGACCTCGTCCGCGACATCACCGAGTACAAGGTCCCGGTTCTCTTCAAACTGGGTCCCAGCCGTCCCTACGAAGACGTCAAGGCTTGCGTCGAGGCAGGGGCAGACATGATCTCGATCGATGGCATGGTGGGCGGGACCGGTGCTTCGCCGGCTGTGGTCACACAGGGCGTGGGCATTCCAACGCTGGCCCTCATCCCGCCGGCCGTTCAGGCCCTGAAGGACATGGGTGTGCATCGCAAGGTCAAGCTCTTTGTTCTGGGAGGCATGCGCAACGGCCTGGATGCATACAAGGCGATGGCTATGGGCGCCGACGGCGTTGGCTTTGGCGCCGCGGCCGAGATCGCCATGGGCTGCCGCGCATGCATGTCGTGTTCAACCGGCAAATGCGCCTATGGCATCTGCGCCCAGGATCCAGTGTTGCGCTCGCGGCTCATCCCCGAGGAGGCTGGCAATCGCCTGGCCAACTTTATCAAGGCTACGGCGGAAGAGGTCAAGATCCTAACCATGCTCTCGGGTCACGACTGCATCCAGGATTTGTGTGAAGAGGACCTGCGCGCCATGGACCTCAACGTGGCGGCCATCACCGGCCTCAAGCTGGTAGGCTATGAGAAGAGACTGCCTTGGTGGGAGAACGGACGGGCGAATTAGCGCACAGTAGAAGATAGGATGCCCGATACGGACAAGCGCAACTGAGTCAGGTTTCGGCGCTTGGGACTGGGCGAGGCACCTACTCCTGCATCCTCTGCTATCCTAGCCCTCCGGCCGCGTCTGGCCGGAGGGCTAGTCGCTATTATTGCTGACTCACTTCGAGCGCAAGGCGCCGGCGGCCTTGGATGTCTTGTACCCAGCACTGGTTACAGTTGGCGCCGAGGCCGGTACTGAATCGCCTCCGCCAAGTGCTGCGTCCTGATCTCCACCACTCCCTCCAAGTCCGCGATCGTGCGCGCCAGCTTCAGGATGCGGTGGAAGGCACGCGCGCTCATGCCCAGTTGCTGCATGGCCGAGCGCACCAGGTTCTTGCCGGCTGCGTCCAACACGCAGAACTCCCGCACCTCGGCCGGCCCCATGTCGGCGTTGCACACGAGCGGCACGTTGCCGCTGGGGCCGCCGGTGCGCCCCGCAAAGCGCGCCTTCTGCGGCTCACGTGCACGCTCGATGCGCGCACGCACCGTGGCGCTCGGCTCGCCCAGGCGCTCGTCAGCCAGCTTGTCATACTCCACGCGCGGCACCTCGACGTGAATGTCGATGCGGTCCATCAAGGGTCCGGAGATGCGCTTGCGGTAGCGCGTGATCATCATCTGCGAGCAGGTGCATTCCTTGACCGGGTCGCCGTAGTAGCCACAGGGGCAGGGGTTCATCGCCGCCACCAGCATAAAGTTCGCGGGGAAGGTCAGCGTGCCCGAGGCGCGGCTGATGGTCACGACCTTGTCTTCCAGCGGCTGACGCATCACCTCCAGAACGTGTTGGCCAAACTCGGGCAGCTCGTCCAGGAACAGCACGCCGCGGTGCGCCAGGGAGATCTCGCCCGGACGCGGCCAGTGCCCGCCGCCCACCAACCCGGCGTGGCTGATGGTGTGATGCGGCGCGCGGAAGGGGCGCTCCACGATCAAAGGCTGGTCGGTGGGCAGCATGCCACTGACCGAGTAGACCTTGGTGATCTCCAGCGCTTCCTCAATGCTCAGCTTGGGCAGGATGGAAGGCATCGCGCGCGCCAGGAGCGTTTTGCCTGCGCCGGGAGGGCCCGACATCAGCACGCAGTGCCCGCCCGCGGCGGCCACTTCCAGCGCACGCTTGACGTGCTCCTGGCCCTTCACGTCGCGAAAGTCGCTGCCGTAGCGCGGTTGGTCCAGCAGGTTGTAGTCGAACTGCGACTGGTAGGGGGCGATGGGTTGCAGGTCTTGCAGGTGCGCCACAAGCTCGCTCAGTTGCGAAACCGGGATGATCTCGATGCCCGGCACCAGCGCGGCCTCCGGGGCATCTTCGGCCGGGACGTAGGCGCGCTTGAAGCCCTGCTGCTGCGCCACGTGGATCATGGGCAGCACTCCGGCCGTGTGCCGCACGCCGCCGTCCAGAGAAAGCTCACCCACAAAGACGGATGAATCGAAGTTGGGCCAGACTTGCCCCGAGGCAGCAATGATGCCCACGGCGATGGGCAGGTCGTAAGCGGGGCCTTCTTTGCGCAGATCGGCAGGGGCCAGATTCACCGTGATACGCGAATCCGGAAACGTGCTGCCTGCGTTTTTGATCGCGGCACGCACACGCTCGCGCGATTCCTGAATGGCGGCATCGGGCAGACCCACGATAATGAAGCTGGAAAGGCCGCGCGAGATGTCCACCTCCACCTGGACCGCGGCGCCCTCCAAACCGATGACCGCAAAGCTGGTGACCTTGGCCAGCATGTGTGCCTCCGTCGAGAGGTGGATGTCTGGTGGGGATTATACCGCAGGGCAATGCGCCAGACAACTGCTCTACGCGGCAGGGGCCGGCGCGGCCGCAACAGCGAGTTTCTCTGCCATGCCCGACAACGGTATAATTGCAAGGCTCAGCATTCCAACAACCCGGAAAGGACGCCAAGAGAGAGCTCATGTATCGTCTTGTCTTCTGTGACCTGGACGGCACCGTCATCACCTATGAACGTGTGCTGCACCCGGCCGTGCGCGAGGCCATGCAGGCAGTGGTAGATGCCGGAAAGTTCATCACGATCTCCAGCGGGCGCGGGTATCAGTTGCTCAAGCCCTTCCTGAAGGATCTGGTCATCAACGCCCCCTTGGTGGGCTGCAACGGTGGCCTCATCGTTGAACCGGTCACACGCAAGGTGCTGTACGTGCGTCCCATGCCCCTGGCGATGGCGCAGGACATCGTGCGCTGGTGCCAGGCGGAGAAGATAGAAGTGTGGGTCTATCTGGATGACCTGGAAACCATGCTCGAGTGGCGACCCGATGGCACTGGGGCCGTGCTCCGGCGCGACGGCGCAATGACTTCACAGATAGCAGACCCATTGAGTGCGCTGACCCGCCCGCCTCACAAGCTGGTCCTCCGGCCAGGCTCTCCAGACGGCGTCCCGCCCGTGATGGCGCGCTTGCAGCCGCACCTGGGCGACCAAGCGCGCGTCCTGTCTTCGAGCCCCAGGATAATCGAGGTCATCCTGCCTGGGATTTCCAAGGCCGATGCCATGGCGCGCGTGGCGGCCTTTATTGGGGTTTCGCGCGAGGAGACTCTGGCCATCGGCGACGGCGACAACGACGTCGAAATGCTAGAGTGGGCCGCCTGCGGCATCGCCATGAGCAACGGCACGGAAAGCGCCAAAGCGGCTGCCGACTGGATTGCGCCCTCGGTGGAAGAAGACGGGGTTGCCGTAGCCCTGCGCCGCTTTGTGCTCGAGGAGCAGCACTAGCCGACGCGGGAATAGCGAGCCAGGACTCTGCTAGGCTTTGACGTGCAAGCATCCTGGGTTATACTGGACACACGTTTGACGCATGCTGGACTTTAGACTGACGAGCAGCGCTCATCGCCACGGGACTCAGTCTCACCACGAGGAAAGGGTAACTGCCATGCAGCGACGCCAGGGTTGTTTGGAGGGTCTGTTCGAGCTCTTTATGCTGAATACGGTTTTTGATTGGCTGCAGGATCGCTTTGGCTTCGGGCGCGGCGTATCGTGTACCGGTTGTGGCTGCGGCCTGATCATGCTGATCATCTTCATCCTTCTGGCCTGCAATATCATCTTTGGCACCGACTGGTTCCGGCTAACGCTGCTCTGGATGCGCACGCTTGTCTAGTGCTCTCGTGCTGCATGAGGTGATGGCTCTGTGAAGCTCTCGGGTCTGTTGGCTACCCTGCCGAATGCGATGGTGCGCTCTCTGCGCGGCGTGCAAGCCGATCCGAGGGTGACCGCGGTCGTCTGCGACTCGCGCGAGGTCAAGAGGGGGGCCCTGTTCGTCGCTATTCCTGGGGTCGATGTGGATGGGCACGCCTTCATCTCCGACGCCGTGCAGCAGGGCGCGGTTGCCGTGATTGGACAGCATGCTGTTGGCACTGTCTTTCCTGATGGCGCTCCCGTTCCCTATGCTTGTGTGGCGGACTCGCGCGCTGCGCTGGCGCTGCTCTGTGCTGCATGGTATGACCACCCGGGGCGCAAGCTGTGCGTGATTGGCGTCACCGGCACCGAGGGTAAGACCACCACCGTGCGCCTGATCGCTTCGATCCTCGAAGCCGCGGGCCATCGCGTGGGACTCATCAGCACGCTTGGCGCGATCATAGGAGGCAAGGCGATTGACACAGGTCTGCACACGACCACGCCGGATGCTCCCGAGATCCAGCGCTATCTGGCGCGTATGGTCGAACGCAGTAGCCAGTATGCGGTGATCGAAGCGACTTCACACGGACTGGCCCAGCAACGCGTTCTGGGCTGCGAGTTCGACGTGGCCGTAGTCACCAACATCACACATGACCACATCGACTACCACCACACGTCTCAGGAATACCGGCAGGCGAAGGCGCGCCTGTTCGAGAGCCTGAGCACTTCCTACCATAAGGCGAACACTCCAAAGGTCTCCGTGCTCAACGCAGACGACCCTTCGTACGATTTCTTGGAGCCCTATGCCGCCGAGCGCTGCTACTCGTACGGCATCGAGCGTCCCAGCGACGTGCAGGCCACTGGCATTCGCTTGTCGCCTGCGGGCACATCTTTCACGGCCGTGACCCCTGAGGGCAACTTCGAGGTCCTCTCTCCACTGGTGGGTATGTTCAGTGTCCACAACATCCTGGCAGCCATCGCCACGGGTCTTTCCCAGGGCGTATCCTTCGAGTTCATGCAACAGGGCATTGCCGCCATGCGTGGCGTCATGGGGCGCATGGAACGCATCGAGATGGGCCAGGACTTTTCGGTGATGATTGACTTTGCGCATACTCCTAATGCGCTGGAGAATGCGCTCAAAGCGGTGCGCGCCTTGACAAACGGCAAGGTCATCGTCGTCTTTGGCTGCGCTGGCCTGCGCGATCGCAGTAAGCGCCCGAAAATGGGCGAGATTGCCGGGCGCCTGGCAGATTATGCGTTCTTGACCGCCGAGGATCCGCGTACCGAGGATGTCAACCACATCATCCAGGAGATCGCAGCAGGATGCGAGCGAGCCCGGCGTCGAGAAGGAGTGCACTACTGGAAGGTGGCGGACCGCGGCCAAGCCATCGCTGCCGCCCTGCGCATGGCCGAACCCGGCGACCTGGTCCTAGTAACCGGCAAGGGCCATGAGCGTTCTATGTGCTACGGCAGCATCGAACACCCCTGGAACGAACATGAGGCCGTACGCAAGGCTCTGGCCAAAAGGCTCAGGCGGCGCGGCTAGACGGCAGTTATCTCATCCTGCTGTCACGACCTGGCTTACAGTTTGGCACACAGGGATATCGGGCTCAACCCCCAGGCGCTGATCCAAATCGCGCATCGCGACAAAGGCATCAGTCACCAAGCGCACTCACATACGTCCAGTGCCGCCTATGGCTGCCGTGTCGAAAGAAGCACCTCGGTCGCGACGAAGAGCAACAGCATCAGCAGCATGTTCGTCCAGTTCAGGGCCTGAATCATGCGCAGCCATAGACACAGCGTAACATAGGTGGCGGCAAATGCGCTTTGGCGAGTCGCCGCGGCGGCGACCGCACCTTGCGCTCCTCGACGCCGATGAATGCTATACACCAGAGGCAGACAAGTAGCGAGAAGCGTAGGCCAAAGCAGGGCCAGCAGGATCCAACGGTTCAGGGCATCGGGTGGATTGTGGTACGTGAAGAGAGCCACTGCGATCCAGCCACAAAGCGCGAGCAGGATGCAGAGCACCAGCAATGCCCGCGTGCTCATGAGCGTTCCTCCTCAAACCGTTTCGTTTGGCCCACAGCCCGGCAGCACGTCACCTACCAGGATGCAACTTGACACGCCTCGCGATCCAATGCTGACCAAGCGCTGACACGCGCATGCATTCTACCGAGGCGGATGAGAATTGACAAAGGTTGCTGGCACCGTTATAATACTGCGCGCGGGCGAATAGCT
>CAYZKS010000057.1:0-17134 GCA_964478725.1 uncultured Anaerolineales bacterium
GTCTGATTGAGAATGCGCTATACTGGAGAAGATGCGTGCGAAACCCTCATTCGCACGCCCATTCTGAGCACGAAGGAAGCATGCATGGAACCGTTCGCAATCGCCCTCGAAGCCGCGCAGCGGGCAGGGGAACTGATCCGGTGTCAGTTTCATCGCCCCCAGGAGGTCAGCCCCAAAGGCATTGCCGACATCGTCACGCAGGTGGATCGTGATGCAGAAGAGCTCATCGTGGGTAGGATACGCGCGGCTTTTCCGGGGCATGGAGTGTGGGGTGAAGAGGGAGCCTCCGCCCGGCGCGACGGCGAGTATCTGTGGGTCATCGACCCGCTGGACGGGACGCGCAACTATGCCAAGGGCATCCCCTTTTTCTGTGTTTCGGTCGCCCTGTTGTTCCAGGGCCAGCCGGTTCTGGGCGTGATCTACGACCCCCTGCACGAAGAGACTTTCTCGGCCGAACGAGGCAAGGGCGCGTATCTGAATGGCGAAAGGATGCGGCTGGCGCCCAAGGCTTCCCTGGAGCAAGCCAGCGTCTATTTTGGGTTGAATCCGTGTAGGCGACCGGGCAATCCAGGGCTGGCCTTGCCCATGCTGCTGCGTCTCTATCCCATGCTGGACATGGTGCGCGACAGCGGCTCAGCGGCACTGAGTCTGGCCTACGTTGCCTGCGGCCGTCTGGACGTCGCCTATCATGACCGGCTGAACGCGTGGGATATGCTTGCCGGAGTCTTGCTGGTTCAAGAAAGCGGCGGCGTGGCCACCGAATTCTCTGGCAGGCCCGTCGCGCTTACCTCCCAGGATGTGATTGCCGCCAGTGGACCGCTGCTACATGCCGAAGTTTTGCGCGTGGCTCAGGAGGTCATGGCCAAGCCGCGGCTATGAATCCTGGGTCGGCGCGGCTCTGGTGGCAGGGCAGTATTGCAGCTCGACCGGGGACTGGTTCATGCAACCCAGGCAATCCGTTTCGCGTAGATGAGTTAGGGTTGGCCGGAGGGAATGGCAGCATGCACACAGAAAGGAGCTAGACATGACTCAGGAGCAAGCGCAAGACAAGACAGATCAGAGCGAGAGCGAATCGACCGCGCAGGGAACAACTCAACAGGAGTGGGCCGATCTGGGGCAGCGCATCGAAGCGCAGATTCGGGGCGAGTTCGCGAAGCTGGCTGACGCCGACCCGAATGCCGATTGGGAGACCATCGGGCGCAAGTGGGATGCCAAGATCAGGGCCAAGACGGCCAGCGGCGTCGGCGCCGCGCCAGACGCCAGTTGGGAGGATGTGGGCCAAACGGCTGAACGGCGGGTGCGCGCAGCCGTGGCTACCGGGGTGGGAGCCGAACCCACTGCGGACTGGGATGTAATCGGACGCACGATTGAGTCGCAAGTAAAGAGCGCTTTGGGCACCTGGGCTGGGGCCTCGCCGTCGGATGACTGGAATGCTATCGGCAACAAGATCGCCAACAAGGTGCAGAGGGTGCTGGATGACGTCATCGCCACCCAGAAGGGCGCGGCACAAGCTGGCGAACAGGCGGCCAGCACTGCGGAGCCACCCAGATCTGAAGAGACAGAAGGCTGAGCTCGTTGGGCGCACACCCATACACACACGCTGCTACATACTTTACGAAGGAGTGACCCCATGCGCGATGCTGTGATTGTCGAAGCCGTGCGCACACCAGTGGGCCGGAAGAACGGCCTGTTACGAGATTACCACCCGGTGGAACTTGGCGCGGTCGTAGTGCGCGAGCTGCTGGCGCGTACTGGATTGCCAGGAGAGCGGATTGACCAACTCATCGTGGGTTGTGTGGGCCAGGTGGGCGAGCAGGGGGCGAACGTGGCGCGCCAGGTCGGGCTGCAGGCTGGGCTGCCCATGGAAGTGCCCGGCACTTCGGTGGACTTTCAGTGCGGGTCCAGCGAACAAGCTGTGCATCTGGCGGCGGCGCTGATCGAGAGCGGCCATGCGGACATTGTGATTGCGGGTGGCGTGGAGAACATGAGCCGTGTGCCCATGGGCAGCAACTTCATGAACGGCCCAGGCACGCCCTTTACGCCTGAAATCATGCAGCAGTACGACATTGTCCCACAGGGCATCTCGGCCGAGGTGATCGCGGAGCGCTGGCATATCACACGCCAGGAGCTGGACGAATTCAGCTTTCGCAGCCATACCCTCGCGGCGCAGGCGACGCTGGCCGGCCACTTTAGACGTGAGATCATCCCGCTGCCCTCCAAGCTGGATGATGGCACGCCCGTGAGCATGGATCGCGACGAAGGCATCCGCTACAATCCTTCCCTGGAGAAGATGGCTGCGCTGCAACCGGCTTTCAAAGAGGGTGGAGTAGTGACTGCCGGCAACTCCAGCCAAATCTCCGACGGAGCAGGCATGCTGCTGGTGATGGGCCGCGACACTGCCCAGGCCTTCGGTCTGAAACCGCGCGTGCGGGTGCTGGCGCAGCACGTGGTGGGCGTGGAGCCGCACAGCATGCTGACCGGCCCCATCCCCGCCACGCGCACGATTCTGCTCAAGTCCGGTTTGAAGCTGGAGCAGATGGACTGGATCGAGATCAACGAGGCCTTTGCCTCGGTCGTGCTGGCCTGGCAGCGCGAGCTGCATCCCGACATGTCCAAGGTGAACCCGCAAGGTGGCGCCATCGCTCTTGGTCACCCCCTGGGAGCGACGGGAGCCAGGGTAATGGTCAGCTTGATTCACGCCCTGGAGCGCACGGGCAGCCGTTATGGCCTACAAACCATGTGCTGCGGCGGCGGCCTGGGCATCGCCACCATCCTGGAGCGTGAGCAGGTCTAGTCAAAGGCACTCCGGGGATGGCTGTCATCTCCCGCTCGAGGCCATGCTGACCCGACAGGAGGCGCTGCACAGGGCCATCCCCTTCTCTTGAGCGTGCGTGCGACCGATTCCCCCGCTTGACACGGATTGCACTTCGCGGTACACTATCGAACAACGATAACGGAATCGGATAATTCGATGTGTGAAGGATGCACTATGCTGCAAGAGTTCTTGCGCGGTTTCATGCGAATCCACATCCTGCAGCGCGCTGAGCAGGGTCCAGTCTATGGCTCGGAGCTGGCAGCCGAATTGAGGCGCCATGGCTACGAGGGCATCAGCCCGGGCACGCTCTACCCTGCACTGCACGGTTTAGAGCGAACCGGATACCTCGTGGTTGAGCGCAGACAGGATGGCGGACATTGGCGCAAGTTCTACGTGCTGACGGCCAAGGGGAACGAGACCTTACAGCAACTTCGTATCAAGCTCGGCGAGCTTGGCGACGAGATGTCGCGCAAAGAAGAGATGGAGCCCAAACATGAGCACAGACTCGACACGGGCACAGGCTCGAGGGTGGAGAAGGCTGCACCCGAACGTGTGGGCGACCAGCCTGACCAGCTTCTTCATGGATATCTCAAGCGAGATGGTCATCAACCTGGTGCCGCTGTTCCTGTCAAACGTCCTGGGCGTAAGGACGAACCTGATTGGATTGATTGAGGGCGTGGCTGAAGCCACGGCCAGCCTGCTCAAGCTGTTTTCCGGGTGGCTGTCGGACAAGCTGCGCCAACGCAAGTGGTTGGCCGTGGCCGGTTACGCGCTTTCTGCTCTTAGCAAGCCCTTCTTCTACGTAGCCAACTCCTGGCAGGCGGTGGCTGCCGTGCGTTGGGCGGATCGCTTTGGCAAGGGAATCCGCACGGCTCCGCGCGATGCCCTGGTGGCCGACTCGGTCAGCGAAGAACAGCGCGGTCTGGGCTTTGGCATACAGAGAGCAGCAGACACGGCCGGAGCGTTCCTCGGCATTCTGGTGGCGATGCTTGTTGTGTGGCTCAGCCAGCGAGGGAATCTGGGACTGACCGCTGCTACTTTCCGCACCATTGTGCTGATCAGCCTCGTGCCTGCTGTGCTGGCTGTGGCCTCGCTCGCGGTGGGCGCTCGAGACGTGAGCGTCACCAAGCAGAGGCCAGCACCCAAGTTCGCCTTGCGTAGCCTTGGCCGGCAGTTTGTGACTTTTATGCTGATCGTGGGCTTGTTCGATCTGGGCAACTCGTCCGACGCGTTTCTGGTGTTGCGCGCTCAGGAGCGTGGCCTGAACGTGCTGGGCATACTGGGTATGCTGGCCACGTTCAATCTGGTCTACACTCTGGTATCCGCGCCGGCTGGTCTGCTATCAGATCGCATCGGCCGGCGCCAGTTGGTGATCGGCGGTTGGTTGGTGTATGCGCTGATCTACTGCGGCTTCGCGCTGGCCGGCAGGGCGTGGCAGGTGTGGGTTCTATATGCCCTGTATGGAGTGTACTACGGGCTGGCGTACGGCACGGCCAAAGCCATGATCGCCGACATTGTGCCAGAGGCCGTGCGCGGCACGGCTTACGGCACCTACAATGCTGTGCTCGGCATCCTCGACCTCCCGGCCTCCTTAATCGCCGGACTGCTCTGGGACGGGCTGCCTGCCCTGGGGTTTAGCGGATTTGGCGCGCCTGCCCCCTTCTTCTTCGGCGCGACTCTGGCCTTGTTGGCGGCTATCGCCATGTGGCGCTGGAAGCCCCTACCCGCCGCCAGCGCAGCCAGCTAGGCAACCCAGTGGAGGTGTAGAGTGAGTCAGACCGTGATCCAGAGCACCCTATTCCATCGGAGCGGAGCGGATAACACCGAGCGCGTCTTCGAGATCGCCAAGGCGCGCGCGGCAGAACTTGGCATCCGCTCGATCCTGGTGGCCACGACAACCGGTGCGACAGGCGTGCGCGCCAGCCAGGTGTTCAAGGGCCATGACTTGGTCCTGGTCACGCACGCGACCGGCTTCAAGCAACCCAATCACCAAGAGCTCACGGATGAGAATCGAGCCGCGATCGAGGCCAACGGCGGCCGCATACTCACTTGCCAGCACCCCTTTGGCGGAGTGGGACGGGCCGTGCGCAAGAAGCTGCAAACCTATGAGCTGGAGGAGATCATCGCCTTCACCCTGCGCGTGTTCGGCGAGGGCATGAAGGTGGTCTGCGAGATTGCCATGATGGCTGCGGATGCCGGTCTGGTGCGGGCCGGTGAGCCAGCCATTGCCATCGCCGGCAGCGGAGCCGGAGCGGACACTGCGGTGGTGCTCAAGCCTGCAAATGCGCAGGCTTTCTTTGACCTGCGCATCATGGAAGTTCTGTGCAAACCTGGCTTCTACAAGGAGACGCGCTAGGCCGCCAGCCCGAACCCTGACAGGGTATTCACCCGGCTAGTTCGCATGCTCGCGGTGCATGACGATGTCGGGCCGCTCAAGGCCGTGCAGCACAGAGTCGTCATGGCTGGGCACAATCAGAGCATTGTGATCTCCCCTGGCCAGCGCGCGCAGCCCCATCAGACTGCGCCATGCCATGTCTGAGCTGCGTGCATGCGGTTGCGCCACGGGCCTGGTAATGCTCTCCTGCACGTACACTGCATCCCCGGCCAAGAGCACGGCTCCGTGTGGCAGAAAGACCAGCAGGGATTGATGGCCATCCGAGTGACCGAAGGTCGGCACGAGAACGAGGCTGCCATCTCCCATCACATCCAAGCCATAGCCATGCGCAGCTACTTCCTCAAGGGTCACAGGGTTGTCAATGGAGAACTCGATCAGCGTGAACTGCAATGCAGCGTACTCCTGGCTCAGGTAGCCCCGCAGTCGGCGCATGCGCGAATGCGCAGCTTGCCACTCCTGGCAGGATAGCAGCCTGCGCGCGCTTGGGAATGCGTGCAGATCGCCCGTGTGACCATAGTGCAGATGAGACAGAGCGACGTGGGTGACGTCCTCGGGAGCCAGACCGCGTGCACGCATCTGCGCAGAGAGATGCATGCCTGGATTCGAATGGTATGATAGCAGGCGCTTGTCGATCCACCTGAGGTAGCTGCGTGGATTCGTGGCGATGGCCGCGTTGAGGCCCGTGTCAAATACCAATAGTCCTTGCGGATGCTCGATCACGAACGCCAAGACGGGCAGAATGCGTCTGGTTGCCCCTCCACCCAAGTAGAGCTGCTTCTCCTGTCTGGTGAACCAACCCGTGTTGAAGACGTGTAGCCTCAATGTCGGCATGCCTTGTCCAATCCCCGGATCATCAGGGGTATGTCGTGTATATTATAGCAACTTTCCCCGGCTTTGCCAAGGCCTGCGACGCGACCATGACGCTATGCGTGCCGGCGCAAGGTGCGATGAGCCAAGTTCGATCTCGGCGCATGTGCGGGTATAATGTCCTCAGCAGGCTCGGCCTGTCGTGGTGTGGGCCTGGCGCCCGCAAGACTGGCCAAGAGAGGCGCGATCCCATGAACGAAGCAACGAAAGAAAGAGTGCTCCAGAGCTTGCTCTGGGGTAGCGTGGCTGCAGTGGGGCAATATACCATGCTCTTCCTGAGCATCGTGCGCCGCATTCACGTGCGCTTCGAGGGCGCCCCTGTCTTTTGGGTGGACCCAAGTGGACCGATTGCCTTGACGAAGGATGCCGCTCTGACGGGCGTGTGGGTCATGACGGCGGCCTACGCATTGCTTGTTGGGGCGATCGTGTATTGGAGACCAAGACTGACGCGACGCGGCTGGGCAGGCAGTGCGCTGATGGCCTTCGCGCTGGCTGTGATTGCGGCGCTGGCCGAGCCTGTGTGGGGTGCGGTGGTGGTGGCGGACTATTTGTTCTTGTTTCCGGTGTTTTCCTCCCGGGCGTCTCGGTGGGGACTCTTTTGAGGCGGTCGAGCCCTTGCTGCAGAGCCTCTCGAAGAAAGCAGAACCGGCTGCCCCACATGCGAGGCAGCCGGTTCCTTATGGCTCGCCCTAGGTCTGGCTTGAACGCGCACACTGGATACACAAGGTGGTCAGTGGCAGTATCTCCAGGCGTTCAGGATCAATGGCCTGTCCGCAGCGAGCGCAGATGCCATAGCGGCCTTCCTTCAGGTTCTGCAAAGCTTGCCGGATCGTGTCCACCTGGGCGTAGGCCTGCTGGCGCCGTGCAAGCGTGAGTTCCCATTCGTAGATGGCGGGATCTCCCTTGCCAGGGCCATACTCTGCCTTCTGTTCCAGTCGCTTGTCCAGCTTCTCGAGCTCTTTCAAGGCCTCTTTTAGCTGAAGCTGCAGTCTCTTCTTTCTTGGATCCTGCATGGCGAACCTGACCCTCCGCTCCGGTTATCCGGGCCATTCACAAGAGGCCATGACAAGACTGCTGGCCGGAATTGCCTTGCCGAGCCGGCAGGCAATCCGCTGGGGACGCTTGCTGCAATTCCCGAATTACAGGCTTTGATCCGAGGTTTCCGCTGGCGCCACGTCCGGAGATGCTGGTAAGGGCGCTTCCTCCGATGCGGCTTGTTGAAACCCAGCTTCGGCCTCACTGCTGGGCTCTACCGCGGCTTCAGCAGGAGTTTCGGCTGGCGTCACATCCGGGCATGCGGGTGAGGGCTCTTCCTCTCCAACGACTTGTTGAGGCCCAGCCTCAGCAGAGGGCTCCACCGCGACTTCAGCAGCAGTTTCGGCTGGCGTCACATCCGGGGATGCGGGTGAGGGCTCTTCCTCTCCAACGACTTGTTGAGGCCCAGCCTCACCAGAGGGCTCCACCGCGGCTTCAGCAGCAGTTTCGGCTGGCGTCACATCCGGGGATGCGGGTGAGGGCTCTTCCTCTCCAACGACTTGTTGAGGCCGGGCCTCACCGGAGGGCTCCACCGCGGCTTCAGCAGGAGTTTCGGTCGGCGTCACATCCAGGGATGCTACGGCGGGTGCTTCCTCTGCCACGGCTTGTGCTTCACCACCGGGTTCTTCGCCTTCGTGCGTTTGGACTTCCGGCTTGTTCTGCTGTTCCCACTTGACGCGATCCTCGTCTGATACACGCCTCAGGCTGAGGCCCATCCGGCGCCGGCTACCCTCAACTCTCACGACGCAGAGCGGCAGGGCCGCTCCCACGCTGAGGACTTCCTCCGGATGCCTGGGTGGTGTCTCTGATAGTTCCGAGACATGGATCAAACCCTCAATGCCATCGTCGAGGGCGGCAAACGCTCCAAATGCCGTGATCTTGGTGACAACGCCGGTGACTACCTGGCCCACCTGGTATCTTTCTTCCGCGTGTTCCCAGGGGTCTGGCTCCATGAGTCTGAGGCTCAAGCCGATGCGCTTGCGTTCCTTGTCCACGCGCAGAACGTAGGCCTCGACCTCATCGCCCACCTTTAGCAGTTCGCTGGGGTGACCCGTGCGACGCCAGGAGAGCTCCGAAATGTGCACCAGCCCGTCTGTGCCTCCCACATCCACAAAAACGCCGAAATCGCACACGTTGCTGACGAGGCCGCGTACGTGATCGCCTTCCCGCAGTTCGTCCAACAGCTTGTCGCGCTGCAGGGAGCGCCACTCTCGTCGCGCATTGCGTTCGGAGAAGATGAGCCGGCGATTCTGGCGGTCCACTTCGATCACTTTGAGCGGCATGTTTTGCCCCACCATCTCGGACAGCCGGTTCTGCAGAGCGGTGGAGTCCATGCGCCGCGAAATGCCTGTCACTTGCGACGCTGGAACAAAGCCGCGTATCTTACCATAGTGAACGATCAGGCCACCGCGATTGAAGCCTTTGATGGTACCTTCCCAGATCCCGGCGGTTTCCAGCAATCGCTGTGCGTCGATCCAGTCCTGTTCCTGGCGGGCGCGGTGCAGCGAGACGAGAATGCCTTCCTTGTCGTCCTCCGGTCTGAGGACGTACACAGGGATCCGATCGCCGACCTTGAGTGTAGCGAGCACTTCTGGTCCCAGGCGTTCCATGTCGTCCGCGGGGACGATACCTTCGCGCTTGAGGCCCATGTCGACGACGATCGAATCCGCGCGGATCGCGATGATGTGTCCCTCGCGGATCTCGCCGCGCTTGGGGCGCTGGTAGGCATAGTCCTCTGCCAGCGCTTCGTGCATGTCGCCTCGGTGTGCTTCTGGCTGAGGGACCGATTCTGATTCCGGAGCCGGTAGCGAGGTTTCTTTGGTTTTTGCGCCTTCGACTGCGTTGGCTGCGTGTGGCTCAGGGACGATGGGCATGCTCTCGACGTCTGTAACGGCCGGTAGGAGGGTGACGTCCACAGCAGACTGCTGCGCAGCAGGATTGGACTGCGATTCCGATGCAGGTTGCTCAGTAGCGGGCGGCACGGGAATGGCTTCGAAGGTAGCCAGATCGTCACTCATACATAGCCCTCCATGATTGCGTTTTCGCACAGAAAAAAACAGCACTCGGTATCCAGCCTCGCCACACAAGTCGGAAGCCGAGTGCCCAAGAATCTGACTGGTTTTCGAGATCAGGAGACTTGATCTACACAGGCTCAGAGAAAAGAGCTCGCGACGATCCTCCAAACGATTACCCTAATCGCTGGAGCTTCCCCTACTCACCAACACCCTGAATAACGTGTCCAGTTCCTAGTCCGGCCCCGGCGTAGCCGAACGGCTCACAACGCAAAGATTAGGACTCCCAACTTTCAAGCTGGATTGTGCATATTGTACATCATATGTGAGCACTTGTCAATCGTTGTCGCAACTGGAATTGACCACTACCCCTGGGCGCCTGGAGGGGCCTCTCAGGATGCTTGCTGCCGCGCGCAGCAGCCGCACGGCATGCTCTCGCAGGTCCTCCAAGCGCCCTCGCCCGGCGCGATTGACTTTGGGCAACGTATCTGCTATACTTCTTGTGAAAAAAATCACCCATCCGAAGCGCAGCCACATATGCCTGCAAGGCCCAAGGAGGATGAGATGGGTTCTGTGCCTGCTTTCTTCCTGCAGAAGTTGTACGTGAAGGGTAGCCTCAAGAACATCGCTGCCGGATTCGAATTGAGTATCCGCAATACCCTTGCTCCTGGCACCATCGTGGGTCTCATGGCCCTGAAGGTAGATGGCGCCGAGTATCCGCTTGAGCATACCGTCGCGATTCTGAGCGATGGAACCAGGGTCTCGGCGGCCGAGGTCTCTGCCTCCACTCCCTTGCGCTTTTCGGTAGGTGACCAGGTCACGATCCAGGTGCAATGCCCGCCTCTGGCCGCAGGCATGCATAGACTGCTCATTTGCCCGAAGACCAAAGAGGCCGGTTTGTTGGAGATATCCGCTCAGGACACCATTGCCTAGAGCAGTCATGGAAGCATCGGAGCGGGAGCGGAGATCGTACGCGGAGCGAAAAGCGCTGGAAATCGGTTTTGCCCGCCCCAGGTGCACGCTTGCGGTCAGCCTGACAGGAATGCGCTGCTCCCTGGATTGTGCCCATTGCGGCGGGCATTACCTGCGGGGCATGACCAGCATAGAACAGGCGGATGCCGTGGGCATGAGCAGTTGCCTGATCTCAGGTGGATGCGACAGGCATGGGCGGGTCCCGTTCTGCTCGCAACTCGAACGCGTGGCTGCGCTGCGACCGGGCCGCATCATGAATTGGCACGTAGGGATGATCGACGAAGAGCAGATGCGGGCGATTGCCCCTCTGGTGGATGTCATCTCTTTCGACTTCCTCGTCGACGCACAGACCATCAGGGAGGTCTACGGCCTCGACTACACCGCAGGTGATTACCTGCGCACGTATGACATGCTGCGGCGCTATGCCAGAGTGGTCCCGCACCTTACCCTTGGATTGCTCCGGGGGCAGTTTCGCGGCGAGTACCGGGCGCTCGAAGCGCTGAGGACCTCTGGCCTGGGAGAGCTGGTTGTGTTGGTGTTCATCCCCACGGCCGGGACCCGTTATGCGCACTGCCCGCCTCCCTCTCCGGATGAGGTTGTGGCCTTCTTGACGGCTGCGCACAATATGCTGCCAGGTATCCCGATCTACCTGGGGTGCATGCGACCGGGTGGGTCGTATCGGCGCTATCTGGACCCCCTGGCAGTGCAAGCTGGGGTGAGCAAGATTGTCAATCCGTCGGCTACAGCGGTGGCGATGGCAGATCAGCTGGGCCTGTGTGCACGCTGGGAGAATGAGTGTTGCGTGATTCAGAGGCACTGAGCATACCACGTCCAGCACTGGGGGTTTCTGCTGGCACTGCGGCTGTGCTGGGCCTCAGACGTCTGAGGCAGCAGGATGCCCCAACCACGGCATATCTGATGCTGGGCGATCGCTGCAGCCATGATTGCGCCTTCTGTGCTCAAGCGCGCCATAGTTCGGCACGCCTGCACTACCTTTCACGGGTAGTCTGGCCTTTGTACCCACAGGAGCAGGCCCTGCAGGCGGTCAAATACAGCTACGGGCAAGGCAAAATCGTACGTTGTTGCCTGCAGGTGACGGCCTTCCCTGGGTTTTTGGATCGCACCTTGGGCGTCGTGCAGCAACTACGAAGCATTTCACCTGTGCCAGTGTGTGCATCGGTGGCGCTGAAATCTCTCGACGAGGTCCGAGGGCTGCTGCAGGAGGGTGTCGAGCGCGTCACTCTGGCCCTGGATGCCGCATGCGAGCGGATTTTCCAGCAGGTCAAGCGCGACCGATGGCAGAATCGTGTAGAGCTGCTCAGGATTGCAGCTCGCCAGTTTCCCGGGCGCATCGGCACGCACTTGATCGTTGGCCTGGGTGAGACAGAACGGGAGATGGTCGGGATGCTACAAGAGTTGGCACAGTGTGGCATCACCGTTGGCCTATTCGCCTTCACGCCGGTGCCAGGTACCCTTTGGGCTGGTCGGATGGCTCCGCCTCTCGCTTCGTACCGGCGAGTGCAGACGGCCCTGTACCTGTTGTCTGGCTCCGCATGCCGAACGCGCGATTGGGCGTTCTCTGAAGCGGGCCAGATCGTGTCCTATGGGCTGGGCCATCAAGAGCTGCGGCAGCTATTGGGCGACGGCCGTGCGTTTCAGACGTCAGGCTGCCCCGGCTGCAATCGTCCCTATTACAACGAGCGGCCCGGAAGAGTGCCATACAACTATCCCCGCGAGCTGCGACCTGAAGAGATAGAGGCAGCAATCGCGTTGGTCTTGCAGGAGTTGGTGACCGGCTAGCCTTTGTGAGCTGCTATGCTCGCAGGCCCGGAGGACGGTATGCTCTTTGCCGAATGGCGCTTGATTCTCACGGGCGCCTCCAATGCTTATGTGAACATGGCCATCGACGAAGCCACTGTGACGCTCGTGGCCGAGCATCGCGTGCCACCCAGCGTACGTATCTACTACTATGATACGCCCTGCTACACCGTGGGCTATCTGCAGCCGGTCTCCCAACTAAAGGGCGTTTCGCGACGTCGAGGAGGCGCGTGTGTTCGGCGTCTGACCGGAGGCCAAGGCTGCGCGCACGGAGGCGATCTCGCCTACAGTCTGATCGTGTCGCTGTCGGACACGCTCATCCCTTCGAGCGTGCTGGACTCGTACGAGCGCATCTCGTACGGGGTGATTGAGGGACTGCGATTGCTGGGGGTGGATGCTCGCTTCGCACCCCCTACGGATGTGCTGGTGGACAAATGGCCGGTGGCGACCGCTGCGCAAGCGCGACGTCAGGGTGTGCTCCTCCATCAGGGAACGATCGCTCTGGGACCTTCCGGCACGAAGGGAGAGACGATTCTAGCGTGCGTTAAGACCACCCCGCTGAGCGAACTCATCGGAACGCAAATCGGTTTTGAGGATGCTGCGAGGGCGCTCTACATGGGCTTTCGTGGCGCGCTGGGCGTGGACTTGAGCCCAGGCATTCTGTTCGCCAAAGAGAAGCGTTTGGCGCGGCAGCTCTTGCGCGACAAGTACATGCAGGCAAGCTGGAACGCCAAGCGTTAGGCGTGGCCAGTTGCTGTGGCTACTGATGTGGTCACGAATATCACCCAGGAGGACAGGAATGGTACAGTATGCTAAGGATCGGCGCTATATGACAAGCCACGAGTGGGTCAAGATGGAAGGCGATGAGGCAGTTGCAGGCATTAGCGACTTTGCCCAGCACGAACTCAGCGACGTGGTCTATGTGGACTTGCCGGGCGTGGGCGACGTCTTCGCTCAAGGCGATACCATGGCTACGGTCGAATCCGTGAAGGCGGCCTCGGACATCTATATGCCCATCAGTGGTGAAATCATTGCCGTCAACGAGAAGCTGAGCGATGCGCCTCAGCTAGTCAACGAGGATGCTTTTGGAGCTGGCTGGCTGGTTCGAATTCGCCCCTCCAACCCAGAGCAATACGACGCCCTGCTGGATGCGGACGCCTACGAGAAGCAGTGCCAAGCCTAGATGCGCTGCGCTGTTCGCCCAAAGGTGCTGGTGCTGCCCAGGCTGTGCCCCGGGAGTCTCGCCCAACATCAGCGGCGAAGGAGGCATTGGGGCTAGTGCATTTTGCACGGGAGGAATCGCAGAAAGGTGGACACTGAATGAGCTACATTCCGAACACGCATGCTGATCGCTTGGCCATGCTCGAGACCATTGGGGCCAAGAGCGTTGCAGAGCTGTTTCGTGATGTTCCTGAGGCGTTGCGCTTCCCAGATCTGGATCTGCCACCATCTGTCTCGGAACCGGAGATCCTGGCCGAATTGCGCGCTCTGGGGGATTACAATGTTGATCTAGACCACGCCGCCTGCTTCCTTGGGGCAGGAGCCTATCACCACTTTGTGCCCAGCGTCGTGGGCCACGTGATCGGTCGTTCCGAATTCTACACAGCTTACACCCCGTACCAGCCCGAGATCAGCCAGGGGACTCTGCAGAGCATCTTTGAATACCAGAGCATGATTTGCGCCTTGACCGGGATGGATGCGGCCAACGCCTCGCACTACGATGGTGCTACCTCTCTCGCTGAGGCTGTGATTGTGGCCGTTAATGCGGCGCGCGGCAAGCGGCGCAAAGTCGTGCTGGCGCCCGGGGTGCACCCCGAGTACCGCGCGGTGGTGCGCACTTATACGCAAGGCATGCAGCTGGTGCTCACGGGAGATGAAGCCGTGGCAGACGTTCGCGCTCTTCAGGGGATGATTGATGCGCAAACTGCCTGTGTGGTCGTGCAGAATCCCGACTTCTTCGGTGAGATGGAGCATCCGGCTGCCCTGAGCGCCCTGGCCGAGGCTGTACATGCGGCGGGCGCGATGTTCATCGTCAGCGCAGACCCGATCTCTCTTGGTCTATTCAAGGCGCCAGGCGAGTACGGAGCCGACATCGTGTGTGGTGAGGGCCAGGCTCTGGGCGGCGGGCTGGACTTTGGCGGACCCTATCTGGGGTACTTTGCCTGCAAGCAGCAGTACGTACACAAAATCGCCGGGCGCATTGTGGGCCAGACTGTCGATCGGAATGGTCAACGCGCGTTTGTGCTCACGCTTTCAGCGCGGGAGCAGCACATCCGACGCGAGAAGGCGACCTCCAACATCTGCTCCAACGAAGCGTTGATGGCCTTGGCTGCAGCCGTGTACATGACTGCGCTGGGCAGGCAAGGACTGCGGCACGTGGCGGAACTGTGTTACCACAAAGCACACTACGCAGCGAGCAGGCTGGCCGCACTGACCGGGTATGAGGTGCTTACCGAAAGTGCCGGCGCTTCACGAGATGGGCAAGCCTTCTTCAAAGAGTTCATGCTGCGCTGCCCAAGGCCAGTTGCTGAAGTCAACGACTACCTGCTACGGGAGTGGGGCATTGTCGGCGGCTACGACCTTGAGCAGGACTATCCTGAGCTTGTGAATACCATGCTCGTGTGCGTGACCGAGTTGAACACCAAGGAAGAGATCGATACGCTGGCCGAGGCGCTTGGCAGCTTGACGCAGCCCGCCGGTGAGACAGGGACGGAGGAAAAAGCATGAAAGAGCCTCTGGTTTATGAGATCAGCTCGCCCGGACGTATGGGCGCCAATCTACCCGCCTGCGACGTCCCGCAGACTGCCTTGCCCGAGGGCTACCTGCGGCAGGAGCTTCCCCTGCCGGAGGTGAGCGAGGTGGACTTGGTCCGCCACTATGTACGGCTGTCGCAGCTCAACTATGGCGTGGACAAGGGCTTCTATCCGCTCGGCTCTTGCACCATGAAGTACAACCCGAAGGTCAACGAAGAGGCGGCCAGGATGCCCGCGTTGACGCAGACTCATCCATACCAGGACCCTGCCACCGTGCAGGGCAATCTGTTCCTGATGCATCGCCTGCAAGAGTTCCTGAAAGAGATCAGCGGCTTCAGCGCCGTATCATTGCAGCCTGCCGCGGGTGCGCACGGTGAGCTTGCGGGCGTGCTGATGATCCGTGCCTACCACCTGTCCCGGGGGGATGCCAAGCGCAGGGTGATGCTCATCCCCGATTCGGCGCACGGCACCAACCCGGCTTCTACCACGATGGCCGGCTACGAAACGATCAAGATCGCTTCCGATGCGCAGGGCAACGTGGACTTGGCCGACTTGAAAGCCCACTGTGACGATAGCGTGGCGGGACTCATGCTGACAAATCCCAACACGCTGGGGTTGTTCGACCAGCACGTGCAGGAGATTGCCCGCTTGCTCCATGCCTGTGGCGGCCTGCTCTACGGAGACGGCGCCAACCTGAACGCGATCCTGGGCATCGTCAAGCCTGCAGCGCTTGGTTTCGATGTGATGCACTTTAATCTGCACAAGACATTCTCGACACCCCATGGCGGAGGCGGGCCGGGGGCTGGCCCCGTAGGCGCCAACGCTGTGCTTGCTCCTTTCTTGCCTGGGCCCATCGTGTCAGAGGAGCGGGTGGAAGCCGAGTGCGGAGACGATGAATGCTCGCATCACGACCACGACGATGAGGAGGCCTTCCGCTACTTCTTCCACATGCCCGAGTCTTCCATCGGTCGCATGAAGGCTTTCCACGGCAACTTTGGCGTTTTCGTGCGCGCTTATACCTACATCCGCATGCTGGGCGCCGCTGGGTTGCGCGAGGTGAGTGAGAACGCCGTTCTGAATGCCAACTACCTGCTGGCGAGGCTCAAGGGCACCTATCCGCTGCCCTACGACCGGGTGTGCATGCACGAGTTTGTGCTCTCGGGGCATCTGCCCGACGCGCCAGACGTGCATACTATGGACATTGGCAAGCGGCTGATGGACTTTGGCTTCCATCCGCCCACGGTCTACTTCCCACTGATCGTCTCAGAGGCGTTGATGATCGAGCCGACCGAGACCGAGAGCAAGCAGACCCTGGACGCCTTTGCGGACGCCATGATTCGCATTGCCCAGGAGGCCAAGGAACAACCCGAATTGCTGCACCAGGCTCCGCACGTGACTCCGGTGGCGCGGCTGGACGAGGTGCAAGCGGCCCGGCAGCCAATCCTGCAGTGCTTCAAGAGCTAGCGCGTCGGGGTCTGGCCACAACCGCTTGAGGCCAACTGCACAGTGCGTGACAAGGAGGTCGGCATGGCGCTGCAATACCACATTCAGTGTCGCGAAGGCGACGTAGCTCCCTATGTGCTTCTTCCGGGCGACCCCGGACGCGTGCCCATCGTAGCGGCGCACTGGGACGAGGCGCACAAGATCGCGGAGAACCGCGAGTACGTGACCTACACCGGCACCTACAAGGGTGTGCCGATCAGTTGCACCAGCACGGGTATCGGCGCTCCTTCCACGGCCATCGCCATCGAAGAGCTGGCGCGTGTCGGGGCGCGCGTTTTCATCCGCATTGGCACATGCGGCACATTCCAGGACCACGTGCGCAACGGCGACCTGGCAGTTTTTGACGCCGCCATGCGCTATGACGGAGCGTCACGCCTGTATGCCCCCATGGAGTTCCCCGCGGTCGCATCGCTGGACGTCACCCAGGCGCTGATCGACGCGGCGCAGGCCGAAGCAGCGCGCTATCACGTCGGCATCACTCGCAGTGCGGACAGCTTCTACGCCTGCCACGCGCGGCCTGGTTCCTCCTTCAACGATTTCTGGCAGTCCAACTGGGCAGAGCATTTCGCGGACCTGAAGCGCCTGAACGTGCTGGCTGCAGAAATGGAGGCCAGCGTCATTTTCGTCTTGGCGCGCGTCTGGGGCTTGCGCGCCGGTGGGATGGCCGTCGTGCTCGACAACGTTGTGAAAGTAGCGGGAGAGAGCGGCCAGTTCGACCCTGAGGCCGGTTTTGCGCATGCGCGCGAACCCGTCGAGCTCATGGCCAAGGTGGCGTCGGAGGCTGTGCTCAGGTTGCACGCTCGGGATACCGCTGGCTGACAGTGAGGCATACGAGTCGAGCAGTGAGTCCGGCTCGCCAGCAATGAAAGCGGCGTGGTCCTGACGACTCAACCTGGCCAGGTCCAGCCGCCCGGCCTGGGAGAGGGTCATTATCAGGTCCTGACCTGAACCACGCCGCGCCTTG
>CAYZKS010000058.1:0-7675 GCA_964478725.1 uncultured Anaerolineales bacterium
TTCTGGATCGCTTGGACGTGACGCCCCAGCACGCCGTATTCATCGACGACATGCCCGAGAATGTGTCAGCTGCCGTAGCGCTGGGTATGCACGGGATACGCTTCACAACGCGCCAAGCGTTGCTCCAGGAGCTGGAGCCGTTGCTCCAGGCCCCGGAGGCTTGAGCCACGCGCACACATCAAGACCCGGAGGACCAGAATGCCCGGATTCCAGATCCGCACCTACCGTGACGATGACCTGCCCGCCCTTGTCAGGCTGATCAACGCTGCTGACCGAGTGGACGGAGCCGGGTTCGCGACGACGGAGGAGGCCTTGGCCCACCGGCTGAGCATGTTTCGCGCAGTGATGCACGCAGCGGTGTATCTCGCCCTGGAAGAGGAAAGGCTGGTCGGTTGGGTGATGCTCTGGGCTCGCCGAGAGCTGTCCCAGGACCGCATTGTCGCCAACGGCGTAGTGCATCCCGAATACCGCCGGCGCGGCATTGGCACAGAACTCATGCGCCACGTGGAGGAGCATGCACGTGGGCTGTGGCGCGATAGGTCTACGGTCCTGGAGGTCCATGCCCGCGAACGCGTGACTGGCTTGGCCGATCTTGCCATATCCTTGGGCATGCGGCCTGTGCGCTACTTCTTCTACATGGAGTGCCACGAACTGCCGAGCGTGCCGGATACAACCCTACCCGAAGGCATGCGCCTACGCGCATACAGAGTCGGCCACGACGAAGAGGCGTTTGTAGCAGCCTACAACGATGGCTTCTCGGATCATTGGGGCTACACGGAGCACACCCCGCAAATGGAGCAGCATCGTATCCACGAACCCGGTTTCCGACCCGAGGACACGCTGCTGGCGGTGGATGCGCAGGGGCGCATCGCAGGTCTGTGCATCGTGGTGGTTCCGCAGATGGACAAAGAACTGCTCCACGACAACCCGCCCCTGGTTGACGATCTGGCAGTGATGCACGCATATCGGAGGCGTGGATTGGGGCGAGCTCTGCTACTCGCCGGCATGAGTCGCATCCGGGATCTTGGCTTCTCCGCCAGTGCCTTGGCAGTGGATGCTGACAATCCCAATCAGGCCCTGCGCTTGTATGAGTCGGTTGGATTCCAGGTCGTCTCGCGCAGCACCGCATTTCGCAAGGAGTTGGCATAGTGGACCAGCCCAGCAGCACGGCGCCCGCCGGACAAACTGCCGTGCGCAACTTTCGCCCGGGCGATGAACAATCCTGGCTTTCGCTGATCCTGGCAGCACCAGACTTCCCTTACACCTTCTTCAACCGCCCGCCTTCTCTGGACGCGTTGAAGATGACTCTCGCACACCCTGCCATGGACGCGGCGCACAACCTATTCTTCGCCGAGGTTGCGGGCCAACTGATCGCATATGCCGAATTGTGGCATGCAGCAGGTTTGAAGCGTGCGACCGCGCGTGTGCTGGTGCATCCAGCATGGCGCCGCAGGGGCATAGGGCGACGCTTGCTGGGCTTGCTTGAAGAGCTTGCACGGGCCGCCGCCGGCACCTACATGGACATCCAGATCAGTTCCGAAATCGAGGGAGGGCGCGCTTTCTTGCAGGCGCACGGGTTCGCAGCGGTGCACCGCTCGTGGCGCATGGTATTGGACCAGGCACAGGCCATCCCTTTGCCATGCTGGCCGTCTGGCTATCGCCAGCGCAGCTTCGTGGTTGGTCAGGACGAGCACACCTCAATGCTGCTCGAGAATGAGTCCTTCCAGGGGGAATGGGAGTTCTTGCCCGTCGAACTGGGAGAAATCGAGGGCTTTGTGCGCAGCCCCGATTTCCAGGCCGAAGGCGTGATCTACGCGGTTCATCGCGGCCGCGTCGTGGGTGAATGCTGGAATTGGATAGAGACTGAGATCGGAGAACAGAACGGGGACGTGTGGTGCCTGTGCGTACTTCCCCAGCACCGGGGTCGCGGCTTGGGGCGAGCGCTGCTGGTTTCTGGATTGCAGTGGTTGCGCGGACAGGGTGTGCGAAGCGTTACTCTGTTCGTGGACGGCGCCAATGACCAAGCCAAGCATCTGTACGAATCCGTGGGGTTTGTCGCCGCTGAGGAGCAGGTATGGTATCGAAAACAACTGTAGCAGAGCCGACGATTCGCACCTTCCTGCCCAGCGATTTGGAGGCGGTCCTTGAGTTGATGAATGCGTGCTACCAGGCAGACGACGTGCCGCTGCGAGCCACCACCGACGCATTCCTGGTCCAGGCTCACGAGGAGCCAGGCCTGGCCGAGAATCAGTACCTGGTGGCAGAGGCTGATCGGCGGCCTGTAGCCTTCAGCGACTTGATGCGCGAGGTGGGTACGCGTCTGGTTTCCAGGCTATGGATCCATCCCGAATGGCGATCCGGAGATGTGGGGCGGCTGCTCATCGAGCGACGTGTCGAATTGGGCTCATCGTTCGACGAGCAAGTACTGGACGTGCCGGTGCGCTCTACTCAGCACTACAAGAGCGCTCTGCTGGAAGCCATGGGCTTCCGATACGTGCGTACATGGTGGATCATGCGAACCGACCTAAGGCGTGATCTTCCAGTCGCTGTCGTGCCGGCAGGCTTTTCCCTTCGCACGGCAGTCAGTGTTCAGGATGACCAGACGCTCACGGCGCTTGTGAACGATGTGTTCGCAGGCCACTGGGGCGAAGGCGAGCACAACCTGGAGGAGATAAGGCATGACCTATCGCTGCCCTGGTTCGATCCGCTGCTGCTGGTCTTCGCTGAGCACAAGGGCCGACCCGCGGGATACGTGTGGAGCTGGGTGAACCCTGGGCATCGCCCCACCACCGAAACAACTTGCGCACTTGTCAGCGATCTGGGAGTCAAGGCGGCCTACCGGCGCCGCGGTTTGGGCCGCGCCCTGCTGTTGCGGGCGTTGGCTGATCTCAAGGTGCGAGGCATGCGTGCGGCTGAGCTGGAAGTGGACGGCCCCAATGCAAGTGCCAAGTGCCTGTACGAGTCGGTCGGCTTCCAGGAGCATGTCGAATTGCGTTGGTACAGGAAACAACTTCGAGCGCCGACCGGTGAGGTATGAGAGCAGTTCGCGCAAGGCCCAGATTGGTGCTTGCTGCCATCTTGCTATGTTTTTTCACCGCTATGGATTGCGCGCCAACGCAGGCCGACATCGGTGGCCCCAGCGCCTTCTTGGCGCTAGCCTCTTCAGGCAACCGGGCGCTGCACCGCGCCTACCTGCCAGTTGCCTCCAAGGGCGTGGACTGCCACATCCCTGGGCAGAGCTACGGTACCCTCTCGGTCGAGTCGGAGAACACGCCTGGTGTAATCGAGCGCAACCCCGATTTCAATATCACGGTGCGCGGTTGGGCAGCCACGAACCAGTACAAAGGCTTTGTGGACTATCACAACCCTGCCGATTCTCGGACACCCCAGTTCCCGGACCTTTTTGCTGACCGGCGCACGCCACTCCTCACTTCGGTCCATCAGGTGCGCGATTGGGACTGGAGGCGCATGGCACCCGGGCCACTGATCACCAATCCGCCGGTGTCCCTGCTGGGCCTCGGCACGCGTTCTGAAGAGACGATCCACGTCCCGGATTCGGGCTACACCATCGGCAGCGGCTACGAGGTGCTGGTGCTGTATGCGGCGCCGGAGCGTATCACGCTAAAGTACACGCGCGAGGATCACGTGGTGTACGGATACACGCTGCACGTGGAAGGGATCTGCGTGGAGCCTGACTTGGTAGCCCTGTACCAATACTGCGCGGCGGCAGGGCGACGCTTTCTGCCAGCGCTGCGCCCGCGCCAGGCGTTTGCACGTGCTCGCGGCAGCGAGATCCTTGTCGCCATACGCGACTGCGGCACCTTCCTGGATCCGCGCTCGCACTTTGACTGGTGGCGTGGGCGCTGAGAGCGCGCGAACGGACGGGCAAACCCCAAGCCAGTCGCCGGTCTCCCAGGTTTCGCCAGCTGAGTCGTGCCTGCCCTGGCGGAGACAACGTCATGCAGGCGCCCAAATCACGCCAGCGCAGAAGAGCTCGCTTCTGGCCTGCTCGGAGCGAGCTCTTCATTTCAAGCCCACTGCTCGCTCCTCAGGCCTCCAGAACGCAGACCGCTGCGGGCTGCTTGACATGCAGCGCCAGGCTCTCGGAAATCGAGAACTCGAGGTCGCCCTCGCTAGGTCCGACGAAGCCAATGGCCATGTCTTGCCCGATCACGATAGAAGCAAACTGCACTCCAGATGCGAGGAGCACACCGCCCTCCTTGAGGACAGGCGCCTTGAGGATCCCGTCCGCAACGATTGGCTGCACGTGTGCGAATTCGGTGGTATTGCCCTGAGGGTAACGGCGGTACAAGAGGTTGTAGCGGCTTGGGGCCAGTGCCAGGCAGTAGGGGCCGTGAAAGCCCGCCGCATCGAGCGTACTGACAGCCTTGATAACGTCTTCAGCCGCTTGCCCGACCTTGGCCCAAGAACCCAGTTTGACGTTCTGGCTACCCACTACGTTCAGTAGTCCCCACACGCCCAGCTCGTCCGATCCCTTGAAGACCAGGCGATCCTCTGCCTGGGCGCAGGCAATTGCCGCCTCCGCTACTGCAGAAAGATCCAGGGCAAATCCATCACGCTCGCCCGAGGCCAAATCGCGCGTACCCAGCGAAAAGGAGTGGCGGATCAAAGCCAACGGCAGAACCGAACTTGCCACGATCTCTGGCTCTATGCCCATGAACACATCAGGGCCCTCTTCTGCCTGTTCTGAGCCTTCAGTAGGAAGATCATCCCCCTCGTATGAGACGATCATGTCGCTCAGCGGCACGAACTTGAGTCCCAACCCAAACGGTCCTTCAATGGGCAAGAGGCGTCGCCCCACCAACTGGCTCTTTGCCACCTGGACCATAGTTGCATCCAGTCTCTCCCAAAGCGCTGCCGAGATGGGCGCGTCTTCCCTACCCAGATACTTGTTCGCCATGTTTTCTTCTCCTTACTGTCTTTACGTCTCAGCCCTGTGCCCGACACGCCGAAGACCGGCAGGGCTACTTCAGCGAGCCGATGGTGGACGGTTCACCCGCCGCCGGTTTGGCCGGTGTGCCGCCTAGCTTTGCGGCCTCCGCATCCACTTCGGCAGCGCCCTCCGCCCTCAACTTCACCTCGTCAGGCAGAAGCAGGTCCAGCAGCCGCTGCAATTCGCCCGTGTGGACACGCTCCTCGTTGGCAATGTCTAGCAGGACCTCACGCACCAGCTCGTTGTCAGTTGCCTGGGCATGAGCCTCGTACAGATGAATCGCCTCAAGTTCGCCGGCGATGTCGATGCGGATGGCCCGGGTAAGCTCCTCCGCATTCATCTTTCGGTCCGGAACGTTGCTGACAAATGGATCTGGAAATCCTGGCATGTTCTCCCTCCTTGGATTTATCTGTGAAAGAAGCCAGCGCTACGGCACGATCACGGCCAAGGCATTGCACACGCCGATAACAGCCGCGATCGGACATAAGCGCCCCCACAGCCGCCGCCGTGATGCCGCGCCGGGAGTGGCCGTGCCGCAAGCTTCACCGCCCTCCATTATACACCAAGCCAACATCATGTCAATCCGACAGGCTGTCTGCCCATGAACAGAACAACATCATGACCCAGATCCAGTGCTGCGACCCGGTCAGGGCAGTATCGCACGTCACAGGTCGCTTTACAATTGACTGCGTTTTCCCTACAATAGTCCTGGGATGGCCTCGCCCCTCCCGATAGGAGAGCAGCTTGGCAGATAACCCCTTCTTCCACCGCGGGCCGATCCGAGACGCCGCATATTTCTGCGGCCGACAACAGGAAACGCAGCAGATCTCTGGCCTGCTGCGCACCTCTCAAAGCGTGTCCGTCGTCGGGCCACGGCGCATCGGCAAGACATCTCTGCTCTACCACCTTGCGGCACCTGCCGTGCGAGCCGCGAATCGCATGCTCGCGCCGCAGTATGTGATGGCGTCCATCGATGCACAGGGTGCGGGACAGTCGTCCACCAACGAAGTACTTGCCATGTTCGTCGATGCGCTACGCGACGCACTGTCGCAGTGCCAACTCGACACCCGAACTGCGGACAGAGCCCACAGCACAGAGTATCATTCCCTGGACGTCACGCTAAAGTGGCTCAGCCAGAGGGGCACGGCGGTTGCGTTTCTCGTCGACGAGTTCGAGCTCCTGGCCGCCAACCATAACCTGGATCCCACCTTCTTCTCGGGACTACGAGGGCTGGCCAGTCGTTACTCTGTTTCCTACCTGGCTGCCTCGCATCGCCCGCTCATTTCATTGGTCTACGCCGACGGCAGCGTATTGAGTTCTCCTTTCTTCAACATCTTTGTGACCGTACCTCTAGGCATGCTTGATGACCAGGGCGCGCGTAACCTGTTGGACACCCTGCTCTCAAAGGCCCAAGTCCGTTGGCCTGAACCTGTGCTGCAATCAGTCCTGGATCTTGCTGGGCCACACCCGTTCTTCCTTCAGATGGCAGCCTACCACGCCTTTGAGTTGATGCAATCGACAGCACGCTGGAACGAACAGGCCACGATGCAACTCAAGGAGCTTTTCTACGCAGAGGCCCAGCCACACTATCAGTATGCATGGCGCAATCTGACTGACGAGGAGCAGCACGCGCTGGCAAACCTCGCGATTTCGCAGAGCGACCCCACTGCACTTGAAGCGCTGCGCCAACTCCAGCAGCAGTGCCTGATCTTGCGGTCGGGCTCGGGATACCGTTATGTCTCTTCTTCGCTACAACGCTTTGTGCGCACTCAGAGCGTGGAGCACTTGCTGCAGGCTGGTCCATTCGTGATCGACTTCCGGCAGCGCATTGTCACAGACGAGCACGAGATCATACCGCTGACCAGGACGCAGTTCGATCTGCTAGCATGCCTTGCTCTGCATCAAGGGCACGTGGTCACCGCCCAGGAACTGGAGAGAAGTGTCTGGCGCGACCAATACGTAGAGGACCCAGAGCGCCTGAAGGCAGCTATCAAGCACCTGCGACGCGCCCTGGGAGCGCGCGGCGATTGGGTCGTCAATGAGCGTGGAGTAGGCTATGCCCTGCGCGCCAAAGGCGCTTGACGGAGCTGCCGGGCGCGTCTTCCGCACTGCCCGGCACCAGTCAAGGCGGAGAAAAGTGAATTCGAGGTTTGTGCCACAGGTCCACCACAGCTTGGTCCGGCCAGCGCTGGCACTCCGTGCCTGCAACGCCGCACTCTGCCTCGCAATTATCCTCATGGTCGCTGTCCCGGTCCGGGCGGCGCAGTCCCTGACTGCCGTTGCCTTCTGGAGTCATCCCATGCGCGAGACAGTGCGTCAGTTACTCACAGGCGATGTGGATGGCGACGGGCAAGGTGAGATCGTGGTCGTGGGTCGAAACGGCTATCTGGCCGTGCTTGAAGCCGATGGCAAGGTGGCCTGGCAAAGCTCACTGGGCGAGGAAGTCTACGTGGCCGAATTGGCTGACCTAACCGGGGACTCGGCCAAGGAGTTGCTGGTTGGCGGCCCTCGTGGCGTGACAGCCTTGCGCGGCAACGGTAGCAGCCTGTGGTTCTACCGCACAGGCTACGCTGTGGACGCTATCTTCGCTGGGACCATGCAGAGTGATGGGCATGCCGAGGTTGTGGTGGCCACCGGTTCTGAGCACGTCTACAGGCTCACCTCGGAAGGCAAAGCGCTTTGGCACTACTGGCCTCAGCCTCAGGACTCAACGGGGACGGT
>CAYZKS010000058.1:7775-17045 GCA_964478725.1 uncultured Anaerolineales bacterium
GCGAACGCCGTTTCGCAGCCCTGGAAGACGACGGCTCATTGCTTTGGAGCCGCAGCGCCCCGGACCGGCGCGCAGTGGACGCCGCACTGGGCAATGCTGAAGGCAGCGCTGGGCGCCCAGTAGCGGTGCTGAGTTCCTACCCTGGCGTGCGGCGCAGCGTAGTGGAGCTGATCGATATCCGTGGCGACATTGAAGAGTCCTATGCGCTGCCCACCTCCGCTGCATTGGTCGCTTTCTCGGATCTCAACCTGGATGACTGGGGTGATCTGCTGCTTTGTACTACCGACTCTGTGCAGATGATCTCACGCGCGCGGGGCGCTGCTCGCAGCCGCCTGATTTGGAGCTACAGCGTGCAGGGTGAAGTCATAGCTCTGGACGCAGCCGACGTGGATGCCGACGGACACTTCGAGATCCTGGTGGGTTCCCTGGACCAGAACGTCTACGTTCTGAAGGATGATGGTTCTCTATCTTGGCGCTACCCTGCGCCCGGCGCGGTGCAGACGGTGAATACGGGTGACGTAGACAGAGACGGCCAATTGGAAGTAATCGTCGGGTACAACAAGCTCGATGAGCGCGGGGACTCATTGGGCTGGGGTCTGTCGATTCTCCGAGGCGACGGCCGCGCGCTGTGGCAGTACCAGATGGACAACCGGTTGTGGGCGGTCCATCCGGCCGATGTGAATGCAGATGGCAAGCAAGATGTCGTGGCCGGCACTGGGAGCAACCAGATCTCTGCCATTTCCGACGGCCACCTGTTGTGGTCATATCGCACTTTGGGCAGTGTGGTGAGCCTATTCGCGGCCGATCTGAACGGGAGCGGGCAGGCAGGCATTGTTGCGGGTTCAGAGGACAATCGAGCGTACGTGCTCTTTGGCAGAGGGATGCTGCGGTGGTCGTACGACACGGGGCGCGACGTGGTTGCGGTGTGCGCTACAGATCTCAACTCCGACACCTTGAGCGAGCCTGTAGTAGCCTCGGCGCAAGGCATGATCTACGCTTTCCGTCTGGGAGGAGAACCGCTTTGGCGATATGATCTGAACGATACCCCGCTGGCGGTGTACGCAAATGACGCAGATAGCAGTCGCATTCAGATAGCTGCGATCACGCGCGGTGGAGAGATCGTCATGCTCGGAAACACAGGCCTTCCGGCTTGGCAGTACACCCTGCGTGCGCGTCTGCTGTGCGCCCACCTTGGAGATGTGGATGGAGATCGGGACCCCGAGGTCATCGTCGGATCTACCGACGGAGTTCTGTACACAGTCGCCAAGGGAGCCAGGCTGGAGAGCCGACACGAATTGGGAGAAGCCATCACCGCAATATGGTCTGGCGATGTGGATGGGAATGGCAGAGCCGAGATCGTGGCCGGGACATCAGATGGGCAGATTGCCATGTATGGGCATACCCCCAATCGTCCACCGTTGATAGCCAATCCCAGCATCGCCTCTGCAGAAACGGGCTACATCTACTCACTTAGCGTCAACGATGCTGAGAATGACCAAGTGGATGTGATACTCGAGGTGATGGACCCTTCGACCGGCACATGGCGCTCTGTGGGGACCAAGTCCGTCAACAAGCCAGGATCGGTGTACTGGCTCGTGGATCGCTTCCCACTGCTCGCCTCCGGTCGCATCGCATCATACCGCCTGATCTACAGCGATGGACTGAACTCCGGCACTGTGGGCCCGATGCTGGGACCGCGCATCCCGGGCATTTCCTGGTACACGTATGCCTTGCTGGCCGCAGCGATGGGACTTCTGGTCCTGAGCTATCGAGCATGGCATCGTTCGCCCACGCGCTGGGCGCGCGTCTTGTACAACAGGCTTGCCAAACGCCCCCAAGACATGCCATCCGCCATGCGCAGGTTGGTAGATCGGGGCACCGCCCCGACGGAGACACTGATCCGCCTGTCTCATCGAGCACGAGAGCGAGGAGACCAGACGATGGCCAGCCTGGCCGAGGGATACTTGCTACTATCGAGCAGCCCGCCAACCGGACTGCGGGTGATCGCTTCGGCACTGAATCAGGCTGAGCCAGGATCGGGGGCTGGCCAGAACGACGTCTCTCCGATGGTGCTGGCGTACGAACTCTTGGCGGACCTCCTGGAGGCCAGGTCTGTGGCGCGCATTGCCGTACTGCGCCCTCGCATCCAGCGCGTCTTGGGCGTGCACAGGAAATCGGAGCCGGACGCAGGCCACGACCAGGCGATTCCAGATGAATTGCTGGATGCGCTGGCGCAGTTGCTGCAAGTGGCGAGGCTCGTGCGCAGCAGCGAGCGAGTGGAAGCTCCAGACGATAGACTGGCATACCTCAGCGAGGCCTCCGAGACGTTGTCGAGCCTCGCCCCGCCGGACGACGCGGCCAGGAAAAGGGGAAAGCGCATTGCACTCGAAACCGCGATCGTGCCGCAAATCGCCGCCAGCTGGCAGCGGGCGATTGCTGCGGCACGCGAGGAATGGCTAGGTCGAGCGCAGCTGCGCTGCCGCCTGCGCACAAAGCGCATTGTCACTACGGGCGAGACGCTACTGGTCTTGGAAGTGCTGAACAAGGGTCGTAGCCCAGCTCTGCAGACCACGGTGGAACTGCTCGCCGACGAAACCTACCGCGTCCTGGAAGCCCCAGTGTTTCTTGGCAACCTGCCGCCGAGGCATGCCCGCGAGGCCAGGGTGCGCATGATTCCCCCAGCGGGAGATCACTTCCGTGCAGAATTCGTTCTGCGCTATGATGACCGAGAGGCGCCGGGAAAGTCGCAGCTCTTCGCGGACATGGTGGAGGTACTGTCACCCTCCGAGTTTCACGAGATCTCCAATCCGTACGTGCCGGGCCGTCCCTTGAGACCAGCCAGCCCCATGTTCTTCGGTCGCGACGAAGCATTCAAGTTCATCGCCAGCAACGTCCGAGGCCTCTTGCAGCGCAACATCCTCATCCTGATTGGACAGCGACGCACGGGCAAGACCTCGATGCTGCTCCAGTTGCCCCTGCACCTTGGTCCCCAGTACATACCTGTCTATCTGGACTGTCAGTCTCTGGGCGTAACGCCTGGCCTGGCCGCTTGGTTGTACGACGCAGCCACAGCCATCGCAGAGGTGCTGTCGGAACGAGGCCTGCAACAGCCGGTCCCAGATCTGACCGCCTTTGAGCAACAGCCAGCCCGCGTGTTCGAGCACGACTTTCTCGAGCCCGTCCAACAGGCCTTGGAAGACCGAACGTTGTTGCTGGTGCTGGACGAGTTCGAAGAGCTGGAGATGCGCGTGCGCTCGGGCCGGCTGGATCCAACCATGTTCTCCTACCTGCGGCATCTGATGCAGCACGCGCATCAGGTCGCCTTCGTATTCGTGGGCACGCACCGGCTGGAAGAAATGAGCACCGACTACTGGTCTGTGCTGTTCAACATCGCGCTCTATCGGCATATCGGCTACCTGGACGAGCGATCAGCCCGTCGGCTGATCATTGAGCCCGTACAGCCTTACAACATGGTATACGACGACCTCGCACTGCATCGCATGCTCCAGGTCACCGCGGGTCATCCCTACTTCCTGCAATTGCTATGCTATTCACTGGTCAACTCCCATAACCGCAGCGGCCGGAACTACACAACCATCGACGACGTCGACCAAGCCCTGGATGAGATCCTCACGCTGGGTGAAGCGCACTTTGCCTTCCTCTGGGATAGGTCAACCGATGGCGAGCGCGTTGCACTGCTCGCCCTGACACGCCTGCTGCCTCGCCTCGGATTGGCCGCTTGGCCGCAGGTGGGAGCGACAGCCAGTGATGTCGCTCTGCTCCTGGCCGATCAGGGTTTGATCGTGGATCCCAAAGACATCTCGAATGCGCTGCGCAACTTGGCCAAGCGTGAGATCCTGCAAGAGACCGCTGGTGACATCGAACGTTACGGCTTCAAGGTAGGCTTGGTGGCGCTGTGGGTAGAGCGCTACAAGTCCTTACCAAGAGTGCTGGAGGACTTGATGTCACCAAAGCCCAACCAGGGAATCCCATCAAAGGCGGATTCTGCCCCGGCTGACACGGCTAATGCTGCAGCCGGCCCAGTGTGACGCCAACCCCACGGAAACACAGGCTATCCCGTGACAGCTCATCGCTATGCTCCAGCGTCCAGTGCTGTCAGGTTGCAGGTGTCGGCGTGGGTTCGGGTGCATCTGTTGGCTTGGGCAGCCCCGTCGGGGTCGGCTCGGGCGTATCTGTCGGCTCTGGCAACTCCGTCGCGCTGACTGTCTTCGTCGGAGCGGGCAAGGTGGGTGTCTCTGTGGGCTCAAGGTGAGCGGTCGGAGTGGCTGACGGGAAAGGCGTCTCCGTCGGCGCCTCGGTGGCCACTGGGGTGGGCGAAGGTACCTCGGTCTGCGTCGGTGAGACGGTCGGTTCAGGTGTCGGGGTCGGTGTGCCGGTGGCCGTCGGCGTGGATGTCGCAGTTGGCGTGGGGTTGGAGACATTCACCCGCAAGGCAGGAGTGGCCGCACTGTTACCGCGTCGATCCAGGGCCACAACGCGCAACGAATAGATGCCATTGGGGATCTCCCAGGTGTTCCAGGCCGCCAATACGCCGTTCTCGAGCGCCACGTTCTGCTGGTGCAGTAGAATCCACGCAAAGGGATTATCGCCAATTCCGTACTGCACCTCGTAATGATCCATGTCGTCAATGCGCGCGCTGCCCAGGATGGGCACAATGCCCTGCAGCATGCTGCCATCGCGAGGCTCGCTGATTTCCACGTGCGGTGCACGCGTGTGCACGTCGCATATGTCAGACGGGGGTTGCAGCTTGCCCTGAGCTTCGGCCCAAGCGCGATATTCGACCGGATACACTTCATAGTACTGAGTGTAAACCGCATCCGATGGGCAGAACTCGCCCGCGCGTTTTCCGCTCACGGAGCACAGCCTCACATCAGTATGGATGTCGCATGCTGCCGTAGGAGCTGTGCCAGCAACGAAAACCTCCTTGACTCCAGCAGGGCATTTCTCGCCGCGCAACTTGCCGGAGACAGGGCATATCTCGGCCAATTCCATTCCGTCGGGCATGAGGAACTCGTGCACCGCTGTGTCCTGCAGTGCTTCCTCCATAAAGTCATGCCAGATGGGCGCGGCTGCTAGCCCTCCATAGACATGCTTCATGGGCTCACCGCTGCTGTTGCCCACCCAAACCGCAGTCACCAGATCGGGCGTGTAGCCGATGGTCCAGGCATCTCGGTAGTCGTCGGTCGTGCCTGTCTTGGCCGCAGCCGGACGCGACAACTCCAGGGCGTTGTTCGGCCCATAGGTTGGCAGGCGCGCTTCCTTGTCGGACAGTATGCTCGTGAGCAGATAGGCATGGCGGGGATCGAGCACCTGTGGGCCCAGCGCGGGCAGAGTCTCGGCGATACGCCGCCCACGGCTGTCCTCTACACGCAGGATGGAAACGGGCTTGACACGATGACCTTCGTTGGCAAAGGCGCAGTAGGCACCAGCCAGCTCTAGCATCGTCACGTCCCCGCCGCCCAAGGTCAAAGACAGGCCGTAGTCTGGTCGATTCAGCGACTGGATACCCAGGCGATGTGCCATCTCTAGCATGCCTGGCAACGTCACGAATTGCAGGGTCTTGACGGCAGGTATGTTCAGAGAGCGGGCAAGTGCGCCGCGCAACAATACCGGACCATGCTCTTTGTCGTCATGGTTCTTCGGCACATAGGG
Organism: uncultured Anaerolineales bacterium; assembly: GCA_964478725.1. Taxonomy (GTDB): domain Bacteria; phylum Chloroflexota; class Anaerolineae; order UBA2200; family UBA2200; genus CAYZKS01. The sequence goes on from CAYZKS010000058.1 coordinate 13,449, forward strand.
TGAGTTTGCTCCATCCGGGAATTCCGTCCGAACATCCATGATGAATGTCGCCGCCGTCCAGCCCCGTTCAAAGGCAGCCGCGTAGGTCACCGGTTTGATCGATGACCCGGGCTGCCGCAACCTCAGACAGACGTTGACCTGCCCGTCAATGTCATCATCATAGAAATCCGCACTGCCGACCATCGCCAGGATCTGCCCGCTATGCGGATCGAGGGCCAGCAAAGCTGCGTTGGAAGCGTCCAATTCCCGCACTTCAGCGACCTTGGCCTGCACGATGCGCTCTGCCTCCTCCTGCAGGCTGATGTCAAGGCTGGTGTAGACACGCAGGCCCCCTCGGTCAACCAGCTCGGTCCCGTACTGCGCCTCCAACTGCTCGCGGACGTAGACCACGAAATGGGGCGCCTTCATCTCGATGCGGCGCTCGGCAAAGTGCAGTGCCTCGGCTTGCGCCGCACGCGCCTCATCGCGCGTCAGATAGCCACGCTTGACCATTAGATCGAGCACCACTTCCTGGCGCATCTGGGCGCCTGCCAGGTTAGTGTATGGATCGTAAAGCGCTGGGCCCTGCAGGATGCCTACGAGCAGGGCGCTCTCTCCCAGCGTTAGCTCGTTCGCTGTCTTGTCAAAGTACACCTCAGCCGCACTTCCAATGCCATAGGCCATGCTGCCAAAGTAGACGCGATTTAGGTAGATCTCCAGGATCTCATCCTTGGAGAAACGGCGAGTGATTTCCGCGGCCAGGATGGCTTCCTTGGCCTTACGCTCAAAGGTCACTTCCGGAGAAAGGTAGACGCTCTTGACCAATTGCTGAGTGATGGTACTGGCCCCCGAAACGATCTCCCTTTCCCGCAGGTTCTGCCAGAAGGCGCGCACGATGCTGAGCAGGTTGAATCCGGGATTCTCGTAAAAGGTGGGATCCTCAGTGGCGATCAATGCTTGGCGGAGCTGCACAGGCATGCTTTCCAGGGGTACCACTGTACGCCGGCCGCCGGTCGGATCAAAGACCTCATACAGCAATACCCCATTGCGGTCGAAGATCTTGGTGCTCTCGAAGGTGTTCGCGCGGACAGTCAACTCCTCAGCGGAGGGCAGAGTAGACGACACATAAGCATAGGCTCCACCCGCCAGCGCTAGGGCCACGCACGCCAGCAGAATCACGCCGATGAAGACAATCGTGATACCTGTAATAAACGGCCGCCGCCACTCTCGCTGCGCCAATGCTTCCCGAACTGCGCCCACAAAAGGCATGCTACCAGTTCCGTTTCCCTTCAAGACCAGAGCTCCGCCGCGATATCACTTACGTCCAGCAAAGGCTTCCTGACATAGACCTTGCCTTCGACGTTCTAAGGCAAGACGCTCCCCGCGCATGCTGGGTTCCCGTGTGATTATAGCTCCGCTGCTCTCAGCAAGCCCAATGCCTGTTGGTAGAAAACGTCGCGGGTAGTATAATCGTACCCATGTTGGACAACCGCCATCGAACTACGCGTGTCACGCTGTTGCTGACACTCGCCATGCTGACCATCAGCGCCTGCCGGTCTCTGCCCGCGCTGCCAGGGCGTGACCCAACACCGACGCCCGTGCCCTCCCCGACAACTGCCAGCTCGCCCGATTGGCAGAACCTTGAGGCCTACCGCTTGGCCATGCTGCCTGCTGCGGCCGACGACGTGCACCGGATCGAGCATGCGCCGCTCTACCACATTCAGGCGCGTTTGGACCGCAGCCAGGCGATTCCCCAGATCCACGCCGTACAGGACACGCGCTACACCAATCGCACAGACGCGGCGCTTGACTTTATCTACTTCCGTCTCTTCCCAAACAAACCCAGCTACGGGAGCGCCCTGACCTTTCACAGGATCACCATTGACGGAATTGAGCCGACCATCGAGTATCAGGCTGAGAAGACCGCACTTGGCTTGGCACTGTCGCAAGCCCTCGAAGCTGGCCAGTCCGTGGACGTCCACATGGAATACGACGTTACCGTGCCCCTGGACAACGCGCGGGGCTACGGCACCTTCAACTTCCAGAATGGCGTGCTGCTGCTCTCCAACTTCCACCCCATGGTCGCAGTTTATGACGCGGACGGTTGGAATCTGTCGTTGGCGCCGGACTATGGCGATCCGATCTACTCGGAAACGAGCTTCTACACGCTGGAACTGACCGCGCCACAGCAAGACATCGTGATCACCTCGGGCTCGACGCTTGGCAAGAGGGAAAACGAGGACGGCACAGTCACCTGGACGTGCGTGAGCGGCCCGATGCGTGACATGATGGTTGTGGTAAGCGATCGCCTGTCCTGCTCATCCACGGCCGTCGGTTTCATCCGTGTGAACTCGTACTACTTGCCGGAGCACAAAGAGACCGGCGAAACGGTCCTGGGCTACGTGCGCGATGGACTGCGCGCCTACCAACAGGATTTCAGCGCCTACCCATTTGCCGAGCTCGATGTGGTGGAGGCACCCCTCTCCGCAGGGGGCATGGAGTATCCGGGGCTAATCATGGTAGCAGAGTCGCAGTATCGGGCAGGCGGCGAATACCTGGAGTTCGTGACCGCCCACGAGGTAGCGCACCAATGGTGGTACAGCCTGGTCGGCAACGACCAGGTCAACCAGCCCTGGCTGGACGAAAGCCTGGCCAACTATTCCATCGTTCACTATTATGACTACGTCTATGGCCGCAGCCGTTCCGAGCTGGCCTTCCAGAATTACGTGCGCAGCCGCTACCAGAAGGCTCTGGACTTGGGCCATGACAACGTGGTCAATCAACCCGTATCGGCGTACACTCCCGAGGACTATGGCTACATCGTGTATGGAAAGGGTGCGGTATTTTTCTACGAGTTGCGCCAGCGACTCGGCGATGAGCGCATGTTGGCCTTCTTGCGCGCCTACCTGGAGGACCGCAAGTACAAGCTCAGCACGCCGGAGGATTTTTTGCGCGTAGCCGAAGAGTCCACGGGCGAGGAATTGGACAGCTTCTACGAGCAGTGGATCCTGAGCGCCAAGTAGGAATGCTCGCCCGGTTCCACGGCCAGGACTCTAGGTGCCTGCATCCAGACCAGGCCTACACCGCCACCATCCCTGACGGCGTTCTGCGTGCCTCCATATCGCAGCAGCCTTGACGAAACTCGCCATCTTCAGTGTCCCATGCGCTTCAACGCCGCGTCCAGGGTAAAGTCAGGGCCTTGGATGAAGTCAATGGCTTCGCGCTCACGCGCCCGCACCTTCGCGACTTCGGCCATCAGCTTGTCCGCGATGTCCAAGGGCACAGAGAGCACCCCGTTGGGGTCGCAGTGGATCAAGTCACCAGGCTCGACGTACAAGCCATCGACGGTCACAGGCACGTTGATGCGCACGCGCCGGAAGATTGCCGTGTACATCGGCCAGAATCCCGAGTCGCATGCTCTCCTCTATTCGCATGGCGTTTGCGGATTCAATCCATTCTGAGGGCGCTACGTCAGGCGAATTGGCTGCCTGGCCAATGTGGTGCTCATAGGCCTGCTCAAGGAATGGCAAAGGCCGGATCCCAGGGAAGAGTCCGGCCTATGGTGACCAGGTGAGCCGTGCAGGAGTCGAACCTGCAACCTACTGATTAAGAGTCAGT
>CAYZKS010000059.1:0-13837 GCA_964478725.1 uncultured Anaerolineales bacterium
CCAGCTTGACATGCGGGCACCAGTTGGTGCATAATCGAGCCAAAGGCTTGGCGCAGTCATCACTCGCTCGATGCCGCCCCCCTTGTATTCCACCTTACTGCGTCGGTGCTACCAAAAGTGTACCATTAGCGTACCATTTCGCTACGCTGCGGAGGCAGAGCTTGAGCTGCGGGCTACGTCTCAACCTGCTGGGCAGGCCGCAGGCCACAATGGATGGCACCAGGCTGACGGACCTGGCATATCGCAAGAGCCTGGCCCTCTTGTATTACCTGGCGGTTACCGGCCGCAGCCACTCCCGTGACTGGCTGGTTGGGCTGCTTTGGGCCGAGTCCACACAGGCCAATGCCCGGGCGAGCCTGCGCAAGGTTCTGGCCGAGCTGCGCCGGCAGTTGCCCGCCTACCTGCTGATCACCCGTGACGAGGTTGCTTTCAACCGCCAGGCTCCCTACTGGCTGGACGTCGAGGCCCTGCAGCAGCGCCTGAGCATCCTGCAGCACACCACCATGGCCGCGGAAGAGGCCGCGGAAGTGGCGGAAGTTGTGCAGTTGTATCGGGGCCTCTTCCTGGAAGGCTTTGGCGTTCACCGCGCGCCAGGCTTTGAGGAATGGGCTCTGCTGCAGCGCGAGGGGATCAGACTGGCCGTGCTGCAAGCGCTGGATCGGCTCGCCGATCATGGCGCCCGCGCTGGCGACTACCAGCAGGCACTGCAGTACGTCACCCGTGCGCTCGCGTTGGAGCCTGCCCAGGAAGAAGCGCATCAGTTGCTGATGACACTCCTGGCGGTCACCGGAAAGCGCCACGCTGCCCTGCGCCAGTACCAGGTCTGTCGCCGCGCGCTGCGCGAACATTTGGGCACGCAGCCCGGTTCGGACACGCTGGCGCTGTACCGGCGCATTCGCGCCGGTGCGCGGCTTACGGCCCCTTCCTGGGCCGCGCGGCACAATCTGCCCATGCCCCTCACGCCCCTGATCGGGCGGGAGGCCGAGTTGGCGCGCATCAGCGAGTGCTTGCGGGACCCATCCTGCCGCCTGCTCAGCCTGGTCGGTCCCGGTGGCAGCGGAAAGACGCGGCTGGCGCTGGAGGCCGTGGCCGCCCAGCGGGGCCAGTTCGAACACGGTGTGTACTATGTGCCCTTGGCCCCGCCACAATCGGTCCAGAGCCTGGCAGCCGCCATCGCCCAAGCCGTTGGCCTTGTTTTCCGGCAGGCCTCCCGCGCAGAGCAGCTCCGGCAACAGTTGCTGCCCTACCTGCGTTCCAGGCATGTGCTGCTCTTGCTGGACGGATTGGAGGATCTGCTGGCTTTGGCTGAGCCTGCTGAAGATGGGACGAGGCTGCTGGCTGACATGCTCCAGGCTGCGCCCGGAATCAAGGTAATGGTCACCTCACGCAGCCGTCTCAACCTCGAAGGAGAGCTGGTCATGCACCTGGGCGGGCTGAAGGTGCCTCCGCTCGAGACCGGCTCTGGCGCTGAGCAGTACGCTGCCGTGCAGCTGTTCGTGACCGCCGCGCGGCGGGTGCGCCCAGATTTTCGCCCAACGGACGATGACCTGGCCGATGTAGCGCGCATTTGCCGCCTGCTAGACGGGCTGCCCCTGTGCATCCTGCTGGCCGCGGGCTGGATGGGGATGTTGACCCCCTCAGAAATTGCCGCCCGCATCTCCGGCACGACCAGCCAACCCCTGGATTTCCTGTGGGCGGAGTGGCGCGATGCCCCGCCAAGGCAGTGCAGCATGCGCACCGTCCTCGAGCACTCGTACCAGCTGCTGACAGAGAAGGAACAGTCGACGTTGCGCGGGTTGTCCGTTTTTCGGGGTGGCTTCAGCGAGGGCGCTGCCCGTGAGGTCAGCGGGGCTTCGTTGCGCGTGCTGCGGGCGCTGGTCGACAAGTCGCGCCTGCGTCGAAATCCAGCGGGGCGGTACGAACTGCACGCGTTGGTGCGCCAGCATGCGCTGGAGAAACTGCGGGCATCTCCAGATGGCGGTGAGAGCCTGCGCAACCGTCACAGCGCCTTTTTTGCCTCAGCACTGCACAACTGGTGGGCAGACTTGCAGGCATCTCAGCAAGCGAGGGCGCTGGCTGAAATGCGAGCGGATGCCGAGAACTTGAGCCTTGCCTGGGAATGGGCGGCCGAACACCCACAGGTGGCACAACTGGACAGGAGCATGGACGGCCTGTGCACGTTCTACGAATGGACTGGCCGCTACACGCAGGCGGAGAGTGCGTGCCAGAGGGCGCACGAAGCGCTCTCGGCCAAGCCACAGTCACCTGGCGATCTGCGGGTGCAGGCCAGGGCCCTGGCGTGGCAGGGCGTCTTTACGCACGCGTTGGGGCGGGCCAAGCCCGCTGAGGAGCTGTTGCAGCGCAGCCTCAGCATGCTGGAGAGTCCGGGCCTGGCCGGGCAGGACACGCGGCTTGCTCGAGCGTTCGGCTTGTGGCGCATGGGGAACGTCGCCTTGGAGGCCAGCGCCACGCATGCCATGCGTTTGTACCAGCAGAGCCAGGCGCTCTACCAGGCGCAGGGCGATCGTTGGGGGCTGGCTAGCGTGGCGGAGGCGCTTGGCCAGGCCGCTACTCGGCTTGGTTACCACTCGGCAGCAAAACAGGCTTATGCGCAGAGCCTGGCCTTGTATCGAGGGTTGGGCGACCAGAGGGGCATGCTGGGTGCACTGCGCCGGCTTGCTGACGCCGCCGGCGACGGCGAGCGAGGCGAAGAGCCTGAAGCCGGGCCATGGGAGAGCGGTGGCCCGCTGGAAGAAACCGATCCACGCGGCGCCGTGGCCAGTCTGCTACAGGAAGTAGGCTCGGCCATGAGCATGGGCCGGTATGTCGAGGCGCAGGATCTGCTGGAGCAGGAATTGGCGGCGCAGAAGACCACGAACGACAGTACCAGTAATGGCCTGCTGAGCCTGGCCAAGGCTGTGATCCATCTCCACCTCGGTCGCTACGGAGAAGCGCAGGTCGCAGCGCAGCACTGCCTGACGTTGTGCAAAGCAGCCGGCTGCCAGTGGGCAATCGAGGTGTGCTGCGGCGTGCTAGGGCTGATCGCCTTGGCGCTGGGCGCGTGCGGCGAAGCGGAGGATTGGCTGGAACAAAGCGTAGCGATTTGTCGCAAGATTCGGGCGTGGGATGACCTCGGCCTGGGCCAGGCCTATCTGGCCATCGCAGCACAGGGCCAAGGCAAGTTGGCCCAGGCCAGCGAGCAGCTTGGGGAGGCGCTGCGCATGGGGGTCAGCACACAAGGGCGCACGTTACAACTGCTAGCCGTACAGGCAATGGCTCTGTTGCTGGCAGCCCAGGGCGCGCAGGAGCGGGCAGTGGAACTGCAGGCCCTGGTGTTGCGCTATCCGGCGGTGGCCAACTCGCAGTGGTGCCGCGATGTCTGCACCAGACACATCGCTGCAGCGGAAGCCGCGCTTCCCTCGCCTGTGCTCGAAGCAGCACAGGCCCGCGGCCGGGGACGCGACCTGCGAGCAACGGTGGCCGAGCTGCTGACTGCGTTGGATCCGGCCGCCGGCTGTTTGCCGCGCGAACGGTGTGAGGCCTAGGATGCAGGCCCGCGATGCCCTTCTGGTCGCCACCGGATGAATCCGGCGGCTGATAAGCGAAAACCTGCTGAAGCAGGTTGCGGGTGGAGGTAGCGCGTTTCCCCAACCTGCCTCGGCAGGTTTTGTGTATCAGGATGCGCAGCCCTGTCTCAAGACGACAGAACTGAGGCGTCTCGACGCCGCGTAGATCATCCTGCCCCTGCCTGTTCTCGTTCGCTTCCGATACCCTCGCGGCGCGTCGCGCTCAGAACCCAGCGGCTGCCCGAGAAGCCCCGGCAATGTGCATTCCGACGTTGGTCAGATGCGCTGCCAAACCCGTCTTCATCGAGCGATGATGATCAGGCGCGTTTGGACGCTTTGGCAAGACGAAGAACTTGATATCGCGACGATTAGCAGGCACGCCACAAGATATGTCTTTGATTTCCAAGGTGCAACCAATTGTGTGCGCGACACGCAGCCCTGGGAAGGCAACCGATATCTTCTCTGCAGGAATGCCGTAGACCTGTGCCAGGTCCTTTGCAGTGCTAACCGAATAGGTCATCAAGTGGGCTGCCCGGTGCGCGCTGCAGCGGGCTAAGATCTTCTGATACAAGCGTTGCAGGGTCTGGAAACTCTCCGGAAAGAACACAAAGCGGAGATCTGTGATCGTCACTGCTCCCAGACACGGCAAGAAGAAAGGCTGTACGTTGTTTGCTCCGCCTCGCACAAGTGTATTCTGTCCCTCGCGCCGCTATGCCCATCGAACGCTCCGCAGTTTGGCGTCGATCTCAGAGACACGAGCCTGCTCTGACAACCAGAACCCGGGGTCGCGCTGTGCGTTCAGCTCTTCTATGGTTTTGCCTTGCTGTTCCACCCAGGTGTAGTACTTGAGATTGTGCCAGCGAGCTCGCGCTTCCCGAGTGCCCTCCTGGATCCAGTCCAGTTTCTGGCTGTGGAAGATGCTGACCAGTCGCACTTCCGCTTCTTTCTCATCCATCGCACCGTAGGTAGCCGTCATCTGCGCCATCACCGAGCGATAGCGGTCAATTGCGTCGGTCAAGATGGTAACGATCACATCGTCCTTGCCAAAGCCATAGAACTTGGCCGCTTTGATCGCACCGAGCACATTGCAGACCCCGGAGATGCCAAAGGTCTGGCTCATTAGGCGCACCATGTCTTCTGGAATGCCGTACTTGGTGCTGAGCATGTGCTGACCAGGAGCTTCCACCAGTAACTGCAGGCCCTTTTTGCTCTCGATGTCGTCAATGCACATTATGGCATCCATGTTGTTCACATTGTGAATCCAGGTGGCGTGCTTGTCCCCAATGCCCTGGATATCGTGTCCTCCGTAGCCATTGATGAACAGCGTGGGGCACTGGATTGGTTCGAGGCCTATGATCTTGTGGTCAGGCCATACCTGCTTGAGCCGATCTCCCGCAGCAATCGTTCCCGCCGAGCCCATCGCTGACGTATACGCCGCCACTTTGCCTTTGCCAATGCCCTGGCTCTGCAGCTCGGCAGCTAGTTCGACGATCGTATTGCCGGTGACGTAGTAGTGAAAGCGATAGTTGCCGAAGACCTCGAACTGATTCAGGATGCGGATTCGTTCGGGGTCTGCTGCTTTCAGCTCCTTGCACTTGTCATAGATCTCTTTCACATTGCTCTCACAGCCCGGCGTGGCAATCACCCGCGCCCCGTAACTGCGGATAATGTCAAAGCGTTCTCGGCTCATTTCAGCGGGCAGGATCACTACACTATCAAAGTGCATGCGACAACCCACATAGGCACCGCCGATGCCGTAGTTCCCCGTTGATGGCCATACCAGGGTATGGGCAGCCGGGTCCACCTCTCCGAACAGCTCCTTGTCAATCAGCACGGAATACGTTGCGCCGACCTTGTGGCTGCCGGTAGGGAATTCCTTGGAATAGAGTACGACAATGGGCGCTTCAACGTTGGTTATCCCTTTGGGCAGAACATAGGCGTAGATCTTGCCCTCCGGCGAACGCCAGGTGATGTTGTACAGATTGATGGGGTCAAGCGGGTCCTTGTCGCGCATCTCCAAGGCTTTCTGTCGAACCTTGGGATCGATCTTGTCTGGATGCAACATCTCCTCAAAGGTAGGCCCTGTGATCAGGTTGCTCGTACTGGTCATGATTTTCCCTTTCTCTTGGTTTCGACACAGACCAGTGCATCAGATCCGCGTCTGATGTACCGATTTTCCTAAAGCACTTCGGACGTAGGATTGCAGAAGGTGCCCAGAAGTCAACCTGTCACTCTATGCCCCCCAAGACCAGCGCCAGCAGCGCCATCCGCAGCAGCACGCCATTGGAGGCCTCCACCCAGTAGCCGCAATGACGTGTCAGGTCAACCTCTGGAGGGAGTTCATCCATGCGAGGCAGCGAATGAAGAACAAGCACATCGCTCGTGCCCTTGTCGCGCAAGAGCTCTCGGGTCACCCTGTACGCTGGAGGTGTAAGCCCTCGATCAGCGGTCGCCTCCTGCCTTGGCTTGCTGTAATCAGGCTGGACAACCGGTTCCATGTAGACGACGTCAGCACCGATGATGGCCTCTTCCGCGGTCTCCACTTCCTCAAAGCGAAGGTTGCGCTCGCGAAGTTCTTTCTTGAACTCCTCCTTGAGAGCCATATCGGGTGGAGCTACGAAGCTGGCCTCGATGTCAAACTGGCTCATGGCATATCCCATCGAATGCATCGTACGCATGCGCATGTCGCCGATCAGAGCAAACTTCAGCCCATCCAGAGTCCCCTTCTCACGCCAGATGGTATACATATCGATCAGGACCTGAGTGGGATGCTCACCCCATCCGTCGCCGCAATTGATGATGGGTACGCTCGCCCATTTGGCCGCCTCGGCAGGCGCCCCTGTTTCAAAGTGGCGCATGGCGATCACATCGCCGTAGCATTCGATCATGCGTACTACGTCCTTGATTGATTCCTGGTACCAGTCACCAGCCCGAGTCATCTTGGCATCGGCGAATCCGAGCACATGTCCACCCAAGCGATGCATCGCTGCCTCCGTGCTCATCCGAGTGCGAGTGCTGGGCTGGTAGAAGGCGGTCACCAGGATTCTGTCCTTGAGGAGATCACCATTATGACGGTCGCGAGCGTAGGGCTCCAGGTCATCTGCAACCTGGAACACACGGAAGTACTCTTCACGCTCAAAATCCTTCAGTGACAAAATGTCGCGCCCCAGGAAACTTCTCATTTCTATTCTTCCTCCCAAAGTGTTTTGATCCGCCTGATTACGCGCAGACAGAATCCGTAGCCTGTGCACCCCTTCTGTGATGCAGAAGGCAAAGAACGCACACAGGGATGACTAGGCGCCTATGTACGCTTTCCTCACGCCTTCATCGTTCGCCAAATCGTGTGCGGGGCCCTCCAGAACGATGTTTCCAACCTTCAACACGTATCCATAATCTGCCAGTTCGAGGGCAGCTCTGGCGTTCTGCTCAACCAGCAGGATAGTCAAACCCTCCCGGTGGATATCAGAAATCGTTCTGTAGAGGGTTGACACCAACAGCGGAGCAAGGCCCAAAGAAGGCTCATCCATCAGCAAGAGCCTGGGCCTGGACATCAGAGCCCTGCCAACCGCCAACATCTGTTGCTCACCGCCCGACAAGGTGAGGGCTCTTTGGGATCGCCTCTCTTCCAGGACAGGGAACAGTGTATAGATCTTGGCCAAATCCTCCGCGATGCCAATTTGGTCCGAGCGCGGGTAAGCCCCCATCAAGAGATTCTCGAACACGGTCAGGTTGGTGAACACCCTTCGCCCCTCTGGGACCATTGCGATACCCAGCTTGACTCTCTCCGGAGCTTTTACTCCAACGATGTCCTTGCCGTGAAGAAGTATGTGCCCTTCCTGAGGGGGAACCAGGCCACAGATGCTGCGCAGGGTCGTGCTCTTGCCTGCGCCATTGGCGCCAATCAAAGTGACCACCTTGCCCTCAGGAACATTCAGTGATATGCCCTTGAGTGCGTGCACACCGCCATAGAAGACATGAAGGTTCTCAATCGCAAGCATAGTCAATTCGCTCCCAGGTAGGCTTCGATTACTTCCCGGTTGTTCTGGATTTCTTCGGGGCGGCCCTTGGCAATAGTCTTCCCATAATTCAGCACTGCCATTCGTTCGCAGATGCCCATCACCACTTGCATGTGGTGCTCTATCAGCAGGATAGTCATGTCGAAGTCGTCCCGAACCTTGAGAATGAAATCCATCATCTCAGCGGTTTCTTCAGAGCCCATGCCCGTCGCCGGCTCATCCAGCAGGAGCAGGGATGGCTTTGTCGCCAGAGCGCGGGCTACCTCCAGCTTCCTTTGGAGTCCATAAGGCAACGAACCGGCGATCTCGTCCACCTGATCAGCAAGACCAAGGCCGGTCAACAGCGTCATCGCTTCATCAAGTGCCTGTTTCTCTTCCTTGGCGTAGCCATGTAGCCTCAAGACAGCGTCAAAAGGTGAGGAGCGAAGTCTGACGTGGTAGCCAATCAACACATTGTCCAAGACAGGGAGCTCACGAAACAAGCGGCTGTTCTGAAAGATGCGGGCGGTACCTAGCGCAGTCACTTGATCGGGTCTGAGGCCGGTTACATCCCTGTCGTTGACGATGATCTGGCCTTGTGTCGGCTTGTAGAAACCAGTTATCATATTGAAGACAGTCGTCTTGCCAGAGCCATTCGGCCCAATCAGCCCCACCAACTCGCCCTTCTGCAGCGTCAGGTTGAAATCCGAAACAGCGGTGAGGCCCCCAAAGCGCATTGTCAGACCCTTGACGTCGAGAACGTTCACCCCTGCTCACCTCCCATCTTTGGCCTCCCGAACAACCGCTGAACCCTGGAGAGGATGCCGCCCCAGGAGAACTCATTCGATCCCATGAGACCACGCCGGTAGAACAAGATGAGGAACAGCAACATTGCAGCAAAGGCCAACGATCTCAGCCCAGGGATTCCTGGGTAACTGATTCCCAAGATCTGTCGGGGAGTCTCTATGGTTCGCAGCAGTTCGGAGGCGACAGGATAGATGCCAGCCGCGAGCACACCTCCCGTCAGGCTCCGTACGCCACCAAGAACAGCCATTGTGATCACAGCGTACGTAAGGTCAGGCTTGAAGGTGCTAGGAGCGACAGTGCCCAGCAGATTGGACATGAGCCCGCCCGCGATGCCGACGAAGAAAGAGGAGAGCACAAAGGCCATAACCTTGTGAGAAGAGAGGTTGACACCCACCGCTTCCGCCGCAATCTCATCATCGCGAATGCACTTGAGGGCTCTTCCATAACTGGAGTCCACGAGGCGCTTGGTGATGAACAAGGTAATGATCGCTAACCCCCAAACCCAGGTGAGGTTGGTGTCTTTGGGAATGCCCTTCAGCCCCATAGCGCCGTTGGTCACACCAGGGAGATTGCACAGCAAAAGCCGGATGATCTCTGAGAATCCGAGAGTCGTGATCAGCAAATAATCACCGTGCAGTCTGAGCGCGGGCGCACCAATGATGAACCCGGCGAGCGCCGCCAACAGCCCACCAAGCAGCAGAGAAGGTAGTAAGGGCCACTGCACAACGCTTATGGGCCATACAGGAGGCGCAAGCATGAAACTAACCTGCTTGTCCGCTGGGCTCAGCGTTAGCAGGGCAACGGTGTATGCTCCCACCGCCGCGAGGCCAGCGTGCGCCAACGAGAATTGTCCGGTGAATCCGTATATCAGGTTGAAACTGCTCACAAGTATGACGTATATGCCCCACATATGGATAATCCGTACCTGAAAGCCATCCATGTGCCTCTCAGCCCACACCGAAAAGAGCAGGACCGCGATCACAGCGGCGATTGATAGCGCTCTGCGCACCTTCTTCTGCGGCTTCATCTAGACCTTTTCCTCTCTAATCTTGACGTTGAACAGGCCCCCAGGCCTAAAAAGGAGAAAAAGGATCAGAAGCAGGTACGCGAAGATATCCCGAAAACCTGTCAAGGTCGGCAGGAACGCAACTAGCATGATCTCGGCCAGGCCTAGCAGGAAGCCGCCCACCAAAGCGCCGGGTATGCTACCGATGCCGCCCATGACCGCGCCGATGAATGCCTTCAGGCCAGGCATCACACCCGTGAAGGGACTGACGAAGGGAAAGCGGGAGCACCACAGAAAGGCACCGGCGGAAGCAAAAGTGGTGCTGAGGACGAAAGCGAAGGCTATCACTCTGTCCGCATCCACACCTACCATCAGCGCTGCTTCCATGTCCTTAGATACTGCGCGCATTGCTCTGCCCATCTTCGTCCTGGTGACGATGTAGGTCAGAATCAAAAACAGGACAGCCGACACACCCATGATGAACAGAACAACCACTGGGAGAGAAATGGCACCAAACTTGATCACCCGATCAAGGAATTCTGGATGAGGGAATGGTACTGATCTGGAGGAGAAAAAGACGACGAACGAGTTCTGTATGAGAAAGGACACGCTGGTGGCCCCGATGAATGAGGAGATCCTCACTTTGCGGAGCGGCCTGTACGCTACTCGCTCAGCAAGCAGACCCACGCCCACTGTCACAATGGTGGCCAAGACAAACGACACGTACCAGGGAAGGGCGAAACTTGAAACGCCGAACGCCGTTAGAAACGCAGCCGCCATGAAGAAGTCGCCATGTGCCATGTTGATCAGCCTCACGACGCCATATACAATGGTATAACCGATAGCGATCAAGGCGTACATGCTTCCCAAAGCGATGGCGTTGGCGAGGTATTGAACAAAGGAATCAATCGTCATTCTTCATTCCTTTCAGCACCGAGCGTGCGAAGCTTCATTGAATTCGCGCATGGAATCGCACACGTCCGAACGTGACCTCAAGGGCGATTCCGGGTTGAGGGTAGGGCTTCGGGGCGGCTGCTTGCCCCCGAAAGGGTTGCCGCCGCCCTTCTGCCAGCCGGCGCTGCTACGGCTGTACAAGAAAGCCAGCCGTCTTCTTCCCACCTTTGAAGCAGATAACCGGGCAACCCAGGACTGCGTTGTTGTTCTCGTCGAAGCGAATCGCGCCGCGAGCGACTACGAGGCCATCTGTTGCTTTGAGTGCCTTGGTGATCGCCTCTCCGTCAACAGAACCGGCACGCTCAATCGCATCGATCAGTAACAGATAGGCATCGTATCCGGTTACCGAGAAGGTCTCCGGCTCCAGGCTGTACTCCTTTCGGAAGTTCGCAACGAACTCGACCGCTTCAGGATGTGTGTATGTCTCTGGGAGGAACTGCGCGGTGTAGCAGAATCCGTCCGCTGCAGCGCCAGCAATCTGAACGAGCTCCGGCACATCGGCCGAGTCACCGGCCAGGAACGGAATGCCAGGGGTGAGGCCGAGCTGTCTGGCCTGAACCAGTATCGCCGCGATCTCCGCGTACTCCGCGGGGCAGTACACGATGTCGGGGTTCAGTTGTTTGATGGCCGTGAGTTGCGCCGTGAAGTCAGTGTCACCCGTCTGAAACGAGAAATAGCCAAGCACAGACTTGACATCGCTTGTCATCTCTATGAAGGCCGACCGGAAGTAGTTCGCCAGACCGACTGGGTAGTCTTCTGCGATGTCCACCAGCAAACAGGCGGTCTTGGCTCCGATGCCCTCCACGGCGTACTTGGCACCAGCTCGTCCTTGGAATGGGTCGATGAAGCAGGCCCGGAAGGCATGCGGCTTGCCCAGGGTCACCAATGGGTTGGTGCAAGCGGAACCCATGGCGGGAACGCCGGCCGGATCCAGCACCTCGTTCTGAGCAATGGCCTTGGAGCTGGAGTTCACCCCAATAACCGCAACGACCTTCTCTCCAATGAATCGCTGGGCCACGAGAGCTGACTCGGTGTTGTCACTCTTGTTGTCGGCCAGGATCAGCTCCACCGGCTTGCCCAGGACTGTGGGTTTCTTCTTGTGAGCTAACTGAATGCCTTTCCATGTCATGTCGCCATAGGGAGCTCCCCAGCCAGTCATTGTCTCATTGACACCGATCTTGATGACATTCGGCAGGGGAGCGGGACCTGGCGCGGGAGTTGGCGGCACGGGGGTGGCCGTCACCACTTTGATAACAACCTGAGGTGTCGGCGTTGCTGCCGGCCCGCACGCGGACAACACCATGGCCAGGGCCACCATCAAGCCCAAGGCAATTGTCAATGCTCTTCGCTCAGACATCTTGCTCCTCCTTTGTGTCTCTGTGCTGTCAAACGAAACTATATAGGCGTTGTGGCTTTTCTAGTGTGCACCTCCTCTCGCTTTCCAACTGCTGACGATCTCCTTCACTGCTCGCATGCTGGGCTCGATACCATGGGCTTCCCCGGCCGCTTTGATCGCCGTTTCTGCATCCTTCAGCCCATTGCCTGTGACCAGCACAACAACACGTTCATCTGGCCTGATCTGCCCCTGCCGAACGAGCTTGAGCAGCCCGGCAAATCCAGTTGCGCCGGCCGGTTCAGCGAACACGGCTCCGTCGCGGCCCAGCACGCGCATGGCCTCCAGGATCTCGGCATCGCTCACGGCTACGTACAGGCCCTTGGATTCACGCACTGCACGCAGAGCCTTGATGCCATCGCGTGGGATGCCCACGGAGATACTGTCAGCAATGGTCTCGGGGATCATGGGCGGGATGTCCTCGCTGCCGGTGCTCCAGGCCTTAACCAAGGGGGCCGCGCCTTCGGCCTGAACGCCGACCAACTGCGGGTAGCGGTCGATCAAGCCCAGCGCGTAGAGATCTTTCAGCCCCTTCCACAGACCACCGATGATACAACCATCGCCCACCGAGACGAACATTCTATCCGGAGCTTGCCATTGTAGCTGCTCGCAGATTTCCAAAGATGCGGTCTTCTTGCCTTCCGACATGTAGGGATTGATCGCTGTGCTACGGCTGTACCAACCATACTCCGCCGCTGCCTGCAGGCATAGGTCGAAGGCCTGGTCGTAGTTTCCATCGATCATTAGCACCTGGGCGCCGAAGATGAGCAGTTGCGCCACCTTGGCCGCGGGTGCCCGCTTGGGCACGAAGATCACCGCAGGAAGGTCAACGCTGGCAGCCAGACCTGCGAGGGAAGAGGCAGCGTTACCAGTGGAAGCACAGGTGATGGTCTTAAGGCCCAACTCCCGCGCCTTGACCACGCCAACTGCACTGGCGCGGTCCTTGAAAGAGGCAGTAGGATTTCGTCCATCGTCCTTGATGTAAAGCCGGGTCAAGCCCAATCGCTCGCCCAGCCTGGTGGCATGATAGAGGGGCGTCCAGGCAACCTGCAGTGGCGGGATCAGCTTCTTGTCGGCAATGGGCAGAAGGTCCACGTACCGCCACATGGAGCGCTCAGGATTGCGGGCAAGTGACTCTTTGGTCAGCCGCCGGCCGATCAGTTCATAGTCATAGACAACATCGAGAATGCCCTTGACCCCACAGACGGGGCAGGTATACATTGTTTCGTCAGCACGCCACGTACGGCCACAGAGCACACACCTGAGTCCTTTGACGTGCTCCACAGTCTCCTTTCATCCCTCTGACCATTGCCAAGTTCTGGTCTGGAGGCTACCAGAGGCCTCGGCCGTTCCCCAACGACCAAGAGCCCGCTCTACCGACACGACGGCATTCTCTAGGGCGGCACCGGGCTCTGTGATACAACGGGCAGCTACGTTCTATCCATTACTGCGTCCATGAGCGCCCGGCGGGCTTTCTCCATGGCCAGTTCCGCAGCCTGCCTGGCAAGCACTCCATTTCTCTGCCCAAGTGCAATCAGGAGTTGGCGATGCTCGTCAGCGAATTCCTCGGGCAGGTTTCGGATCTCCAGCTCCCAAAGCAGCAGCCCCTGCATCTTGTCCAGCACGCCAGCCACCAACTCAACGAGGTACTTGTTCCGGGTGGCTAAGGCAACCTTGAGATGGAATGCGCGGTTGTCCTTCAGGTATTGTCGGTAGCTGTCTGTGTTGCCTGACGTCCAGTGGCAGGGGATCTGCTCCAGATCGAGCAGTTCGAGGTCCGTGATATGTTTCGCCGCCAGCTCGGCCGATGCACCCTCAAGTATCAGTCGAACCTGGAAGAGGTTTCGGACGTCCTCGACCGACATATACGAGACGAAGTAGCCGATCCTCGGCACGATGTTGACCAGGCCCTCGTGCTGGAGAGAGTGCAGCGCCTCACGAACGGGAGTTTTGCTCACACCGTAGCGCAGCGCAAGATCGGGTACAGACAGCTTTGTCCCGATCCGGTGCACGCCAGACAAGATATCATCCTTAACGGCTTGGTACACCCGATGTCTAGCCAACACTATGGGCCCCACTCCAGCCCAGTACAGCCGGGCAGAGGTTTCCGGGTATC
>CAYZKS010000059.1:13937-16664 GCA_964478725.1 uncultured Anaerolineales bacterium
TCACTGGCTACCATCGCAAGTCGGCCATCCGGCTGCTGCATCGTGAGCGATCTGCTGGCAGTAAGCGCTGCGGACGAGCCAAGGAGTATGGTTGGGACTTTGTCCTGGCGCTGAAGGTGCCCTGGGAAGCAACCTTCTGTCTGTGTTCCAAGCGTCTGTCGCCGTTCCTGAAGCAGCTGCTTCCTCTGTTGGAGCATCACGGCGAGCTGAAGGTATCGCCAGCCGTGCGCAGTCAACTGATGCGGGTGAGTGCCTCGACCATCGATCGGCTCTTGAGGCCGTATGGCCTCAGGCCCCGGCATGGGCTGAGTACCACGCACTCTGTACCAAGCTTGCGCACGATGATCCCGGTTCGCACCTTCGCGGACAAGAAGGGACTGACGGTAGGGCACATGGAAGTGGACCTGGTTGCCCATTGCGGAACGAGCACCGAAGGATTCTACCTGAACACCTTGCTGGCCGTGGACTTGGTCAGCGGTTGGATCGAACCCGTACCCGTATGCGGCAAGGGCCAAAGCCGGGTGGGCGGAGCCGTTGACCGAGTCTGCCGCCAGGCGCCCTTCAAACTGTTGGAGCTGCACATTGACAACGGCAGTGAATTCGTCAACCAAGGCCTGTGGAACTACTGCCAGGGGCATGGACCGCCTTCACCCGCTCCCGGCCCTACAAGAAGAACGACCAGGCGCACGTGGAACAGAAGAACTGGTCCGTGGTGCGACGGCTGGTGGGCTATGACCGCTTCCAGTCCAAAGCAGCCCTGCAGGCACTGGAGGACCTCCATCAGCTGATCAGGCTGCACGTCAACTGCTTCCAGCCAACCTGTAAGCCAATCGGCTCCCAACGCCAAGGGGCCAAAGTCCGCAAGCAGTATGGCCGCGCCCAGACACCCTACCAAAGGCTCCTAGCCGCTGGCGCACACCCCATTGTAGCAGGAAGCATTGGCAAGCTACTACCCATACCTCAATCCTGCGCAGCTGGTCAGGCAGATCGAACAGGCCCAACAGGCTCTCTGGAAGCTCGCTAGCCCAGACCCTCGATCCGACGCCGAGACCAGAATCATCGCCCAACTAGACGCACAGGACAGCCAAGAATCGAACCGACACACCCAGTCTCGGGTAACACTTTCCTCTGAGGCAACAGGTCTCTTCGGTAACACTTTCATTTGACGCAACACGCGAGTTTGTCAAGTTGAACGAATGAGGATACAATTCTGGCCTGTTTTTGACGCCTGAGATGGGCACAAGACAACACAAGAACAGGCCCCGAGCGCAGACAGCTTGTAGCAGTTTGTGCTTTCCAAGTCAGTGCGGCTAGGGTTCGCAGATCCACAGGTCGAACCTAGCCGTTGCGCCTCAGGCGTGGGCAGAAAACCGATGCGGAACGGAGTTCGCGCATGCACCCCTTGCTCGTTCCCTTTCTGAGCTACGCCTTCCTGACCATCTTCACTCCAGGGCCTGCCAACGTCTCCGCGTCCGCGGTCGGGAGCAGGGTCGGCTACCGCCGCTCCCTCCCCTATCTCGTGGGCATCAACGTGGGCTTTGGCCTGGTCCTGGCAGCGTCAGCCTTGCTGACCGACTGGCTGCGAGTGCACTATGCGCCCATGGCCGCGTACCTGAAATGGATCGGCGCAGGTTATGTCGTGTGGCTGGCCATCTCGCTCTTCCTACCGTCGCACAAGGTCGGCGCAGGCCAATCCAGGGACATCGGATTCCTGAGCGGAGTCCTGCTGATCCTGGTCAATCCCAAGGGCATCACCTTTGCCGTGACCACCTTTGCTTCCTTTGGCGAGCTTATCGCCGCCTCTCTGCTGCGGGGCGCCGGGTCGGTGCTCTTCCTCACCCTCTTGGGCTTTGCCGCATCCAACGTGTGGGCGCTGACGGGCGCGGGGCTCTCCAGGCTATTCAACCGACGGGCCTTCGCCCTGGCTTTTGACGTGGTGATGGCGCTGCTGCTACTGTATTCGGCGTATTCCATCGTCACGCACTGAGAGCGCTTGACGAGGGGATGCGCCGCGAGTGAGGTCGGTCAGAAAGAGGCTGTTGGCAGGCACAGCGCGGACAGCCTGCGGCGAGGTTCAGGGGCTGGGTCAAGCCGCGCTCAACGGCTAACGCTCAGGCGCGGGTGGAGGCATCCAGGACGGTCACGCCCACGAGCTCATCGCCGCGGTAGCGTAACAGGATGCCATTCTCGCTCATCTCTGAATCGGTAGCTTTCTGGGGGCGCTGGAAGCTGATGTACAGCACGTCAGCCTCGCGATCATAGTCCACCCAGAAGCGCTGCGAGGGGAATCCGATCAGCACCGGCACCGCGCGGGTCAACACGTCAGCCAGTTTGGGATCTAGTGTCTTCTCCATAGCACTCTCTTTCGAGACACCACTGCCGTGAAGTAGGCGGTGATGACAAAACCGTCATCCGGAGACAGCTGGCGATAGACGACAACGAGTTGGCGGTTGCGGCCAGCAGAGCGAACCGCCATCAGCGAGCCCCCATGTCCCGAGACGACAAAGTCAGGGTCTTCGATGGCCAACAGTACATCGTCATAGTGCCCCGCAAGGTCATCGTGGTTCTCAGCAATATGAAACCAGCGCTCAGGCGTGAGTCGAATGCAGACACCATCCACTGACAGGGCACTGTCCAAGATCTGCACGCTCCTGCGCAGCACACTCTACGGATCATCGCTCGCATCCACATTATAGCCACTTCCGACCACAGAGCAAGCGCATGATG
>CAYZKS010000060.1:0-16523 GCA_964478725.1 uncultured Anaerolineales bacterium
CTTACCTCAGGAGGTCTTTCTTGTCACTCCCCAAAATCAGGGATGACTCATGTCTTGGTTCTTAGAAATCAACGGGCTTGCCTTCGAACGTGTAGCGATATAGCTGCTCGAGCTCGGCGCTGCTGGGAATGCGCGGGCCCATCACTAGCGTGGCGTCGCTTTCCGCGTTGGCCACTAGTTGAGGGAGGCCGGCTTCAAACTCCTCCGCACTGATGCCCGCCTGCTTCACGGTCAGGGGCTGGCCAATCTTGCGTGCGAGGTCGCGGACGGCGCCTGCCAACAGCCGAGCCGGCGAATCAGATGGGGAACAGGAGAGGCCGACGAAACGCAGCAGGTCAGCGTAGCGCTCCCCCATGGCCTCGCCGGTGTACTCGATGGTGTAGGGCAAGTACAGGCCTACGGCCCGGCCGTGGGGCGTGTGGAACACGGCGCCCATGGAATGGCCCATGGCGTGCGCCATCACCGCCATGGAGTTGCCGAAGCCCAAGCCGGCGATGCTGGCGGCGTTGTGCATCTTCTCTCGCGCTTCCTTGTCGCTGGCGTCCGCGACCGAGCGGGGCAGATACTGGAAGACCAACTTGGTTGCCACCAGGCACAGGCCATCGCAGAAGTCATTGCGCAGGTTGGCGGTGTAGCCCTCGATAGCGTGCGTCAGGGCATCCATTCCCGTGTCGGCCGCGATTTGGGCCGGCAGGCCCGCTACCATCACCGGATCCACGACGGCCATATAGGCCGTGTTCTCGCGCGAGCCGAGGGCCAGCTTGCGACCCTCCTCAGTATCGGTAAGGACAATGGCCCACGTCGCTTCCGAACCAGTGCCGCTTGTGGTGGGAATTGTAATGAGACGAGCCTTTGCGCCCAGTCCCAGGGGCACAAGCGGATTGATCTCACCGGGCGTCATCTCGGGGTGTTCATAAAGCACCCACATGGCCTTGGCTGCGTCCATGCAGGACCCGCCGCCCAGGCCGATGACCCAGTCCGGAGCAAACTCGCGCATCTGCTCGGCGCCGCGCTGCACGGTCTGCATCGAGGGGTCGGGCTCCACTTCGGCAAAAGTGCAATGCTGAATGCCCGCGACTTCCAGAGGTTGGGTCACCTTGTCCACCAGTCCCAATCGCGCGATGTTAGAGTCCGTGACGATGAACGCCCGCTGGCCTTTCAGGCTGCACAATTCGTTGAGCGCGTCCTCACCGAACACGATGATCGGACTGCCGAAATACCACATGCCGGTCCTCCTTGGGAATCGGGTTGTGCGGCTATGGGGGGGAGCGCAGGTACGCCAGCCCCCTCGACTTGGGCACACTGGAATTGCCTCAGGCATGCACTGAGCACGGCCAGCGATCGCAGAGCATGACCGTCTGGCCGGTCCAACCCACGCCGCGTGTGTTGCCGCTGTCGCGACTAGTCGCTGAACTTGGTGGGCACTCGAGTGGTGCAGGCCACCAATTCCTTGGCGGCTTTGACGGCCTTCATGATCTTGACCATGTCGCCGCTCAGCTTGAGCTGCTTGGTCATCAGGCCCTGGATGGGATCCAGCTTGCCCTCAATGACCTTGCGCCATGCGACCTCCGGTGCACTGATGACAAAGGCCGGCTTCTTGGCCGAGCGGTCGCTCGCCAGGACAGCCTCACGACACGCACCGTGCCACAGGTCCATGTACATCACGATTTCTTTGCCGCCCGGCGTCTTGGGGTCCACAATGAAGTAAAAGTCCCCCTCCCAGGTCTTGGCCGCATCCGCATAACCAGGACTGGTGTTGATTGCCTCTTTCAATGCCTGTACCCATGCTTCTGTGCCAAAGTCGATCATCTCTTCTCTCCTCTCTGAAAGACCTCATTGCTTGTCTGGGTAGGGATTCGTTCGCCACAGCTTGGCGCGGCAGTAGCATGGATCCCTTTCCTGATCTGGCACGCCTCAAACGACCAGTCCCATTCTATTGTGATGAGGCGATTGTGTCAACCTGTGCAGCGCGAGCTTGGTTTTGTCGCTGCCCTTGGGCCGGCTATAATACTCTGCTGTGTCTGTGCCAAATTCGTAAGCGTGGGACCCAACCAATGCCACTGTTCCAACTCGTTCATCAAGGCGTGCTCGTGCCGCCGGCGTCTCAGCCGCGCAGTTTGGTGCTGACTGTGCGTGGCCGGCCGCTCCAACTCACCCCCAAGCAGGAGGAGATGGCGCTGGCCTGGGCCAAGAAGCAGGGCACGCCCTATGTGGAAGACAGTGTCTTTGTGCGCAACTTCCTGCACGATTTCGGCGCGGCGCTGGGTCTGGATGAACAGCTCACGCTGCAGGATGTGGATTTGGCTCCTGCGATGCGCATTGTGGAGGCAGAGCGTGCAGCCAAGCAGGCTCTGAGCGCCGAAGAACGCAAGGCTCTGGCCGCTGCCCGCAAGGCTGAGCGTGAGAAGCTGCGCGAACAGTACGGCTATGCCCTTGTCGATGGCCAGCGTACCGAGCTTGGGACCTACCTGGTGGAACCGAGCGGTATCTTTATGGGGCGAGGCAAGCACCCCTTGCGCGGACGCTGGAAGGAGGGCGCGCAACAGCGCGACATCGTTCTGAACCTGAGCCCGGATGCACCCAGGCCGGCCGGCGACTGGAAGGAAATCGTGTGGCAGCCCGAGAACCTGTGGGTGGCGCGTTGGGATGACCGCCTATCGGGCAAGGTCAAGTACATCTGGCTGGGCGATAGCGCGGCTGCCAAGCAGGAGCGCGAGGCCGCCAAGTTCAACAAGGCCAGCGAGCTGCGAACACGACTGCCAGAAGTCCGCCAGCATATCCACAGCAGCCTGGACGACCCAGACTCACAACGTCGCATGGTGGCAACCGCCTGTGATCTGATTGACAGACTGGGTCTGCGTGTGGGTGATGAGAAGGACCCCGACGAGGCAGACACAGTAGGCGCTACCACGCTGCGTCCTGAGCACATCACACTGCACCCGGATGGAATGGTGGAATTCCGCTTCCTCGGCAAGGACTCTGTGCTCTGGCACAAGAAGCTGGAGTTGCCCGAGGGCGTTCGGCGCAACCTGGCTGAATTGATCCAGAACGCGCGTCCTCCGCGCAGCGGCACCCGCAACAAGAGCAAGCGCCATCCCACTCGAGACAGGCCCCAGCTATTCCCCGACGTGAGCAGCCGTGACGTCAACGCCTTTCTCTCGGAGGTCTTGCCTGGGTTGACTGCCAAGGTTTTCCGCACGCATCACGCCACGCAGGAGGTAGAGCAGAGTCTCGAGCGGTCAGGTGTACAGACAGAGAGTCCAGATTATGAGAAGTGGCAGGCGGTCAATCTCGCCAATATCCAGGCAGCCAAGTTCTGCAACCACACCAAGAAGGCTGGAGTAAACTGGCCCGAAGTCAAGAGCAGGTTTGCGCAGCGCCGTGGCAAGGCTGAACAACGCGTGCGCCAGTGCCAGGCACAGCTCCAGGCGGCACAGGATGCGCTGGCTGCACTGCGCAAAGAGGCGCGCAGAAAGACAGCCGCAGCCAGCCGGAAGCAGCAAGACAAGAAGCGGGCAGCATTCCAGAAGAAGATCGCGCGCGCCAGCCAGAGGGTGGCTGTGGCCAAGGGCAAGCTGCTCAAAGCCGAATACGCCTTGGGCAAAATCAAAGCCCAGACGCTGGTTGCCAGCCACAAGCGCTCGTGGAACCTGACCACCAGCCTCAAGTCGTATGTAGACCCCCGCGCGTTGTATAATTGGGGGCAACGTGTGGAGTATGATGTCCTCGGCTGCTACTATCCGACCACCCTGCGTCACAAGTTCTCGTGGGTGAGGGAGCAAGAGGCTACCGAAGACCAACAGTAGCAGGCAGGCCTACGCCATGAATGAAAACTCGGTCGCAAGGTCAGTTCAAGCGGTGCTTGGGATGCTGCCAGGAGGCGTCACGCTCGTGGCGGCGGCCAAGGGGCGGAGCGTGGAAGAAGTGCGCGCAGCCATTCGGGCGGGCGTCGCACACGTGGGCCACAACTATGTCCAGGAGGCCTTGCGCATGATTCCGCATGTCCCGGAGCGCGCACTCTGGCACATGATCGGACACCTTCAGAGCAACAAGGTCAAGAGCGCGGTCCAACTGTTCGACATGATCGAGACCGTGGACTCGTACAAGTTGGCTCGAGAGATCGAGCGGCACTGCGCAGCACAGAACAAGGTCATGGCCGTGCTCATCGAAGTGAACATCGGGCGCGAAGTCTCCAAGACGGGAGTGTCGCCAGACGCGGTGGATGAGCTGGCCCAACTGGTGAGCACCCTGCCTCATCTGCGACTGCAGGGCCTGATGACCATGGGGCCTCGTTTCGGCGATCCAGAGGAGGCGCGTCCCTACTTCCGCGCCACGAAGCAGGCTTTTGATCGCCTCTCGCATGCGGGGCTTGACAACGTCGAGATGCGCTACTTGTCCATGGGGATGAGCAACAGCTTTCGGGTGGCCATCGAAGAGGGAGCCAATGTGGTGCGCATCGGCACGCTCCTGTTCGGAGAGCGGCCTGAGGACTAGGGTGCCACCTCCCTCCGTTGCCCACCGTGTGGCAGGCCATACTCCGTGCAGGCCGATGCGATTGGATCAAAGCTGGCGCCATGAGTACGCGTGATTTGATCTTGGCGATTGACCTTGGCACCACCGCCTGCAAGGCGGCATGCGTGGACACGAGTGCCCGCGTGCTTTCGTCCGGTTCCAGCACATACCCCACTCTCGTGCCCCATCCGGACTGGGCAGAGCAGGATCCTGAGCAAGTATGGCAAGGCATGCTGCTGGCAGCGCAGCGCGCCCTGGGGGCTGGAAGCTTTGACCGCTCGCGCATTGCCGCCATCTGCTTCAGCGCCGCCATGCATGGGCTGCTGCTCTTGGATGGCGCCGGCCTCCCGCTGACGCGCTGCCTGACCTGGGCGGATCGGCGTGCACAGTCCCAGGTGCAGCGCCTACGACGCGAATGCGACGCACATGCGATCTACCTTCGCACGGGCTGCTCTGTGCAGCCCCTCTACTGGCCGGCCAAGTGGCTGTGGTTCAGCGAACAACACCCCGAGATCGCACGTGCCACGCGGCGATTGGCGGACCTGAGGAGCTTCTTCCTCTCGCGTCTCACCGGCTGCTGCGCAATGGATGTGTCGCTTGCGTCGGGTACCGGCCTGCTGGATCTGCGCTCCCAGGCCTGGGACGCGCCTTTGCTGGAGGCCTTGGGGCTGACACCAGAGCGGTTGCCCCAGTTGGCGCTGCCCGAAAAAGTGGTCGGTACGCTGTCATCTCACTGGGCGCATGAGCTGGGCTTGCCCGGCGATGTGCCTGTTGTGGTGGGAGGGGCGGACGGAGGCTGCGCCAATCTGGGCGCCGGAGCAGTCGGGGCGGCTCAGGCGGTCACCTCACTCGGCACCAGCGGGGCGGTGCGCGCCATCGTGTCGCAGCCTGTGCTCGACGCGCAGGAACGCACCTGGTGCTATGCGTTATCGCGGGGCAGGTGGTTTGTGGGAGGAGCCGCGAGCAACGTGGGTTCTGTTTATACCTGGCTGGGCGCTCAGCTCGCGATAGTGGAAGGCGCGGCAAGCTCCTTTGAGCAACTGGACGCTTGGGCCAGCACAGTGCCAGCCGGTTCCGAGGGCCTGGTCTTCTTGCCGCTCTTGTTTGGTGAGCGCAGCTTGGGCTGGCATGCCAATGCGCGCGGCGTCTTGCTGGGTTTGTCTGCGAGCCACACGCGAGCACACCTGGCGCGTGCTGCCATCGAGGGCGTGGCAATGTGCCTGTACAGCGTTCTCGGAGTGCTAGAGGAGCTCCTGGGCACGGCCAGAGAGATGCGAGTCACAGGCGGCCTGGCGCGCTCGCCGTTGTGGGTCAGTGTGCTGGCGGACGTGTACGGGCGGCCGTTGGCAGTGCCAGGAGTGGAGGAGGCCTCAGCACTCGGCGCGGCCTTGATCGCGCTCAAGGCGCTGGGAGAAATCGCGGACTATGACCAGGCGCCAACCCTCACGCGTTCGACACGCGTGCAGCAGCCCGATATGGCCAAACATGATCTCTACATGCGTCTATACGCGGTCCACAGGCAACTGTATCAGGATGCGCTCAAGCACTGGGACACGCTGGCGCGCTTGTCGGAGCAATAGAGGCGCCGATTACGAAGAAACCCGGCTTCTACGGAAGAAGCCGGGTTTCTGTGCTTTCTTGGGAGATGGTCTAGTCCGGGTACGTCTGGAACAGCTGTCCCCACGGGCTTTCCTGCAGCCAGCGCTGCACCACTGGACGTCCCCGTATGGGATACCACAGCCGGTCGTGAAAGGTCTCGCTGGCAAAGATGAAGATGTTGACTATAGGCGTGTGGAACAGGAGGTTCTGGAATACGCGCAGCGGGGTGCGCCACAGCAGCATGCCGGTACCGGTGCCCAGATTCACACTCACCTTGAAGCCCCAGCGCTCGTCCGCCAGTTCTGGCATGCCCACGACCTCGATCTGGCGAGGGTCTCCCTGTCCGAGGCCAAGCTCGGTGGCGTGTGCAATGTACTGGATCTTGAGCGGGTCAAACCCCATCATCTGAGCAGCCACGGCATCAATGGCCACTTGATCTGCAGAAGCCAGAATCACGTCCTTCTGATGTGGAATCAGCGTACGCGGCCCTGCCCCGCTCCCCGCAGTGGTGCCATCCATGGTCGCGAACACACCGGTGTGGATTTCTTTCTGAATGGCCAGGAGATCCACCAGAGTGTCGTGGATCCAGGTATGTGTATAGTGGCGATTGACGTTCAACAGCCCGCCAAAGGCGTTCTTCATCGCGCCCGTGGTGACAGTGTACGAATGCGCCTTGACCGTCGGCAAGTGCACGATGTTCTTGCCCACGAAATAGTCGGGGATGTAGATGCCTTCGGGGAATATCCGGTCAAGCACGAGCATTCTGGCCTTTGGCTTGTACTCAACCCACGACATGTCCTCTGGCTTAAAGTTGTACTTCTTCGGGATGGCGTATTTGGCAAGAACCGGTCCGAACTTGTTGTACCTGTCTCCCAGATCGGCGATGGTCACGACGGTCTTGTTGTGCACACACACCAGGTCGCTGCAGCCGGAGCCCTTGAGCGCCAGAATGGTGCCCTCCAACTGCCAGGGAGTGGTGTTGGAGCTGGGGTACAGCAGGTGCCAACTGATGTTGTCCTTGATGATGGTGGTAGCCGATGGGTCCAGCGTCTGTCTGATGCCGGCCAGTTCGCACAGACGTTGGTAGTCCGTCAGCACGGTCTGCGGCGATGTTCGCAGCACGGCTACTTTGGGCTTGTTCATTGGTCCTCCGAGAGAATCGTGGCAGGGGCTTGGGAATCCTCCAAGGCCTGACCATGTTTGGGATGCAGCGGCCCGTAGGGTAGAGTCACTCAGAGCGTGAACTCGGCCGCCAGGAAGGTGTGATCCGACGGTTTGGGCGCCCGGCGCGCTTCGACATCGATCCAACAACGATCGCATTGCTTGGCCAGCGCGCGCGTCGACCAGATGTGATCCACTCGCCAGCCCCGGTTATGCTCCAGGGCCGTTGGCACCCGGTAGTCCCAGTAGGTGTAGTGCCCGGGCTCGGGATGGTGCATGCGAAAGACATCCACAAAGCCCCATTCCCTGATGCGCTGTAGGGCTTCACGTGCCAGTGGGTGAAAGTCCACGTGTTTGGCCAGGCCTTTGGGATCGTGCACGTCAATGGGCTCGGGCGCAACATTGAGGTCCCCTACCCAGACCAGCGGTTCGTTCGGCGAGTAATGGCGATCAAACCAGCCGCGCAAGCGCGTGAGCCAATCCAGTTTGTACTGGAACTTGTCCGAATCCACGCTCTGACCTTGCGGTACGTAGGTGTTGACGATCGAGACGCCGTGCAGCCTGCCGCGGATCAGGCGCGCCTCGTCAGGCGCGCCGCCATCGTCCAAACCATAGGACACATCCTCCAACTCTTCCGGCGTGGCAATGGCCACGCCAGCATAAGCTTTCTGTCCGCGAAAGGCAACCCGGTAGCCGATCTGCGTGAACGCGTCTAGCGGAAAGTCGGCGTCCTGCACCTTGGTCTCCTGAAGAGCGAGTGCATCGGGTTGCTCGCGCTGCAGCCAGTCGGTGACGAGCTCTATGCGGCTGCGGACCGAATTCGCGTTGAACGTTGCGATTTTGATTCTATTCTTTGACATCGGGTTCCTTCCAGCGAGCAAGAGGCTCAAAATGTGGCAACACGAGTCCCAGATAGCTTCAGATCCCAACAGAGCACGCGTATTATACCACAACTGGCATATACGAAACACAGTACGGCGTGTTTCATCTGGAGAAGCGCAGGAGACTGTGGCTAGAGCTCAAAGGCGCTCTTCAGGTTCTCGTAGACGTGAAGGAATCGGTGGTAGGCTTCCTCATAGACTGTGCGGTTCGCCATGATCGGCTCGTCGAATTCGATGACATGGATGGTGCGGTCGGCAGCTTCTTGCAGGCCGGGGCACAACCCCGCGCCTGCGGCGGCCAATAAGGCTGCGCCCAGGACAGTCGTTTCCGAGGTTGAGAGGCGTCCAACGGGCAAGCCGGTGAGATCGGCGCGTATCTGACGAACGAGCTTGCTTTGTGCTGCCCCCCCTACTGCGCGGATGTGTTGGATATCGCATCCCGAGCGCTGCATGCTGTCGATCACGCTGCGCAGAGCATAGGCGGACCCTTCCAAGAGAGCGCGGATCATGTGTCCGCGCGTGTGCGCCAGCGTGAGCCCGTAGAAGACTCCGCGGGCCTTGGAGTTCCACTCGGGTGCCATGGCCCCCATCATGCAAGGTAGGAACACCAACCCGTCGCTCCCTGGTGGTGCCGTCTCCGCTTCAAGGTTGAGCGTTTCGTAGGATACCTGCCCCCCATCACTACCAGTGCAGAATTGATCGCGGAACCAGCGGTAGTTGCCGCCGGAGACCCAGCCAGGGTTCTCCAACAGCCAACGCTCAGGATGGGCGTGGCAGTGGGTCTCCACGAGTCGAGATGCGTCAAAGACCGGGGTTTGAGTCGAGAGGCATACCGGCTCTGCAGTACCGATGATGTCGGCCACTACACCTGGCTCGATAACGCCTGCACCCACACAGGAGGCGTGTTCGTCGCCACATCCGACTACGACCAGTGTATCCGTACACAGGCCCAAGAAGCGCGCTGCGTCAGGAGTCAGATGCCCCACGATTTCGGTGGCCCTCTTCAGATCTGGCAACAGGTCGGCCTGGATCTGCATCGAACGCAAGAGTCGCGGCGACCACTGTCGCGAGCGCACGTCGAAGAGCATCGTGGAGGAAGCATTTGAGTAGTCGACCACGCACTGGCGAGTCAACATGTACACGATGAAACTGGCTGGCGGCATGAACTTCCAGGAGCGTGCATACACCTCGGGCTCATGCCTGCGCAGCCAAAGCATCTTGGCGGCTGTGTGCGAGGCGTCCAAGTTCAAGCCCGTGACCTCAAATAGCTGCTTCAGATCTATCTCAGACGCCAGATCCTCGCATTCGTCGACGGCGCGCCGATCCATCCACAGAAAGGCTGGTGCGAGAGGCGCTCCTTCTTCAGAGATGGGAACGAAGCCATCCACCGTTCCGTCGATCCCTATTGCCACGACGTCCGCAGGTGCCACGGCGGCCTTCTGACACAAGCGAGGGATTGCGCTGCCCATCGCCTGCCACCAGTGGAGTGCGTTCTGCACTGCCCACGCCGGCTGAGGGTACTCCACAGGATACTGCTCGGACTCCAGGGCCACAATCTGGCCGTCTTCTTGCCACAAGAGGGTCTTGAGTGCTTGAGTGCCCACATCGATGCCTATCGTGTATCGCATACTGCTCCTCTGAGCACGGGACGTTGTCCTCTATTGCGCCATGAGGGCAGCCGTACGGCTGCCCTCATGGCGTGTGCAAGCGAGGATCAACACTTCGCTAACCTTTGACGGCTCCGAAGGATAGACCGCGTACGAGATGGCGTTGCAGGACAAAGATCAGGACCGCCACCGGCAGGGAGGCTGTGGAGGCCACAGCGCACACCTCGCCCCAGAGGGTGCCATGTGGGCGGATGAGGCCCGGAATGGAGGCTGAGAGCGGACGGGTCACGTCGCTGGTCAGCAGCAGACCATACAGAAACTCGTTCCACGAGAAGATCAGGGAGAAAAGCGCCACTGCCACGATGCCCGATTTGACCAGCGGCAGAACCGCATGCCAGAAGGCCCCGAAGCGCGTGTAGCCATCGGTCATCGCTGCCGCGTCGATCTCCCTGGGCACGTCGTCAAAGAAGCCTCGCATCAGCCAAATCACAAATGGCAGGGTGAAGGTGCAGTGGGCCAGAATGGGCGCCGCATACGAACCCAGCAGCCTGAAACGAGCAAAGAGGATGTAGAGCGGCAAAGCGATCACCACGGCTGGCGACATGCGGATGGTGAGAATGAGGTAAAACCAACTGCGCTTGCCGGGGATCGGGAAGCGCGAAAAGGCGTAAGCGGCAGGCACACCGACCAAGAGGCACAGCCCCACCGTCGTGCCCGCGATAATGAGCGAGTTGACGATGAACTTCCAATAGCCTTTTACGATCATTACCTCGTAAAGGTTGGTCAGGGAGGGCTTGAAGATCCAGACGATGTTGGGGCTCAGAATCTCCATCCTGGTCTTGAACCCCAGGCTGAAAACCCACAGCCATGGGAACAAGCTTACTACGACAATGAGGGCCGTCAGGACATACGATACCCATTCCAGGAGCCGCTTGGTGCCCGTCAGGGTGCGCTTGCGCACTGCTCGGGTCTGCATCACGGTGGGGGCTGTCGTTGTTGCGTTGCTCATGTTTGCCGTTCTCCCTTCTACACCTGTTCGGCTGACGCACGTCGCGTCAACGCGTTGTATAGAATCTCGACAGCAATCTCCATGATTACATAAATGACCATGACCATGGCAGAGCCGTAACCGAGGTTCCAGTAGCGGAAGGTGTTGCGGTATGCATACACGCTGATCGCCTCCGTCACAGTGCCTGGACCGCCGCGCGTCATGACCCAGATGATGTCAAAGATGCCAAAGGCATCGATGATCCGAATCAAAAGGGCCACCACGAGATATGGCCAGAGCAGTGGCATCGTCACGCGCAAGAAGGTCTGAATGGCATTGGCGCCGTCTACCTGCGCGGCTTCGTACGGCTCCTTGGGTAGGGAGAGCAATCCCGAGAGCAGGATTACGGCGACGAAGGGGTACCAGTGCCAGATATCGACCACTGTGATAGCTGGAAGTGCCCACTTGGCGCTGCCCAGCATTGCCTCCTTCACCAAGCCGCTCTTGAACAGTGGGATGCCGAGCACTCCAAAGTCGGGGTTGAGCGTGAGCAAGCCCACCAGGCCGATCACCACCGGGGTGAGCAGTGTCGGCAACAACATGATTGGCACCAGCAGTCGCATGCGCCTAGCGGCACTGGACATGAGCAATGCGACGCCCAGCCCGAGGATGCCCTGGCCAAGGATAGCAGGTATTATGTACTTGAAGGTCACCGCAAAGCTGTGGTAAAAGTCCGGGTCTACGACCAGCCGGCGGTAGTTGTTCAGGCCAATGAACTGTCCCTTGGCCGTCGAGTCCGTGAAGCTGTACGCGCGGAAGCTGTAGCTTCCCGCTACGAGGAAGGGTATTATGCCTATGATGAGGAATAGCAAAAAGGCCGGTAGAATCCAACTCCAGACGAAGCGTGTGCTCTTCATGGTCATCTCCTTGGCAGGGCTCGCGGCGAATGGCCGCGCCACCTATGGCTGCTCTAGACGCAACTGGGTCGCAGAATCGAAGAAGTGACACTTGGCTGTGTCGATAAGCAGTCTTACATTGGCACCGCGGGCAGGCGCTAGCTCCGTGGCGAGTTTGGCGCGCAGGTCCGTTGCCCCTGCCTTCATCGTCAGCACGGACGTTTCGCCCAGCACCTGCACCTGCTGAACCTCAGCCTTGAGCAGCGTTTGGTCTCCAGTCTCGGGCAGGACTTGAATGTCCTTTGGCCGGATGCCCAGCTTGATGCCCTTCGCGCCTGTCTGGCGAGACAGTAGGCCAGCGAGTCCCTCGGTGAGGGGCAGGCGCACTTGGCTATCCATGGGGGTCACAAGCGTGTCGCCCTCGATGCTGATGTCGACGATGTTCATGGGCGGATCGCCCACAAAACGGGCCACGAAAATATTGGCGGGACGCTCGAAGATATCTTCCGGCGTGCCCGTTTGCTCTATCCGGCCGCGGTTCAGGACCGCCATGTGCTGTGCTAGGGACAGCGCTTCCAGTTGATCTGGCGTGGCATACACCGTCGTGATGCCCAGATCCATCTGGATGCGCTTGAGCTCTCCACGCATGCGGTGGCGCAACTTGGCATCCAGGTGCGCAATGGGCTCGTCGAGCAAGTAAGCACGCGGCTTGCGCACCAGCGCTCGGCCCAGCGCCACACGCTGCCGCTGTCCACCTGAGAGTTGCTGCGGATAGCGATCTAGCAGCTCGCCAATGCCCAGCATGTTCGCAATGTCGACGATGCGTGTCTCGAGGCTTTCCTTGGTCCACTGATCGCGCCGGATAGGTGCTTGCAGAGGGAAGCGAAGATTCTCGCGCACGGTGAGTTGCGGGTAGAGGGCATACGTCTCGAAGGCCACCGCCAGGTCGCGTTCCCATGGATGCATGTCGGTCACGTCTTGGTCATCGAGCAAGACCTGCCCCTTATCGGCCGGCTCAATGCCCCCAATTGCCTTGATGGTGGTTGACTTGCCCGCTCCGGAAGGCCCCAGGAGGCAGAAAAACTCGCCGTCCTGGCATTCAAAGCTCACATCCTTGAGCGCCTGGACCTTGCCATCGTATTGTTTGCACAGACCCCGTACGGTTATCTTTGCCATTGTCGTCTCCGTCCTTCAACGTCGCGAGTAGACCAGCGGCCTTCAATTGGAAAGGTTCCGTCCTTGCTGTCTCTCGAAAATGTGCACCGGTTCCTGGAATGTCAGGTAAACAGGTGTCTCCAGCGCGGGCGCGAATTCGGGAGGTACTTCGACCAGGAAGATCTCGCCCGCGGCCAGCCTGGCGCTCAAGATAGTCCGCTCCCCTTGAGGCTCCAGGAGGTGCACAACAGCCTTGACGTCGCCATCCGTTGGCGATAGCGCAACCTTGACGTTCTCGGGCCTGACGCCCAGTCTCACCTGCGCTGGACCTTGATAGGCGCTCAGCTTCGCCCTCGTCGTCGATGGCATAGTCACTCGGAGAGATGGCGACACGGCCAGAATGTCCTCGCCCTCGTGCTTGAGCTCGCAGTCGGCAAGGTTCATGGGAGGTTCTCCAATGAAACCCGCCACGAATTCGTTGCTGGGATGCTCGTACACTTCTTTGGGCGTGCCGACCTGCTGGAGGCGACCAAAGTTCATAATGGCGATGCGGTCGGCCATGGTCATGGCCTCGACCTGGTCATGCGTCACGTAGACCGTAGTCACACCGAGCGTTCGCTGCAGGTTGACCAATTCCTCCCTCATTCTGGCTCGCAAGCGTGCCTCCAAGTGCGAGATAGGCTCGTCCATGAGCAACATCGAGGGGTCGCGCACGATGGCGCGTCCGATGCCGATGCACTGCTTCTGGCCGCCACTCATCCTGCGCACGTTCAAGTTGAGAATGTCGCTGATGCCCAGGAACTCCGCCGCCCATCGGACCTTCTTGTCGATCTCGGCATTGGGCATGCCGCGGATGCGTAGCGGAAAGGCAATGTTCTCGTAGACGCTGAGGTAGGGGTACAGCGCATAGGTCTCAAATACCATGGCTACGTTGCGCTCGCGTGGCTCCAAGTCGTTCACCAGACGGTCATCGAACCAGATCTCACCCCCACTGATCTGCTCCAGGCCAGCAATCATGCGCAGAGTAGAGGACTTGCCACAGCCCGAAGGACCCAGCAGAGAGAAGAACTCTCCGTGCTCGCAGCCAAAGGTCAGTTCCTCCACGGCGAGCACCTGCCCGTAGCGCTTGTAGACGTTCTTCAGTGCTAGTTTCACCATGTGACATCCCCTGCTTTTGCCTGTTCTTGCTCATCGGCCTGCGTCAATTCCTGGGCCTGCTCTCCCGGCCTGCGAATGATGTATACCATGAACAACAGCCAGACCACGAGGGCTCCCCAGACGGGGATGTACTTCTCAATGAAACGCAACCAGACCAGACCGATCAGGATAAGGGATCGGTAGGCCCAAGTGATCTTGTCTCCCATGCCCATAGCATGTCCCTGTCCTTCCTCTCAATCCTGTGAGGGTTTGATTACCACTTTCAGTGCTTCTCCACTGCGGATGTAGTCGAACCCGGCTGCAATCTGCTCCAGAGGAAGCACGTGCGTTATGAGCTTGCTCGCCGGCAGCATGCCTGACCGGATCATTGCCAGGGCTTGCTGCTGTTGTTTGAACGTTGAAGCATACGCACCCGAAATCTCAAACTCGCCGTAGTGCAGGTAGTTGCTGGCAAAGTTGATGGTAGGCTTGGTGCGCGGCAGACCGCCAAAGTACACAATGCGCGCCCTCTTGCCGGCCATGCGCAATGCATCCTCCTGTGCCTGGTTGGAGGAGCAAGCCACGATGATGCGGTCGGCGCCCTTGCCGTCGGTCTCGGTGAGGACCGCTTGCACTGAATCTCCACCGCCCACGTAGGCCATGCGCTCATCGCCAAGCACGCTGCGCGAAAGGTCCAACCTTTGCTTGCTAACTTCAACCAAGATGACCTTCTCGGCGCCGCTAGAGCGGATCATCATGGCCTGCATGGTCCCAATCGGGCCCGCACCAACCACCACAACGATGTCACCCAGCCTTGCCTCCAGGCGTTCTACCCCGTTGAGCGCGTCGGAGAACGGGTCGGTCAAGGTTGCATGTTCCAGCGGCACGTCGTCTGGCACCTTCATGACGTTGCGCAGGGCCACGTGTGGAATGGGCATGTACTCGGCGTAGCCTCCAGGGTAGGGCTGATAACCGAGAAGCCCTCGTTCCACGCAGAGGTTCTCCCAACCCATGCGACAGTAGTCGCAGTGGCCACAGGACAACGTGGAAATCACATGGATGCGTTCGCCTGCATGCAAGCCGATCTCACTGCGTGCGATCTGTCCCACCTGCTCCACAACCGCTCCCAGCTCGTGGCCAAGAATCCAGGGCGGGGTCGCGCGCTCATCGCCATTGAAGAACGTACGGGCATCAGTTCCACAGATGCCGCAAGCTTCCACGCGCACCAGCAGGCCGTCCTGCGGGCACTCTGGTTTGGGCACGTCCCTGATCTGAACCTTGGCCACACCTTCATATACCGCTGCCTTCATCCGATCCTCCTTGCCCGGGGCACCGCCTGCTACACTTTCGACGCAGCGTGCCCCGCCTGACTAGAATGGTGTGTCACCGGCTGCCCTGACTGCGCTGCGTCATCAGTCTGCGACTCACGCGAGAGGGCACCAACGCATGCCACAAGGCTGCTACTTCTTCTTCTCTTGTGCCAGCGCCGCGTTCAATTCGGCCAAGGCCTTCTTAGCAGTCCATTTCTCGTGAATCACTCTGGATAGGGCACGGGTGATCGCAAAGGGGTTCTGGTGCTGGAATATGTTGCGGCCCACGGAACACCCCACCGCCCCAGCACGCATGCCCTGTTCCATACGCACGAGCAATTCCTGATCCGAGATGAGCGTGCCGCCTGCCACAACCATAGGCACTTGAGTGGCTTCTACCATCTGAGCAAAGAGGTCTTCACTTCCGGGCCAGTTGCTCTTGACAATGTCTGCTCCGAGCTCGGCGCACAGCCGGCAATTGCGGATCAGATAGTCGAATCCATAGTCCTGAGTCAGGCTCTCCAGAGTTGCATAGGCGGATGGAAACTCGGCCTCGGCGATGTAGGGCATGCCCAGCCTCTCGCATTCCTTGCCCACCTCGCCTACGAACCGTATCATGTCCGGTTCATTCTCACCGGTCAAGGCGACGTAGGTCACCACAGCGTCGGCGCCCAGCCGCAACGCCTCTTCGACCTGGCCGATCTGCACCACGGTATTGGGCTTGGGGCAGCCTGTTGCAGACGCGGTCAGCAGCATGACAAATGAAGTGTCCCTGTTCAAGTCCTGTGCGACAATGCGGGCGAATCCCTTGCTCAACATGAACACGTTCGCGCCGCCTCGCTGGGCCTCCTGCGTTCTTGCCCTCATATCTCGCAGGCCACTGAGGAACTTGGGCGAAGTCATGCCGTGGTCGAGGGCGCAGATGACCGACGAATTGCTTTCCGCCCGGATCAGTCTCTTAAGCCTCAACTCCTTGCCAAGAGAGAACATAAGCTACGACTCCTTTCCGGAATTGGTCTGATGTTATGATTGCTTGAGATCGAACTGCTCACCGCGGCCCTACGCAGGCCTCTGGGCTACGTAAGGCCGCGATGCCAATCGGCGCCGGGCGGCGGGCAAAGGTCGTTCGCCGACCTTCGCCCGCCACTCGGGTTGTTCCCTCTACTGCCCTGTTGAGGGCAGGACGCGTTTGAACTCGGCTGCGCACCAGTCGAGTGCTTCTTTGGGGGTCTGCTCGCCGCGGAGTGCGCGGTTGACGGCGAGGACCATGGCCTCGG
>CAYZKS010000061.1:0-16518 GCA_964478725.1 uncultured Anaerolineales bacterium
GGCGCTGGGAAGCCGCTTCTCTCCCGGTCTGTAGTGTGGGCAAGCGTCCTAGTAGGGGAGCATGCCTCCACAGACGTTGAAGGACTGGGCGGTGATGTAACTCGCATCCTCGGAGGCGAGGAAGACCACGGTGTTGGCCACGTCTTCAGGCCTCTGAATGCGCCCGAGAGGCACGCCGGCTACTGCTTTGGCCTTTACCGAACCGAGCGGAACACCCTGCATCTTGGCCGTGTCACGGTCAATCAGATCCCACATATCAGTGTCCACGATGCCGGCGCAGACGCAGTTCACCAGGATCTGATATGAGGAAAGCTCCAGACCGAACTGCTTGGTCAGTCCCACCACGGCATGCTTGCTGGCAGCATAGCCACCCAGGGGCGTGTCTTTGCCTGGGGCAATCTTGCCCGCACCAGAGGCATTGTTGATGATACGACCACCTTTTCCCTGCGCGATCATCTGACGAGCTGCGGCCTGCGTGCACAGAAGCACGCCCTTAGCGTTGACGTCCATGAGCCTGCCCCAGGTCTTCTCGTCCAGGTCAATCAGCTTGCCGACAGCGCCAATGCCAGCGTTGTTGACCAGGATGTTCAACTGGCCGAACTCGGCCACCGTCTGTGCGACCATGGCATCCACGTCGGCCTTGTTACTCACATCCACCTTGAGTGCTGCAGCTCTTCCGCCCTTGGCCTGGATCTCCCGCGCCACCTTCTTGGCATTGGCCTCGTCGATGTCAGCCACGACCACGGCGGCTCCTTCTTGGGCCAAGCGCAAGGCAATGGCGCGCCCAATGCCCCGCCCGGCTCCCGTGACGATCGCCACCTTCCCATCCAGCTCGTATCTTGGCATGCTTCTCCTCCCTGCAGGCTGTCACACCTACTTCATCGCATATGTCTCGCTCGTCCGAGCTCCGCTCCTGACTGCGGCCGCCACGGAGAACGCCGTGTTCTTGAGAAATGCTCCATCTGAACCGACGCCGATGAACTGGTACCCCAGGTCCCGGTACTTGGGCACAGCGTCGACGCTCGGAAGCAGGATGCCCATGGCCTTGTGATTCGCGCGGGCCGCGCGCTCGATGCGTCGCAATGCTGCCTGCGCCACATCGCTTTCCAGTTCGTTGGGCACGCCCAGGCCCGTCGTCAGGTCCAGCGGACCGATAAAAAGCACATGCACCCCGGGAACCGCAGCAATGGCTTCCACGCCTTCGACCGCGGCTTGCAGTTCCACCTGTAGAACCGTCAGCAACAGGTCGGCGGCGTGTGAGCGGTACTCCTGGTACTCGCTCCCGAACAGCGCGGGGCGAGTCATGGCGGCTACACCGCGTATGCCATCGGGGGGATAACGCATGGCTCGAACGGCTTGTCTGGCATGCTCCTCCGACGCAATCAGGGGAATCACCAAACCAGATGGGCCGATATCCAAGGTGCGTTTGATGAGCCACGGCTCGTTGAACGCAACACGCACCAGCGGCACGGTGGGCGTGGCCTCGATGGCCTGCAACTGATGAAGCAGCTCGCGAAAGTCGCCGGTGCCATGCTCCATGTCAATCACTACCCAATCAAACCCGGCACGGGCGCAGATCTCGGCAGTCAGGCTCGAACCCAGGTTGAGCCAGGTCCCGTAGACCACTTCTCCGGACTCTATGCGTGGGCGCAGGGTCTTGATCAAAGTCCGTCCTCCGCTTGGTTACTCAGGAATCAGGTACAGTGGGCAAGCCGCGCTGCCCAATAGGCGAGAGAGCTCCTTGGCACTGCTCAACACATCCCTGGCAATGTCGCCCTGTGCCAGGTAGGCGCGCATGCGGTGTGCGGGGCCGGAGAGGCTCAGGGCAGCAAAGGGCCGGTCGTGCGCGTCAAAGACCGGTGCGCCAATGCAGCACACTCCGATCACGCTCTCTTCAAGGTCCAGGGCATACCCGCGCTTGCGGATTGCTTCCAGGTGCGCCATGAGCTTCGTCCGCGCCGTCACAGTGTGCTCAGTTACCGCCGGCAGTGGCCCATCTCCCAGCCAGGCGTGCACCTGCTCCGCAGTTGAGAAAGCCAGGATCGCCTTGCCAAGAGAAGTCGCATGCAAGGCAGCGCGTGTGCCCGTTGCCGTGCTGGTGCGCAAGGAACGCGGGCTCTCGATGCGCTCGATGTAGAGTACCTGATTGCCCTCCAGCAATGCCAGGTTCACCGTCTCCTCATAGTGATTGCGCAGACTCGTCAGCAAAGGCCGCGCCAGCCGGGCGATGTCGCGCGACTCCTGCACAGCATTGCCCAGTCGGAGCAGTTGAAAGCCAAGCCGGTATTTGCGGGTCTCCTCATCCTGATGCACGTAGCCGCGCGCGCCCAGGGTCACCAACAGGCGAAAAGCGGCATTGCGCGGCATGTTCAAGCGTGAGGCCACTTCGGCCGCTCCCAAAGGCTCACGCGATTGCGCCAGGAGATCCAGGATATCGAGCGCGTGCAGCACTACGGCGATTTGATACCTCTCGGTTGTCATGGCGCCCGTACCTTTCCGCGACATGCCGCATCCGGATCGCATCTCCAGCACCGCCTGCAGCGAACCTGATGTGGACTGCTCGCGTGCCTGGCCAACTACATCTTGCACACCTGGATCAGCTCGCCTGCGAAACCCACCGGCGTCGTGAAGTTGACGTACAGCACCATCTCGCCCGTTTCCCGAAAGGGGGCTTCCTGGGGCCGATCGGTCTCAAAGACCACACCCTTCTCACCCAACTCATGCATGGCGGCCACTATGTCTTCCACTTCCCAGGCCACGTGTTTGACTACGCCGGCCTGCTGCCCTGCGGAAGCCTGCATCAGCTCCAGGCCCGGATAGAACGCGATGCGCCCCAGGCCCGGGACAGTGACCTCGCGCTGTTTGGCAATGCCCAGAGCATCCTCAAGGTAACGGGTAGTCTTCTCCAGATCGGGCACGTCCATGGATACATGCGTTGAGAGTACCTTCAGCTTGGCCACCTTCTGCCTCCTGATGCCATAACTGGACGGCGGACTCGTCACACAATCGCCAGGGCGCGAATGGGTGCACCGTCGCGCCCCATCAGTCGCAGTGGAGCGGCCATGAACAGGAACTCCCTGTCCAGGGGAAGCTGGTCAAGGTTCGCAAGCGCCTCCACGATCACGATCTGTGCTCGCAACAGAGTCTGGTGCGCTTCGACCCAATCTGTTTGGTTCGGAGTGGGCGAGTCCATTCCCAGCAGGGCTACCTTGTGCTCAGCCAACCAACGACACGACTCCAGCGTCAGATACGGATGATCTGTGAAGTACTCTGGCTTTGGATAGCGCCTGTCCCAGTCGAAGCGCAGCAACACCCGCGCACCTGGCTTGAAGATCTCGGCGCGCTGTTCCAGATCCGCCACTTCCACCGGGACCTTGCCTTGCTTATCAGTCAGATCCATCACCCTGGCGGAACCAATGCACGCCGACAGGTCGAGTTGATCCACGGTCCTGCCAGCTGGGAAGAAGTGGTAGGGAGCATCCAGATGGGTGGTGCCGTGCGTGTTGATGGTCAGCTTTGTGGCATTCATCTTGTCCTTTGCCACAGTGTGTGTTTCCACCACGGAGCATTCGGGCATGCCCGCATACGTGGGCGCCCCGTGCACAATAGCCTGCGAGAGATCGACAAGCTGCCCGTCGACTGGGGGAAGCGTGACGCGCCATGGTCCTGTGCTTTGTCTTTCCGCCATGCCAGAAGCCTCCTTTGTGTTCCTGCTTGTGCTGCAGACAGCCACAAGGCCAGCGCACAGTCGCGCCACTCTCGTGGGGCCACCTCAGGCTTCGACCCAAGCGCCCCCGGGTTGGAGGGCGCCTGACCGCCGGCAGCCTACAGCAAGCTCTGACTGAGACCGGATCTCTAGCTCTGAACCTCAACCAACTCAAGAAGGAAGCCATCCGGATCCTTGAAGAAGATCACTTTCCAGCTTCCCTCCTCGGGTGGGAAGACCACGGGGGGATTCTCAGACACAATCTCCACGCCGGCGGCCTGCAGTCGCTTGACCGTGGCCGTGAGGTCCTTGACGCCAAACGCGAAATGGGCGCTGGGTACGTCGTTGATCTTGGGCTTCTTCACGTTGCCCTCGGGGGTCACCCACTGAATCAGGTCAATGGTGAAACCAGGGCCCTTGGCAGGACCTGGGCCTTCGGGGGCGCGGCACCGATACTCGATCATCTTCACACCCTTGGTGGCCGTCATCTGATCGATCGCGCCGCCATCGTGCTGGACGTGCTCCAGCACATTGAGGCCCAGGATATCGCCGTAGAAGTGCCTCGACTTCTCAAGATCACTGACCTGGATGGCTATGTGTTCGAGTGCCAGTACCTCGCCCATGGAGTCCCTCCCTCTTGGATTGACGGGCCCTCTTGCGGCCACGCTCTTTGATATTTGTATCACATCTTGACCCAAGAAACAAGCAGGGTGTAGCCATACTGTAGCCCTATCACCCGTTGAGGTGGGGCAGAGACGGGGTATATTGATGCCGCAAAAGCACGGGGAGTTGGGGCTGCAAACTCTGGCCTTCCCAGCGACGTTGCCCAGAGCGTATGCTGAGTTGTCATTCAACACTCTCGCACATTACCTTGCCAAGATGGGCGTGGTGCGTTATACTTGCCTAGATGCGCCGCACAATACCTCAGCGCTGCCGGGAGAGCTCCTGAGGATTGCCCGTGCATTTCGCAGAATTCTTGGAAGCTGGCAGGGGATAGATGACTTTGCTGAATGCCTTCTTGCTGAGCCTGGTGGGTGCTGTGGCCACAGGAGTGGGCGGCGCGGTCGTCGCTCTCTTCGGCGACTTTGACATGCGCACTTATGACGGCTTGCTTGGTTTCGCAGCCGGGGTGATGACCGCCGTGGCGACGCTGGGTCTTACGCATGAAGCCCTTGCGCTGGGGGGCACTTGGACCACCCTGACCGGACTGGCTGCTGGAACGGCGGCCCTGTTCGCATTCGATCGCTTTCTGCCCCACGAACACGAGGATCTGTCTTTTGCCTGCAAGAACCCGCTGGAGTACCGCAGGGGTCTCTTGCTCTTTGTGGCCATGACCCTGCACAATGTGCCTGAGGGCCTAGCCGTGGGCACGAGCTACGCGGCTCAGCCGCGCCTGGGCCTGCTGTTGGCTCTGGCCATCGCTCTCCACAACATACCTGAAGGCATTGCGGTGGCGGGACCCTTCCGCGCCTGTGGCATGCCTCCCCGCCAGTACATCGGCTGGGCATTGGGCTCTGGCCTGGCTGAACCGGTGATCGCGCTGTTGGGCGCTGCCTTTGTCCTGCTTTTTGATCCTATTCTGCCGTTTGCCCTGGCCTTTGCCGGCGGCGCCATGCTGTACGTGGTCTCCGACGAGCTGATTCCCGAAAGCCACAGCCACGGGTTTGAACATGAGGCAACCTTCGGCTTCATCCTTGGTTTCATGGTGCTGCTCGGATTGATGAGCTGGCTCGAGTAGTCGAATGGACGCCAAACGCCGGTCTCCTGCCGGTGCCGTCGTGCGCCGGCGTGTGCACAGCACTAACCGACCGGACGGGCGACGGCTCTGGATGTCTTCTCCGGCAGACTGCCGCCCTACGGCAAAGCCAAGGCCTTGAATATCACCTGCCCTTTGGTCCCCTCGCTGGCTCTGCACACGCTGCGTTGGCCGCGGATCTAGCCTTGGGACAGGAGTGGAGCGCTTTCCCACTGTGACCTGAAACGTGCGAGCGGAGAGATCCTCTGCTGAATGCGTAGTGCGGCGTTATCTCGCATTGCCGAGCGCTGGTCGGTGTCCGATTTGACAACCTGTGACAACTATGCTAGTATTAATATGTGCGTGGTGCACATAGGTGCATAGAAAGGTGAGATTCCAATGCAGGAGTGCCGCCGGCGTGGGAGACAAGGCGAGGTCTGTCCGCGTCGTATCGACCGTTTTCTGGAGCCGTGTCTCTTGTTGCTCCTGCACTGCAGTGAGATTCACGGCTATGAGCTCTCGGAGAAGTTGAAGGCCTTTGGATTCGAGCAGAATCCGGTGGATTCCAGCACCGTGTACCGCATCCTGCGCGCCTTGGAAGAGCAGGGGTTCGTCACCTCTCGCTGGGATGCGGGCGACGCCGGTCCAGCTCGGCGCTTGTACCACCTCACAGAGCAGGGCGACCGCTTCCTGGCCTCATGGGTGGAGGACCTGCGGGCGACGGATGGCGTCCTGCACCATTTCCTGAACGCCTACGATTCGCACATGGCGAGGCATGCATGAGCGTTGTGGGTGATCTGTTGGCACGTTTGCCGCATGAGCCGGTCAGGTTGTGCGAAGTGTGCGTGGGGGCGTTCTGGACCGTGGTCTGGACCGAGCAAGGGGCTGGCCTGGCCTCGACCCAATTGAGTGGGCACGCCAACCATGACGATAACCTTGTGCACTGGGCCGGAGACCTGACGCGTCACAGCGCTCAGGAGTTGGCTGGATTGCTCGCGTCTCGAAGCGCTCTGGAGGCGGCGTTGGGCATGGCAGCGGTGAACGCCCTGCTGGAAGTGGACGAAAACCGGCTGACCGACCGCAACGCCTCGGAGGAAATCGTGCAACGGGGCAAGGGCAGGCGGGTGGTGATCGTGGGGCATTTCCCGTTTATCCCCAGTGTTCGCCGGGCAGTTGGCCACCTGGACGTGCTGGAGCTTGACCCTGGCCCTGGCGACCTGCCCCCACAAGCCGCCAGTGACGTTTTGCCCAGGGCAGATGTGGTGGCCATTACTGGCACCTCACTCCTGAACAAGACCTTTGATGGCTTGATTGCGCTGTGCCGCCCGGACGCCTTTGTGCTGATGCTGGGACCGACGACGCCACTATCACCGGTGCTGTTCGACTATGGCGTGGATTTGGTCGCAGGGACGCGGGTCATCGATCCTCTCGAGGCGTTGACGACAGCCAGCCAAGCCGCCAACTTTCGCCAGATGCGTGGCGTGCGGCTAGTCACCATGGCGAAAGATGTCCTATGAGCACACATATTCCGTTACGAAGAGGAGGCACTAGAGGTGGCAAGTGAGGTAGAAGTGCGCAAGGCACTCGAAGGGGTCATGGACCCCGAGTTGCATCGCAGCTTGATCGATCTGGGCATGGTGCGCGATGTGCGCATCCAGCGCGATCAGGTAGACCTTACCTTAGCGCTGACGACGCTGGGCTGTCCGTTGAAGGACCGCATCGTCGGAGATGTCAAGGCGGCAGTCGGAGCTCTGGAGGGCGTCAAAGAGGTGCGGGTCGAGTTGACCGAAATGAACGACGACGAGAAACGGCGCATCGGCATCGGCGTGCCTCAAGCGCAAAAGGGCATGGCCGAGCACCTGAATGACATCCGCTGCGTGGTGGCGGTGATGAGTGGCAAGGGCGGCGTGGGTAAGTCGCTGGTCAGCGGGCTGCTGGCGCTGGCGCTGCGGCGGCAGGGACACCGGGTGGGCATCCTGGACGCGGACATCACCGGGCCGAGCATCCCCAAGATGTTCTTTCCCAACGGGGCCCGGCTTGGCAACAGCCCCATGGGCCCGGTCCCTCCGCAGACCGAGAGCGGCATCAGGGTCATGTCCATCAATCTGCTACTGGAGCAGGAGGACATGGCAGTCATCTGGCGCGGGCCGCTGGTGAGTAGCGCGATCAAGCAGTTCTGGGGCGACATCTTCTGGGGAACGTTAGACTATCTCGTCGTGGATTTGCCTCCCGGCACGTCGGACGCCTCGCTCACCGTGATGCAATCGCTGCCCATGTCGGGCATCGTGCTGGTCAGTTCTCCGCAGCATCTGGCGGGCATGGTGGTGCGCAAGGCGGCGAACATGGCCGCACAGATGGGGACGCCCATGCTGGGGTTGATCGAGAACATGAGTTACTTTGAGTGCCCCGATACTGGCAAGCGCTATGACATCTTTGGCCCCAGCCATGCCGAAGAGACGGCGCGGAGCATCGGGGTTCCCTTCCTCGGGCGGCTGC
Organism: uncultured Anaerolineales bacterium; assembly: GCA_964478725.1. Lineage (GTDB taxonomy): Bacteria > Chloroflexota > Anaerolineae > UBA2200 > UBA2200 > CAYZKS01. The sequence continues at coordinate 7,938 of CAYZKS010000061.1, forward strand.
CCATCGATCCGGAGATCGCTCGGCTGTGCGATGCTGGGCGCATCGAGGAGTATGCGGGCGAAGCCTTTACGCCGATCGCACGAGAGCTCATCGCTCAGATTGCCGATGCCAGGGAGTCGTAGTCTCCGGAAACTCGCACTGGCTGATGGGTCGGGCTGCTCTCACAAAGAGATGACGCGCGAGCAGGCATAGAATCGTGAGAGACCGAGATGCTCAAGGAACTGGTGGATTGGCTGAATGAGCACCTCGAAGCTACCAACAAGCGCCTGAGAGATTTGAGCACAGCGTAGCGACAATGGACCGGATCGGACAGCTTGAACGGGAAACGGACGTTCAGGCCTAATCTGTGAATTGGAGGAGGAGCAGGTGATGCGCATTGCGGTCTCTGCTGACAACAAGAGTGGTCTGGAAAGCGTGGTCAGTCCCCATTTTGGGCGCTGCCCATACTTTGTGTTGGTAAGCCTGGAGGGTGACCAGATCACGGAAGTGCAGGAAGTGGACAACCCCTTCTACGGCAATCACGAGCCTGGCCAGGTCCCGGGCTTCATCTCCACCCTGGGGGCGAACGTCATGCTCACTGGCGGCATGGGTGGAAGGGCGATACAGTGGTTTGAGTGCTATGGGGTCGAAGGAGTGACCGGCGCTTACGGCACAGTACGCCAGGCGGTGGAGCGCTACTTGGGAGGAGAGCTGCACGGTGCCGAACCGTGTGCGGAAAGCCGGGAGCATGGACACGGCGCCGACGCTCACCCCGAGGGGCAGAGCCCGGCACAAGCGGAGATCCCGGCCGAAGGCCAGTATGAGAAGGACGATCTTGGTCGGCTGCGTGAAGAGGCTGACATGCTTCGTCGCCAACTCGAGGACGTCGAGTCCAGATTGAAGCGCATTGGCTAGAGTTCAAGATGAATGCTAAGCCGCGCGCCTCGGTGCAGCCGGTAGCCCTACGCGTTGCCTGGGCATCCATCGCTGTGAATGTCACGCTGAGCCTGCTCAACCTGGCCATCGCGGCGGCTTCGGGCAGCCTGGCGGTGGCGGCCGAGATGGTCCACAACTTGGTGGACTTGGTTGCCTCCGTGGCAGTGCTGGCCGGGGTCAAGATCTCGCAGCGCAAGAGCCAGGCCTTTCCCTACGGGCTCTACAAGGTAGAGAACGTGGTGGCGGTTGGGGTGGCCATTCTGATCTTTCTAACGGGCTATGAGATTGCTCAGCAGGCTTTCGGGGGTGTCCCGAGGCCTGCAACGGTCAACGCTTGGATGCTGGCTGGAGTGGCGCTCTCGGCGATTCTTCCGTTGGCCTTCAGTTTCTACGAGATGCGCGTGGGACGGGCGTTGAATTCTCCCAGCTTGATTGCCGAGGCCCAGGAGTACCGTGTGCATGTCTTCTCCTCGGGTTTGGTGTTCCTGTCGCTGGCCGCGCAAAGGATCGGGTTCTCGCTGGACCGCTACGCGGCGCTGCTGATCGTCGTGCTCATTGCCAAGACGGGTTGGCAGTTGCTGGCCGACGGAATGCGGGTATTGCTGGATGCGTCACTGGACGCCAAGACTCTGGCGCAGGTACAGGCCATCCTGGAGGCTGAGCCTGCCGTGACTACAGTGCGTTCGCTGGCCGGACGCAACGCCGGCCGTTATCGTTTTCTGGAGGCTGACGTGGCGTTGCGGGTGGCCGATCTGGAAAAGGCCCACATCGTCAGCCAGCGTTTGGAGGCGGCTGTGCGCGATCACGTGCCGCGTGTGGAGCGGGTGCGCATCCACTACGAGCCGGAATTGCGTACTCAAATGCGCTATGCCGTTCCCCTGGCGGATGCTGGCGGCGCCATCAGTGAGCACCTTGGCGACGCACCTTACTTCGCTCTGGTCACGGTGCGCTGTGCTGACCATCAGGTCGAGCGCCAGGAAATACTGGCCAACCCGCACGCTGGGATGGACAAGGCCAAGGGCATCCGCGTGGGAGAGTGGTTGGTCAGCCTCAAGACCGATGTGGTGCTGTTGCGAGAAGACGTCCACGGCAGGGGGCCGGCCTACGTATTTGCCGATGCCGGTGTGGAGACGCGCTTGACACAGGCCACCACTCTGGCCCAGGCCGTTGAGGAAGTGAGGTGTTGAAAGCGATGCCGATCTATGACTACCGCTGCGCTACTTGCGGGGCCAAGGTCGAGATGCTGGTGCGCGGCAGCCAGGACGTGCCCACCTGCCCGCACTGTGGCGCTGCGCTGACTGAGAGGCTGCCCTCGGCCCCTGCCTTCTCCCGCGAGCACACGACCCGAGAGGCAGGTAAGACCTGCTGTGGGCGGCAGGAACGCTGCGACAGCCCGCCTTGCTCGACCGGAGGAGCATGCCGGCACGAGGCGTAAATCGGAAGAGCTGCGTGATCCAGTCGCACGGTTCCCACTGCACGTTGGTGTACCATAGGCTGGTTCGAGGATTGACCTGACCCAGCCTCACTTTGAACATACAGAGCTTCACACGCGGTGATTGGCGTCGCCAGCGCCGGGCGTGGCATGAGCGAGATGCCAAGGGTTGCTGCGCTGACGCAACTATCCCCCCGCAAATGACCACGGTCCTGTTTTGCGCGGGTGCGAAATTCCGCATCGGTGAGAAAGGACATAGCATGACCACACAAAAAGAGCTTTGGCAGAATGGAGAACGGGCTCAGAGATACGCGCGACAATCGGGCCTGGCCTCGCGGCTGGTGTACGCTCCTTTGGCCCGCAGGATCGTGGCCTGCTTGTCCTCATCAGAACTGAGGCCGACGATTGTTGACCTGGGCTCTGGACCAGGCCACCTGGCGATCGAGCTCTGCCGGCTGCGGCCTCAGGCCCGCGTGATCAGCGTGGATTCCAGCATGGAAATGCTGCATATTGCCAGAGAGAATGCCTCCAAGGCAGGGGTCTCAAATCACGAGGCCAGGCAGGGGAGCGCCGAGGAGATACCGCTGGAGCCAGGCTCTGTCGACCTGGTGGTCAGCCAGTCCTGTTTTCACGAGTGGGAGGACCCACACAAAGGCCTGATGGAGATCCAACGGATTCTCAGGCCCGGCGGTAGCCTGATCCTCAAGGACTACAACCGAGCCTGGCTTTCCGGCTGGAAGCGTGCGCTTCTGGGGCGCTTCCACCACCTGGATATGTTCAGGTTCGGCGTCGAGGAAGTGGACGTCCTGTTGAAAGCGGCTGGTTTTGACGTGCTTCACGCCAAGAGCGAGGGCGTGCAGTACTTTGTGCATGCCATAAAACCATAGGAGAAGGGAAAGATGAAGAAGATTGGCATCGTGATCTGCAATCGCTACCACACTTGCGCGGGCGGCAAATGCCTGCGCTCTCTGCGCAACCGGGAGGGCGCCTTTGCCCGCTACGCAAATGAGGAAGTCGAGCTGGTGGGCTATACCACCTGCGGGGGCTGCCCGGGCGGCAACGTGGAATATGCCCCAGCGGAGATGAAGAAGAACGGCGCAGAGATCATCCACCTGGCGACAGGCCTGGTGGTGGGCTATCCGCCCTGCCCGCGCCTGCAGGCTTTTTGCGAATTCATCCCGGCCAAGTATGGCCTGGAAGTCGTGGTTGGCACCCACCCCATCCCGCAGAACTACTACCTTACCCACAGCACTCTGGGCACCTGGCGATCCGCGCGGTGGCAGGAACTCATCAAGCACGTCCTGACCGACGAGGCAACGCGGCGGGCGTACGACTAGGCTTAGATGGACTACACAGAAACCGTTCGAGAGCATGCGCTGAACCCACGCAACGTGGGGTTCATCCAGGAGCATGATGGCCAGGGTGTCTCCGGGGACATCGAATGCGGCGACGTGGCCATCTTCACCATTCGCGTGCGCGATGGGTTACTGGCTGAGGTCAGATTCCTTGTGCGAGGCTGCGGCGCCGCCATAGCCACGTGCAGCATTGCCACGGAGCTGGTGACTGGCAAGACCTTGGAAGAAGCGGCCCGCTTGAGCGACGACGAAGTGGCGCAGGCGCTGGGAGGACTGCCGGAGGTGAAGCTGCACTGCTCCAACCTGGCCGCGACTGCTCTGCACAACGCCATCGACGATTACTGGCAACGCTGCAAGACGAACCTGCACGACTGGCGGGCGCTGTACCGAACTTGATTCTGCTTTCTGTAGATGAAGTGAACGGCCCATGCCCTAAAGTATACAAGCCGGTCTGAGCGTTAGGAGAGCTGAGCAGGAGCAGATGTCGGTGGCTTGGGTGCGACAGAGGGTGGCGACTCAGCCGCTCGGACCGCACACGATCATCTGATCTCGTTGCGGGCCGATGCTGATCATGCTCAGGGGCCGCCCGACGAAGGACTCGATGCGCTGCACGTAGGCTTGAGCAGCCCTCGGCAGATCGGCAAAAGTGGAGGCTGCCGAGATGTCCTCGCTCCAGCCATCCAGTTCCTCGTAGACCACTCGGGCACGCTGAAGCACGTCGCTGTGCACCGCGAACGTGTCTGTCATCGCCTGGCCGGTCTGGTACGCCACTGCCAGGCACAGGCGCGGGATGCCAGTGAGAACGTCCAGCTTCGTTAGGGCCAGGGAATCCAGACCGCTGACCCGGCAGGCGTACTTGAGCATGGGCAGGTCCAGCCACCCACAGCGGCGGGGCCTGCCCGTGGTCGCGCCATATTCGTGCCCCGCTTCTCTCAGATGGAGCCCCAGTTCATCAGCCAATTCGGTGGGGAAGGGGCCGCCTCCCACGCGAGTCGTGTAGGCCTTGGCTACGCCCACCACTTGCAGGTGGCGCGGCCGGAAGCCCGTGCCCACGTACACTCCGCCCAGAGTGGGATGAGACGAGGTGACATAGGGGTACGTGCCGTGAGCGATGTCCAGCAGGGTGCCCTGCGCGCCCTCGAAGAGGATGTCCTCTCCTCTGCCTTGCAGGTGATCCAGCAAGGCAGAAGCATCGCCCGATTCCACCAGGCGATTGCCGGTGATCTGTTGCACCCAGGTGCGATAGGAGGCAATGATCCTGTCAGCGCTCAGAGCATGATCTGGGTCTAGATCTGCTCTGCGCTCCGAAGGGACGCGGTGGTGGTCGAGCAAGGCCTCAACCAGGCGCTGGTTCCAGGCGGCTTCCTCCGCCACACGGTTGGCAAATGCCTCCTGGTCCAACGCGTCTGCCCAGCGGATGCCCCGGCGTTCGATATAGTCGCTATAGGCTGGTCCGATGCCCCGGCAGGTGGTGCCAATCGCTCCGCCGGCGATGCAGTCACGTAGGATGTGCCAGGGCATGATCAGGTGCGCCTTGTCGCTGATGAACAAGCGCGCATGCTCGGTGCCTACCCGCGCCTCAAGAGCGGCGAGTTCACTGCTCAGAACCTGCGGGTCGATGACCACGCCGTTGCCAAGTACGCAGGTTCGGTCAGGATAGAGCATGCCCGAGGGAAGCAGATGGAAGGTATACGTCTGGCCGCCGACGACTACGGTGTGGCCCGCGTTGTTGCCACCCTGGTACCGGACAACCGCCCGGAAGCGTGCTTCAGCGGCGAGTGCATCAACGATCTTGCCTTTGCCTTCATCCCCCCACTGTGTGCCCAGAATGACAACGTGAGGCATGGCTCCTCCCTTGGCTAATTGGCTCTTGCAGGTGGGTGCTCAGTGTCCGCGAACACTGTATGGATACGCTCTACTTCTCGCATGGTCAACTCCCTGGCCAGCCCGATGTACTCCTCTGGCCGCCACGAAGCTACTGTGGCGCGGACATCCGTCGGAAGCGCGTCCATCAGTCGAGGCCACGCCTGCTCAGAGCCTCGCACGCGATCCTGCACTGCGGCAAACGCCTGTTCGTCACCGCGCGCTCGCAGCAGCAACTGCACGGCTTCTGCCATCATTTCGTGATGTGTCGCTACTTCGTGCCGCAGCCTGGGCTGGTCAGGGGCGATGCGCTCGAGGCCGTCCGACAGGCTGCGCACGGCAACCAGGCCGTGACCGAAAGCCACGCCGAGATTGCGTTTGACGGTCTTGTCGGACAGATCCCGCTGCAGGCGGGACAAGGCCAGCTTGTCCGACAGAAAAGCGAGCAGGGCGTTGGCTGTCTGCAGGTTGCCCTCGGCGTTCTCGAAATGGATCGGGTTGACCTTGTGCGGCATGGTGGATGATCCCACCTCGCCAGAGACGGCTTTCTGCCGCAGGTAGCCAAGGCTGGCGTACAGCCACAGGTCCCGGGCCAGGCCCAGCCAGACGTTGTTGAGCTGGCGCAGAAGATCCAGGAAGTGCACCAGTTGGCTGGCAGGTTCTATCTGTGTAGTGGCAGGCGTCGGCTCCAGCCCGAGACCGGCGACGAACTGCTGGCTGAAGCCAATCCAGTCCCGCTCCGGGAATAGCAGAGCCTGAGCGTTGAAATTGCCCACTGCCCCGCTGAGCTTTCCGCCGAAGCGGTGACTTCTGAGCTTTTCCAGAAAGTAGGCGGCCCGAGAGGCAAAGACCACCAACTCCTTGCCCATCGTAGTGGGCACTGCAATCTGGCCGTGGGTTCTGGCCGGCATGACCACCGCAACGTGCTCGCGGGCCATGCGCAGCACCAAGCGCAGCAGCGCCAGTTCGGCGGGCACGATCACGCGTTCGTTGGCTTGCTTCAGCATCAGCCCGTAGGCCAGATTGTCCACGTCCTCGCTGGTCAGGCCCCAGTGAATCCAAGGCGAACACCAGGCCCTGGGCGTTTTTTGCAGGTGCTCCCGCAGCAGGAGCTCGATGGCCTTGAGATCGTGCCGAGTGCGGTCCTCGAGCGCTTTGAGCCGTTCCAGCTCGGCATGGCTCAGGTTTTGGGACCAGTTCAACAGGTCCTGGCAATCCGAGGCGCCAAGCTCACCAAGCCGGAGAAAGGGCAGGAGGGCAGCGAGGTAGAGGATCTCAATGCGCAGACGATGCCGGATCAAGGAGGCCTCGGAGAACAGCTCACGCAGGCCTGCGCACTGATCGGCATAGCGACCGTCCAGGGGTGAGAGAGCCGAGAGCCTTGCCTCGAGTGGCCATTCGTTCATGTTGGACCTCGCGCGTCAATGCCGGAAATGGCGCACGCCGGTGAAGTACATCGCCAGGCCATGGCGGTTGGCAATGGCGATGGCTTCGTTGTCGCGGATTGAGCCACCCGGCTGTACTATGGCGGTGACGCCCGCCTCGGCTGCCACCTGGATCCCATCGGGAAAGGGGAAGAACGCATCTGATGCCAGCACCGAGCCTTTTGCCAGCTCGCCGGCCTTGGAGACAGCGGTCTTCACCGAGTCGAGCCGGCTGGGCTGGCCGCTGCCGATGCCGACGCTGTGCTCTTCCCTCGCCAGAAGTATGGCGTTCGACTTGACGTGGGCCACGGCCCGCCAGGCGAAGCGCAAAGCGCGCATCTCCTCGACACTGGCCGCACGCCCAGTCACCAGCTTCCATTCGGCCTGGTCGCCGCGATCGCGCACCTGAATGAGGTAGCCGCCGAGCACACTGCGCATTTCCAACAGGTCGGCAGGAGAGTCCTCGATGCTCAGCAGACGGCACTGCTCGCGCGTCTTGAGAATCGCCAACGCCTCTGCGGTGAAGCCAGGCGCAGCGATGGCTTCGACAAAGAGCTCACCCAGACCCCTGGCAACGGCGGCATCGAAAGGCCGGTTGACGGCGACCACGCCTCCAAACGCAGACACGGGATCGGAGGCCAGGGCCAAAGGAAAGGCCTGGGCCAGGGTCTCCGAACAGGCCACGCCACAGGGGCTGAGGTGCTTGACGATCACAACGGACGGTCGCTGGAACGACTGAGCGGCCCACCAGGCTGCATCGAGGTCCAGGACGTTGTTGTACGAAAGCGCCTTGCCCTGCAACAGCGTGCCTCCCAGAGGGCCGGCCTTCTGGCTGCGCGCATACAGCGCGGCCTGCTGGTGGGGATTCTCCCCATAACGCATGTCCTGCACCTTGTGCAAGACCAGGCTCCAGTGGCCTGGCAAGGCCTCGCCGCTTCCCGCCAGGTAGCTCGAGATTGCGACGTCGTAAGCCGCAGTGCGAGAGAATGCTTTGACTGCCAGCCGCTTGCGGGAGTCGAGGCTCACCTGGCCGCAAGCGCGCACTTCGTCGAGAAACGGCGCATAGTCGCTTGGATCGCACAGCACGGTCACGTGCTGCAAGTTCTTGGCGGCCGCGCGCAGCAGCGCCACGCCACCGATATCGATCTGCTCGATGGCTTCGTTCAGGCTGACCTCGGGGTTGGCGATGGTCTGCTCAAAGGGGTAGAGGTTGACCACCACCAGGTCGATTTCGCCCCATCCCAGGGAGGCGAGCTGTTGGCGGTCCTCGCCTGTCCTCCGGGAGAGGATGCCTGCGTGCACAGCCGGGTGGAGTGTCTTCACCCGGCCGCCGAGGATCTCCGGCGATCCGGTCAGCTCCTGCACGTCGCGGACCGGCACCTTGGCCGCAGCCAGCGCCCGCGCCGTACCGCCGCTGGCGAATAGGGTCACGCCGGACTCGGCCAATGGCCGAGCCAGTTCCACCAGCCCCGTCTTGTCCCACACGCTCAGGATTGCGCGCTTCACCCTGGCACCCCCTTGGTTTCACGCATTTTGATGGCACGTCGCCGATTCTAGCGGCGTTCTCTGGTTCAGGCAAGTGGGAGCCATTG
>CAYZKS010000062.1:0-6599 GCA_964478725.1 uncultured Anaerolineales bacterium
AGATCAGGGTAGACCTCGCCAGAGGGTGCAACCAGCAGCACCGGGAACCCCTGGCCAATGATTGCGATAGGCCCGTGCATAAAGTCGGCCGAGGAGTATGGTTCGGTCAAGATGTAGTTTAGCTCTTTCATCTTGAGCGCGATCTCGTGTGCAGTGGGATAGTTATAGCCACGTCCCAACACCACACACGCTTCCATGTAACGGTAGCGTTGCGAGCATGCCCGAATGGTGGGGGCCAGGCCCAGGGTGTGTTGGACGGCGTCTGGCAGCGTCTGGATCTGCGCCTTGCGCTGCTCGTCTCCACTCCAGGTTGCGGCCAGCAGCGCCAAGGCTGTCAGCTGGGCGGTATAGCTCTTCGTAGCTGCCACACTCAGCTCGGGTCCGGCATGACACGCGATGGAGAATTCGGACGCCTGAGCCAACGGCGATGCCGGTGCATTGGTAATCGACAGGGTGGTTGCTCCCTGCCGCCTGGCTTCTTGCAGCACGGCCACGATGTCGGGCGATTCGCCGGACTGTGAGATACCGATCACCAGGGCATCGGAGCCTGTGCGTGGAGGCGAGCCGTAGATGGTGTAGAGAGACGGCGCGGCTAGCCCGACTGGCAGGCGCAGGGCGTTGGCAAAAAGGTACTTGCCATAAGTGGCGGCATTATCGGAGGTCCCGCGCGCTGCGATCATGACGTAGCATACGTTACGCTTGGCGAGTTGCTCGACGATGCGTGTCACCGGGGTGCTTTCTTCCGCAAGGAGTCGTGCGATGACCTCTGGCTGCTCGTGGATCTCCTGACGCAGACGGCTGTTCGGCACCGTATTCATTTCCGATCTCCTCTCCCCTGCGATGCAGGACTTTTGGGCCGCGCGCATGCCGTGGCAGTTGATGAGACGTGTTGCAGCGCTGGACAGGCTTAGTATAATGATACTGCCCCGAGCTCAAGTGTGCAAGTAGGAGGGAGATTGTTGGAAGACAGCATGGCCCATGGCAATTTGCAGGCCGAGCCGGTGTATCAAGTGCGGCTGGACGTCTTTGAAGGCCCGTTGGACGTGTTGCTGCGCCTGATTGAGAAGGAGGAGCTCGATATCACCAAGGTCTCCCTGGTGGCTGTGACGGACCAGTACCTCGACTACATCAGCCACCTGGAACAGCTTGAGCCGGCGGTTCTGGCCGATTTCCTGGTGATCGCTGCCAAGCTGCTACTCATCAAATCGCGTGCCCTGCTGCCGGCTCCTCCCGCGCTGCCTGACGCGGAGGCGGAGGATGTTGGCGACGACCTGGTGCGCCAGCTGCGCGAGTACAAGCTGCTCAAGGAGCTGGCGCAGCGCTTGCGTCAGCGCGAAGAATCTGGCTTGCGCGCCTACCTGAGGGTAGCGTCGTTGCCTCATCTGGAGCAGAAACTGGACCTCTCGGATGTAACGCTGGATGACCTCTTGAATGCGGTACGTGAGGCGCTTACAGTTCAGCCCCCCGCTCCGACGGCGGACGAGGTGGTCCCGCCGGTTACCATCACCATCGGCGACAAGATACAGGTCATCGAGGGCATGCTGGCTCGTAAGGGGGCCTTTGGCTTTCGCAGGCTTTTGCGCAAGGCCGCGTCTCGGGCAGAGATCATTATCACTTTTCTGGCGCTCTTGGAGTTGATCAAAGCCAGATGTGTCTCAGTGCGGCAGGAGAAGCTATTCGGAGAGATCATGATCGCGCCCGCACAAGAACCCCAGACGCAACCTGCTCCTCAGGAAGGCCCACAACAGTAGCGCCCCGCCAACATCGATCGCGACGTCATACAACCGGGCGTGCCTGCCTGGGACGAAGGACTGGTGCAGTTCGTCGCTGACGGCATAGGCGGCCGTCAGCAGCCACGAGACGTCCAATGAGCGGGACAATGGCAGGTGCCTGCGCCAGGCGCGCGAAAACAGCATGAAGAGCAGGGCGAACACGCCAGCATGCGCTAGCTTCTTGACGAATGCGTCAAGCGCCTCACCTGGCGCGTGCGGAAGGTCGGGCTGGGCCGACAGGTAGAAGATGAATGCCATCAGAAGCAGTGGGGGCAGCCAGTAGTACAGCCAGGCCAGGAGTCGTCTCATTCGGAGCGGTCCCTCTCCACATAGGCTCCCTCTGCCGTCTCTACCAGATGCTGCCAGGCGAACTGGTCGCGCAGGCGCTGGCGGGCTTGCCTTCCCAATTGCCCGGCCAACTCGGCATCGCGCAACAAACGCACGGCGGCCGCCACAAAGGCCGGGGTATCGCCGGGCTCTACCAGTAGACCGCTGACGCCGTCCAGGATGTACTCTGCATTCTGCCCCACACGGTCGGCCACCACTGCCACGCCGGCAGCCAGCAGATCGATCAGCTTGACTGCGCACTTGCAGCGGTTCACGAGTGTGTCATCAAAGGGGTAGATGGCGAAGCGGGCGAGGGCAAGATACTGGGGCACCTGCGCTGCAGGCACCCAGCCTGCGTACGTGATGTGCGCTGCTATCCCCGTTTCCTGCGCCGCAGTCAGCAGCAGCTGCTCCTCACCGAATAGGCCCTTGCCGACGACCAACCAGCGCACCTCGGGCGCAAGGGCCAGCACGCCCCGCATGATGGCCAGGGCGCGATCCAGGCCGAATTCGAAAAAACGCGTGTACAGCAGCGCTACGGGTGCTTCCTCCAGACCCAAGCTGCGCCGCAGTTCCACCTGCGCGCCAGCATCTGGCGCATCTTGTTCGCCCGCCCAACCATTGGGCAAGTAGTGCACCCGCTCTGGCTTCACGCCTAGGCTCCACACGATGGTTTCCAGGGCGCGACTGGCCACGGTCAGAGCGTCGCAGTGCGTCAGCCCCCAACGCTCCTGCCAAACGAAGAAGCGCTTCTGCAACCATGAGTAACGCTCCAGCTCATTCCAGCCGCCACTGCTCTCCCAGTCGTCTGCGTCAACCAGCAGACGTGCTTTGAACTGTCCGAGGCGCTGCATCTGCCACAGAGCCCAGGCGGCCAGGCCCGAATAAGACTTGGGCTTGAAGCAGTGTACGACCTCAGGCCGGAAGCTCAGACACTCGCTCAGCAGGCGCCAGGTCAGGCACAGATGGAACAGGACTGGCAGCTTGGCAGGCAAGGGCACATTGTGGACGCGCAGGCCCTGTTCCACCCACTCCCAGCCTGCATCTTCGGGATGGTCCCAGGCTGGAAGCAGCATCAGCACCTGATGTCCGCGCGCGGCCAGAGCCCTGGCCAGAGGCAGTGCGCGCACGGCCATAGTGCGTTTGGGTTGCATGGCAAATGGGCCGATAAACACGATGCGCATCGGCCCATTATACCTGAGGCGAAGTGCAGTCGCAACAGCACGCTGGACAGGGGCTATGGTCTGCTACTCCACCGTGACCGACTTGGCCAGGTTGCGGGGTTGGTCGACGTCGCAGCCGCGGTGCACGGCGATGTAATAGGCCAGGTATTGCAGCGGGATAGTGGTTAGCACTGGTGTGAGCAATGCCGATGTGCTTGGAACCTCCAGGGCGTGGCTGGCCTTGGCTGCGATTTCTTCATCGCCCTCGGTGGCAACGGCGATCACTGTCCCGCCTCTCGCTCTCACCTGCTCGATGTTGCTGAGCATCTTGTCGCGTACCGAATCGCGCACGGCGATGGCCACCACAGGCATCTGCTCGTCAATCAGGGCGATCGGCCCGTGCTTCATCTCGCCCGCCGGGTAGCCCTCGGCGTGGATGTAGGAGATTTCCTTCAGTTTGAGGGCCCCCTCCAGAGCAATCGGGTAGTTCAGGCCGCGTCCGAGGAACAGAAAGTCACGTCGCTGGTAGAAAGTCCGCGCCAGTGCTTCATATGGGTTGGTATTGGTGAGCAACTTGCCCACCAGGGTGGGCAGTTCGACCAGGTCCTGCAACAACTGCTCCCTGCGATGGAGGTCTAGGACATCGCGCTGCTGGCCCAGGTAGACCGCCAGAAGGTAGGAAGCCACGAGCATGGACGTGAAGGCCTTGGTCGAGGCGACTCCAATCTCCGGCCGGGCGTTGAGGTAGACCACACCGTCAGCGAGGCGCGCCGCCTGGCTGCCCACGGCGTTGACCAGGCTGACGCAACGCATGCCGTGGTTGCGGGCTTTGTCCATCGCAGCCAGTGTGTCCACCGTTTCGCCGGACTGGCTGATGACCAGCAGCAGGTCCTCCTCTGGATCCAGTGGGAGGTCGCGGTAGCGGAATTCGGAGCCATAGTCGACCCCCACAGGCACGCGAGCTAAGGCCTCGATGTATGCTTTGGCCACAAGGGCAGCGTGCCAGGCAGTCCCGCAGGCCACCGCATGGATGCGGCGCACGGCCCGCAGCCGGTCGGCACCCAGGCGGTCCAGGCCTTCGAGGCGCACCTCAGCCGCGTCTTGGTCGATGCGTCCACGCATGGCGTCCGTAATCGAGCGAGCCTGTTCGGAGATCTCCTTCAGCATGAAATGTGGATATCCTTCTTTGGCCACGGCCACGGGGTCCCACGCGAGGCGTTGCGTTTCCTTGGACACAGCCTCGCCGTCCAGCGTGCTGAACCGCGCGCCATCAGCCGTGAGGCGCGCTATCTCGCGGTTCTCGAGGAAACTGACCTGGCAGGTGTGGTCCAGCACGGCAGGCAAGTCCGAAGCCAAGAATGCCTCGCCTTGCCCGTAGCCTACCACAATCCCGCCCGCGTTGCCCAAACGAGCAGCCACGAGGCAATCGGGATCGCGCGCGCTCAGCACTACCACCGCGCTGGAGCCCTTCAGTCGGGCCATCGCCAGCCGAACCGCTTCGACCAGATCGGCATGCCTCTCACGGTAGTGCTCGATGAGATGCACGATCACTTCGGTGTCGGTCTGCGAGCGAAAGACGTGGCCTGCGGCGAGCAACTCCTCCTTGAGTTGGCGGTAGTTCTCCACGATGCCGTTCTGAATGACGCCGATCTCGCCGCGACAATCGGTATGAGGATGCGCGTTGGCCTCGGTGACGCCACCGTGCGTGGCCCAGCGTGTGTGACCAATACCCACCGTGCCGCTCACCGGCTGCTGTGACAACAGGGTAGCCAGGCTTTCGATCTTGCCCACGCTGCGACGCAAGGCCAGACGGCCATCTTGCACAACGGCCAGCCCAGCCGAGTCATAACCGCGATATTCCAAACGCCGCAGACCGGCGAGCACGATGGGCGCCGCGTCGCGTGTCCCGACGTAACCAATGATGCCACACATGGGTTCCCTCCAGACGGAGTAGTAGGATGCAGCAGGCAAAGGCAATCCGCAGCAAGGGGTGCCTCGCCTGGGCCTGCTGCCGCACTGGCCACTGTGCCCGCTTTGTCCTGACAGTCATCTGCTGGCGTTGTAGGGCACTTTTCTTGGAGGGTGAGAAGGGGATGTGGCTCTCCCTGGAGGCTTCCGCTGACCCTTCGATTTTCCCAGGTCGCCCCTAGAAACCCGTTTTCTCCTAGAAAACGGGTTTCTCCTCGGGTTTCCGACCTGGTTAGCCCTGCTGTGCGGCAGGGAACCTCCTCCTCGTCAACTGCGTCCGAGCGGACGCAGTCCGTGCGCCGAAATCCCTCCTGGATGCAGGTTCGCTCTTCAGTCGGCTTTGCACCTCCTGTGTATCTCAGATACCGGGCTTGACGCCCGGCATCTGAGATGGGCATCATACCTAGTAGTTCTCGACCAGTACTTCGAAGAAGGCGCGCGGATGGGCGCAAGCAGGGCAGGACTCAGGCGCCTCGGGGCCATCATGAATGTAGCCACAATTGCGGCAGCGCCAGCGCACCGGCTTGTCGCGCTTGAATACACGCGACTGCTCGATGTTGGCCAGAAATGCGCGGTAGCGCATTTCGTGCCCCTTCTCGGCGACCGAGACCCTGCGGAAGACCTCAGCGATCGCAGGGAATCCCTCTTGATCCGCAGTTGCTGCGAAACTGGGGTACATCTTGGTGTTCTCGTGCATCTCGCCCGCGGCTGCCTCGGCCAGGTTGGTCTTGGTGTCCCCGATCACGCCGGCCGGGAATCCTCCTGTAATCTCCACCTCGCCACCCTCCAGGAACTCGAAGAAGCGCTTGGCATGCTCCTTCTCCTGATCGGCGGTTTCGGCAAAGGCCCACGCAATCTGCTCATAGCCTTCCTTCTTCGCTTTTGAGGCAAAGAAGGTATAGCGATTCCTGGCCTGGGATTCGCCGGCGAACGATAGTAGCAGGTTCTTCTCGGTCTTGGTACCTTTGACGCTTGGCATGTCCTAGCCTCCTTTGGTTGTAGTTGTCTATTCCATGTACTTCTCGAACTGGCTTTTGGCTGCCCCGCAGACAGGGCAGGTCCAGCCATCGGGGATGTCCTCAAACGCGGTGCCTGGCTTGATACCGCCATCGGGATCGCCAACGGCAGGGTCGTAGATGTAGCCGCAGACCGTGCAGCGCCACTTCTGGACTGCCTTGGCCTCTGGCTTGGGCGTCTCTTTCGGCGGTTCGGGCTTCTGGTAGGTAGGTGCTGTCTTGGGCGACTTGCCCCGCTTCACCATCTGGTAGTAGGCGTAGGTAATGGGCTCGCCGTCTTCTTTGACCACTTCGGCATTCACCAGTTTGGCCAGGAAGATGGTGTGGGTCACCGCGCTCATGCTGTCCACTAC
>CAYZKS010000062.1:6699-16394 GCA_964478725.1 uncultured Anaerolineales bacterium
GAGGCGCCGGCCAGGATGCGCCCATCCGTAGAGAACTGGATGCCCAAGATGCTCTGCGCACGCACCAAGGTCGCGATCTCGTTGCCGCTGGCGGCATCCCACAGCTTTACAAAGGGTGTATACTGCCCGTTCACCGTTCCCGCCGCGGCTGTCGCCAGCGTCTTGCCATCGGGCGAGAGGGCGACGGACATGACGAAATCCTCGTGGCGAAACTCGGGTCCGAGCTGGCCGCTGGCGATGTCCATGATCTGCACCTTGGCCCGCGACACCCAGATCAAGTGCCGCCCATCTGAGGTAGAATAGACGCTGTACACCGGGGCTGCCGTCTCATAGCCGCTCAAAGTCTTGATCAACTGACCGCTGGTGACATCCCACAAGGACACACTGAGATCCTCCATGGGCACTACCAGCGTGCCACCATCCGGCGAAAAGCTCGCCATCAGCGGAAGCTGAGGCGGACGCAAGGTGCGCACGACCTCGCCGGTGTTGGCATCCTGTAGGGTTACCTCGCCTTGGCCAGTGGTCAGAGCCATGGTGTGACCATCGGGTGAGAAATCGAGCAGCCTGTTGGGTGACGACACAGGAATGCTGCGCATCTGCCCCAGGTTGGAGGTTCTGGCCACGTGCAGCCCATCCTCCGCAATCACGCCAAGCACCTGGCCGCCAAAGGCCCAGATGATTCGGCTGGGGTAGCTTACGCTGAGTTTCCCTTGCAGCTTCCATGGCTTCGGCACTTGCGCAGGGGTGGGCACGACGGTGGGCGGCTCTGCGGTCGGCTCTGGGGTAGGGACAAGAGTGGGTGCCAGTGTGGCAGGTGGCACGGGCGTCGGAGGCACCTGGGTTGGTGCGGGCGCGGCCCCGCCACATGCAGCCACCCACATGGACAGAATGAGCATGGTCAGTATCGCACCTTGCTTCGGGCGACGAATTCTTGACGACATGGTCTTGACTCCTTCATGCAATAGTCGATGTGTTGCCCTCTGTGAGCGGGGCAGATGCCCGGTGCAAATCTAGGATGTAGGACTGCGTGTTGTTAGCTCACCAGGCGTTCAGTTGACGAAGCGCTCGCGACAGACCAGGATAGGGCGAGTGGTACTTGGCGTAGAGTTCTTGTGGCCCATTGCGCATGCAGACAGGGCGACTCGCAGTTTCGGATGTCCCGGCTCGTCGCGCCCGGGCATCACTCCAGTCCCAGGCGACTCCTGGGCACAGCCACCTTATCGTTTCGGGCGCGCTCGCCCTCCAGACCGGGCGCGTGAAGCACGAAATGCAGGTATCCCGGCGAGCTCGATAGGAAGGTGTGAGCTTCGCCGGGATCGATGATCACCGCGTCGCCAGCCGCCAGCTCGAGTGTGGTCTGCTCCACGCGCAGCCGCGATGTGCCGTGGGCCACGAGGTAGATCTCGGTGATCACGCTGTGGAGGTGCGGCTCGTCCACGCCGGCAGTAGCGTATCCCACTGACATGCTCAGGCCGGAGTTCCATGGACCGGCATACCAGCCTTTTTTGCTGGCAGGGTCTGCTCGTTCGATGCGCATGCGTTTTTACGAACCTCCCAACGCAGCAGCGACAACAACCTGAGACCGAAGTGGCCTCTCGCCGCTGTGTGTACGTGCATCACATGCAAAGGATCTCACCCAATCGCTCTGCCATAGTGACCCGGACTCCCAGCGCCTGCTGTATGTCGCTGAGCCGCAGGTCATCGAGTGTGACTTCTCCTGCAGCGTCGAACATGCTGCGCGGCAGAACCACGAGTTCACCGAGCGCTCTCCCCCGCAGCGCCGCGATCACGTCGCGGGCCGTGAGCAGGCCCGATACCGTCACCGTCTGCCCAAAGAACTGGTTGCTCACGGGCGCGACCCGCGCCTCCGTGCCCACGAGAGATGTGAATTGCGCCGCAAGGTCCTCCAGCGTGGGCGCAATCAGCGCGCCGCAGGCCCATGTCATGCTGCGAGCCGAGAACGCAGTCGCTGGCCCGCGGCGTTTGACGCCTCGCCACTCATCCAGGAGTTGCCGGGTGAGGCCGATGCCGTTGGCCAGTTGCGGGAAGCCATCGTAGGCTCGCCCCGATGGCAGTGGCTGTTCTGCCATCAGATACAGTTCATCCGACGCGTAGACCAGGCCAACGCCGCGCTCCGCACGAAAGGTTGGCTGCAGCGATCCTACGTACGCCACGATGGATCGCGCTTCGCCACCCGTCAGGGTGCGCAAGCCACGGGAGCGATAGTGCGTCAGACCCACCGGCACAATGCCGATGGAGCGCACAGTGGGCAGCCGGGCCAAATCGCGCACGCTCCTTTCCAGCGCCAACCCGTCGTTGAGCGTGGGGACCACTACGATCTGCGTGTGCAGGTCGATGCCCGCACGCCCGAGTCTTCGCAGTTGGCGCAGGATGTCGCCGCCATCAGGCGTGCCTAGCATGCGCGCGCGGAGTGCCGGATCGGTACTGTGTACAGACACGTACAGCGGGCTCAGGTGCTGCTCTTTGATGCGTGCCCAATCCTCAGGGCTGAGGTTCGTCAAGGTGACGAAATTGCCATACAGAAACGAGTAGCGGTAGTCGTCGTCTCGCACGTAGAGCGTTTTGCGCAGGCCCGGCGGCATGTGCCGGATGAAGCAGAATTCGCAGCGGTTGTGACAGCGCCGTATGCCATCGAATGTCACATGTTCAAAGGCAATGCCCAGTGGCTGCCCGTACTCGCGCCGCAAGCGGAGCGTCACGGAGGCACCATTGCCGCGTTGGATGAGCAGCTCGATGTTTTCCTCGGCGCTGTAGAACTGGTAGTCCAGCACATCGTGCAATGCATGCCCGTTGACGGAGAGAATCACGTCGCCCGCTCGCACGCCTGCGGCAGACGCGGCACTGCCGGGCTGCACCTGGGCCACTTTGCCGCCAATGGAGGTTGCCATGCACGGACTACCTTGGGGTGGCCTGCAAGGGAACCAGAAACTGAGAAGTAGCTTGATCGAGGTCGCTGTACACGCCACGGTACTCGGGCGGCAGCAGCGCCGCCAGACGGAACATGGCCTCGCGCGTCATCAGGTGCATCTGCTCGCGGTGGCCCATGCCAGGCTGAGGGCGTAGGCAGAATGCCGGACCGAACACGATGCGCGCCGGGGTGCGACGCAGGCGCTTCCAGTTATGCTTGAAACGCTCCGCGCCGCTGATGGCCACCGGCACGATGGGCACATCGGCGCGCAGGGCGATCATGACCATGCCGTCAAGCCCGGGCTGTAGCGTAGCGGTCTTGCTGCGCGTGCCCTCAGGAGCCATCAACAGTCCGCGCCCCAGTCTCAACACCTGCATCGAGGCACGGATGGCCTCCATGTCCACCTCGCCACGCCGGATAGGGAACGAGCCGTACAGGTTCAGCACCAGAGCGCCGATGGGGTGACTGTAGTTTTCGATCTTGGACATAGCCACGATCTCGCGGGGCGCGAGTGCTACGGTCATGACTGGATCCAGGAAAGAGACGTGATTGATCATGGCAATGAAGGCGCCTGTCAGAGGGACGTTTTCCCGCCCCACCACCTCGAGCCTGAGAAGCATCCTGAACAGCAGGCGCAGAAGCACGTTGGCGAAGCGACGGAAAAGCGCACTCTCTCTCATTGCGCGTACACTCCCCGGTAGTGTGCCGGCAGCAGTTCAGCAATGCGGCGCATGATCTGGGCATGTGCGGCCTGCAACTGCGTATGGCGTGCCGTCCCGTGTTCCAACGGCCCTTCTAGGTGTAGAGGCGCACCGATGTTCACGCTGAGATATGGACGCCGCAAGTGTCTGAGCATGCTCGGCACAGTCTCAGTGCCGGTGACGCCAACGGGCAACACGGGCGCGCCGCTGCGCAGGGCCAGGTACGCCGCCCCCTCTCGCCCGTGTTCCATTGCGCCGCTGAGGCTCTGACGTGCCTCCGGAGCCAGGGCCAGCACCCTGCCCTCGGCCAATGTCTGCAACGCCCGCCGCACGACCTGCCGGTCAAACACGTCACGGTGCACGGGTATGACCCCATACAGACGTAGCAGTTGTCCCACGACAGGGATGTCCAGCAGATCCGAGAGTGAGATCACCTCGACCTCCCAGGGCAGGCTAGGGATGACCAGGGGGCCATCCAGATGCGCCACGTGGTTAAATGCAACGATCAGCGGGCCGCCCTGCGGCAGGTTCTCTCGCCCAACGATGGACCAGTGGGAGAGCGTACGCAAGAGCCCGCGCAGGCAACCCACTAACAGGCGGCGCCGCGCATTCAAGGATCGCGCTCCTGAACCAGGCGTCGCACCTGTACCATCACCTCTTCCACATCCAGGTCGGTGGTATCCAGGATGACGGCATCGGGCGCGGGTCGCAGGGGGGCAGCCTTGCGCGAGCTGTCATGCTGGTCGCGGCGGCACATGTCCTTCAGGATGGCATCGTACTCGCACTTCTGGCCACGCCCCACGTTCTCCAGGTAGCGCCGCCTGGCGCGCGCCTCGGCCGTGGCATCCAGATAGATCTTCAGATCCGCGTCCGGCAACACTACCGTGCCAATGTCGCGACCCACCATCACCACTCTGCCACGGCGGCCGATGCGACGCTGCTGACGCGTCAGCGCGGCGCGCACACCGGCGTTGGCCGAGACGGGCGAGACGCCCAAGTCCACTTCGGGTTGTCGCAGTTCCCAGGTGATATCCTGACCATCCACGCAGATGGTGTTCTGACGGCCGTCATCGACTGTCGGCTGCAGAATCTGGATGTCCACTTGGCGAGCCAACCGGCAGACCGCAGCGTCGTCTTCGACGGGCACGCCGCGCTGCATGGCTGCCACGGTCACAGCGCGGTACATGACGCCCGTGTCCAGATAGAGGTAGTTGAGCTCGCGGGCCAGCAGCTCCCCGATGGTGCTCTTGCCGGCGGCGGATGGTCCGTCTATGGCGATGGTATCAGGGTATGGCAATACAACCTCAGTCAAGCAGATTGTGTGCAAGCGAAGCAATGCGACGACATTTAGACAAGTCCTGTGCGTGCCTCGTTTGCGGCTGGATCAGGATGTGACTGCTTCCTTCAGGGTTTGGATTTCAGCATCTGTTAATGCGCGAGACTTGCCCACGGGTAGTTCCCCCAAAGATAGAGGCCCCATGCGCGTGCGAATGAGGCGGCGCACGGGATGGCCTACTGCCTCGCACATGCGGCGCAATTGGCGCTTGCGTCCCTCGTGGATGACAAAGCGCAGCCAAGTGCCGCCCTGCTCTTGACGCAGCACCTGCACTTGCGCCGGCCAGGTGAAGCCATCCTCCAGCTCGATGCCTTCGCGCAGGCGCTGCAAGGTGCGTTGCGTGGGCTTGCCATCCACCCAGACCTGGTACTCCTTCTCATGCTCGAAGCTGGGATGGATCAAACGCTGAGCAAGCTCGCCGTCGTTTGTGAGCAGCATCAGCCCCTCACTATCGAGGTCGAGCCGGCCGACTGGGTAGACGCGTTCGTCTGAGCGCACCAGGTCCACGATGGTGGGCCGTCCCCTGGGATCGCGCACGGTCGACAGGTAACCCGGTGGTTTGTTCGCCAACCAGTAGCTGCGCCGCGCTCCTGAGGCGATGGGCCGGCCATCCACCTCGATGCGATCGCTGTGCTCATCAACCCGGGTGCCTGGCTCCGAGACGGTCCGTCCATTCACGCGCACCCGACCGGTAGCGATCAGCTCTTCGCACTTGCGGCGCGAGTCTACCCCCGCGCGCGCGAGCACCTTGTGCAAGCGTTCCACTCGGATCGCCTCTCACACGTATGATAGCGCCCACACTGGCTGGCTATTTTACTCCGGCCACGCGAGCACGTCAATTGCTTGCAGCGCCTGCTGAAAGTACGCCGAATCAGGCAAGCAGAAGGGTAGGTCGCTGTCTTCCCTCGCTCATCCAGGGGAAGCGGCGGCCTTCCGCTGGTGGCCCTCTCTCAGTCGCCTCATGGGAGCCTCGCCATACAGCAGCGAGAGGCTACGCAGAGAGTTGGGGTGAGGGAAGGCTGGCGCAGCAGGTTGCCTGATCCGAACCCAAATGATATAATCGTGGTACGGTGGGAACGGAGGGGTGGCAGACATGCATGCACTGGCGTACTGGCGGGATGCAGGACTGGTTCTGCTGGCGTTCGAGGTCTTTTTGCTTGGCCTGCCGATCGGCGTCGCATTGTACTACAGTCTGCGCAGTCTGCGGCAAGCCCAGGTCTGGATCTTGCCCAGACTATACATCTTGCGTAGCTATGCAAAACAGACCCGTGACATCAGCGGGCGAATCGCGTCGGGCGTGGCTGCGCCTTTTGTGCTGCTGCAAGGTGTCATGGCCGGCGTGCAGCGAGCGCTGCAGGTTCTGGGCAGGAGGTGATCGTAGATGCTCAACCGAAAGGAGACACGAGCGGTGCTGTTGGGTGCCGCCATGGGAGGCGTGGCTGGCGCTGCGCTGGCCCTACTGCTCCAACGCCGTCCCCTTCCCTCACGTGGTGGACGTAAGCCCGTCCGGGCTGGGCAGGTGGTGCGTCTGGGCAGCGCCGTGGCCGCTGTGGTGCGACAAGTGATGGAGATGCTCGCCTGAGCAAATTGACAATGTTCGCTCTTGGAGTACAATCGCCCAGGATGTGAATGCGTCTGTCTGGGCTTGCCCCCCCGAATACGATGCCACTTGCTGCGGAGTGCAGGGACCTATGCGCGTTGTTTGCTGCCCGACCTCGCGCAGGGCGGGCACCCGTTCTTGGCGCGGTCAGTCGCACATTCGGCCGCGGAACTCATACTCAGGAGGTTTAAGGGTGTATCGCATCACAGCCAGGGAGGACCTGGCGCCCGTCACCAAGCTGTTCAAGATCGAGGCGCCAGATGTGGCCCGCAAGGCCAAGGCAGGCCAGTTTGTGATCGTGCGCATCGACGAGCATGGCGAGCGCATCCCGCTGACCGTAGCTGACTATGACCGCACTACGGGCGAGATCACGCTGGTGTTCCAAGAAGTGGGCAAGAGCACCAAGCAGTTGGGCACGCTGGGTGTGGGTGACCAACTGGCCAGCTTTGTCGGCCCCTTGGGCAGGCCTACTGAGATCGAGAACTATGGCACGGTGCTGGTGGTGGGAGGCGGAGTGGGTATCGCTCCCATCTACCCCATCGCGCGAGCGCTGAAGGAGGCGGGCAATACCGTGCTGGCCATCATCGGCGCGCGAAATCAGGAGCTGCTGTTCTGGGAGGACAAGATGCGCTCGGTCAGCGATGAGCTGATCGTGTGTACGGATGATGGCAGTTATGCGCGCAAGGCGCTGGTGACAGAGCCGCTCAAGGAGATCATTTCCGCGGATCGCAAGCCCAGCATCGTTTGGGCAATCGGGCCGGCGATCATGATGAAGTTCTGCGCGGCCACGACGCAGCCCTTCGGCGTCAAGACCATCGTCAGCCTCAACTCGATCATGGTGGATGGCACGGGCATGTGCGGCGCTTGTCGCGTCGAGGTGGGAGGCAAGACTCGCTTTGTGTGTGTGGATGGCCCCGAGTTCGACGGGCATCAGGTGGACTGGAACCTGCTGCTGGGGCGGCAGCGCATCTACCTGGAGCAGGAAAAGCGTGCCCTCGAGGTGTTCGTGGCCCAGCAGCACCAGTGCAAATGCTCTGCGGAGGGCAAGTAACCATGGCCAAAGTTCAACCCAGAAACGAGATGCCGCGCCAGGACCCCCAGGCACGCGGCCGCAACTTTAACGAAGTGGCCCTGGGTTACAGCCCGGAAGTGGCCTTGGCAGAGGCTCAGCGCTGTCTGCAGTGTAAGAAACCTACCTGCATTGAGGGCTGCCCTGTGCAGGTGCGTATCCCGGAATTCATCCTTGCCCTGCGCGAAGGCGATATGTGGGGCGCGGTCACGGCGCTTAAGGACAAGAACAACCTGCCCGCCATCTGCGGTCGCGTCTGCCCGCAGGAGACGCAGTGCGAGGAGCATTGCGTGCTGGGGAAAAAGTTCGAACCTGTGGCCATCGGTCGCCTGGAGCGCTTCGTGGCTGACTGGGAGATCGGACAGGGCGTGCGAACCCCTGAGGTTCCCGCGCCCAATGGCAAGAGGGTGGCCGTGATCGGCGCCGGGCCGTCCGGATTGACCTGCGCGGGCGATCTGGCCAAGCTGGGGTACAAGGTCACCATCTTCGAATCGCTGCACGCCCCGGGTGGTGTGTTGATCTACGGCATTCCGGAGTTTCGACTGCCCAAGTCCATCGTGGCTACCGAGGTCAAGTACGTGCAGAGCCTGGGCGTGGAGCTCAAGCTCAACAGCGTGATCGGCAAACTGTTCACCGTGGATGAGTTGTTTGCCGATGGCTACGATGCCATCTTCCTGGGTACCGGGGCGGGCTTGCCCATGTTCATGAATATCCCGGGCGAGAACCTCAACGGCGTCTACAGCGCCAACGAGTTCCTGACCCGTACAAATCTCATGAAGGCTTACCTGTTCCCGGAGTACGACACGCCAATCATGTTAGGCAAGCATGTGGCAGTGGTGGGAGCGGGCAATGTGGCCATGGACTCGGCGCGCTGCGCGCTTCGTCTGGGGGCGGAAGAAGTGCAAGTCGTGTATCGCCGCACCAAGGCCGAGGCACCGGCTCGCGCCGAGGAGCTGGCCAATGCCGAAGAAGAGGGCATCCAGTTCCACTACCTCACCAGTCCGGTCGAGGTGCTCGGCACGGACAAAGGTTGGGTGCGCGCCATCAAGCTTCAGAAGCAGCAATTGGGCGAGCCCGATGCCAGCGGTCGCCCGCGCCCCGTGCCAATTCCTGGCTCGGAGTACGAAATGGCGGCGGACTTGGTGGTCATGGCCCTCGGGACGCGCCCCAACCCCATGGTGTTCACCGACACCCCAGACCTCGAGCGCAGCAAACACGGTACGGTGGTTGCCAATGAAGTCACCGGCCGCACCAAGAAGCAACGCATCTGGGCGGGTGGCGACATCGTGACCGGCGCCGCGACCGTGATCAGCGCCATGGGCGCCGGCAAGCGCTCCGCGGCCGACATAGATGCGTACCTAAAGAGCCCTGCTGAACCATGGTGGGCCGAATAGCGGTGCTGCCAAGACGCAAGACTTCCGAAGTCTTCTGAGACTTCGGAAGTCTTGATTTCGCCTTAGCGAGGAATCATGCCGCGACGAGCAGTGCAGTTCTGCCAGGGCGAGTACTATCACCTCTACAACCGCGGCAACAACCGCGAGCGGATCTTCTTTGCACCGGAGAACTATGTCTTCTTCCTAAGGCAGTGGCGCAGGTACCTGTCGGCTACGTGCGACGTAGTGGCGTATTGTCTCATGCCCACGCACTACCATATCCTGGTACACCTCAAGGACGAGGACCTGTCGCATTGCATGCAACTGTTTGCCATCTCATACACCAAGTCGGTCAACAAGAGCTATCAGCGTGTGGGCGTAGTCTTTCAAGGAGCGTTCCAGGCCAAACACATTGAGCGCAATGAATACTTGGTGCACTTGTCGCGCTACCTACATCTCAACCCCGTTCTGGCTGGCGTGGTGAAGCAGGCGGAAGAGTGGAAGTTCTCAAGCTACCGTGAGTACGTGGGCTTGAGAGCAGGAAGCCTGCCTGTGCCGGATGTCGTGCTGTCGCAGTTCGCCTCCCGCGATGCATACCGAGCCTTCGTGGTCTCGTATAGCCCCGAGGAGAGCAAGGTGGCTGAGGAATTTGGGTTTGACTAGGCGATTCCCAGACTTCCGAAGTCT
>CAYZKS010000063.1:0-16298 GCA_964478725.1 uncultured Anaerolineales bacterium
CCTTCTGTGACGTCTTCTGTGACAGAGGGGCCTTTAGCCTCGACCAGACGAAGCGCATCCTGCAGGCCGCTAGAGCGCTTGGCATGCCGCTGAAGGTTCACGCGGACGAATTCGCGCATCTGGGCGCGGCCCGGCTGGCGGCCGAGTTGGGCGCGATCTCCGCGGATCACTTGTTGCGCACGCCCGCCGAGGAGATGCACGCCATGGTCAAGGCAGGAACCATCGCCGTCCTGCTGCCGGGCACTCCCTTTGGGCTTGGTCTGCACGAGTATGCGGACGCTCGGGCCATGATTGCCGCCGGCCTGCCAGTGGCCCTGGGCACGGACCTGAACCCGGGCACGAGCTACTGCGAGTCCATGCCGTTCATCATGGCCCTGGCTTGCCGCTTCATGCACATGACGCCTGCCGAGGCTCTGATCGCCTGCACGGCGAATGCGGCGCACGCGGTTGGTCGTGGATCAGACCTGGGCCGCCTGCAGGCAGGTTGCCAGGCGGACATGCTGGTTCTGGATACCGACGATTACCGCGACCTGTCCTATCGCTTCGGCAGCAGTCTGGTCCGCACGGTCATCAAGCGTGGCAGGGTGGTGTTCGGCGTAACCGATTAGTGCCGTCTCGGTTCGCGTACGAACCAATGCAGCAACGCCCAGGCGCCTGCGCTCAGCAAGGCAGAGGCCACGAACAGCATTGGATAACTGGTTTCTGCGGCAAGCCAGCCACCGATCATCGGAGAGATGGCAGCGAATAGGCCAGGGATGGTATTTGCCAGGCCAATGTAGGTCGGTCGTCGCTCCGGGCTGGCAAACTCCATGGGCAGAGCAATGCCCGAAAGGATATCCAGCGCGATCAAGCCGCCGATACCTGCAAAGACCGGATACATCCACACGGGAGAAGGAGCAATCACGGCCAGCAACATGCAGGATCCCAACAACACCAGGCCCGTTTCCAGGACCAGCTTGTGCCCGAAACGGTCGGCCGCCATGCCTCCAAAGAGATTGGCGACGGTTTCGCCCGCCAGAAGCATGGTGGTATAAAACCCGGCCTGGCTGTCAGCCAGGCGCCAACGCTGCACAGCATAGACGGTGACGAAACCGATGCCCATCTTGGCGAATACTGTGAGGACTCTGCACAGCAGGTACACGGAGAAAGCGTGGTCCCTCCGCAGAACTACCGGCAGGCCGCGCAGGTAGCTGCCCAGAGAGGCATCTGTGTGCTGTGGGGGAGAAGGTGACTCGCGGGTGAGCGCCAAAGAGAACCAAGATAGCATGATGAAGACGAAAGTCAGCCCGAAGCAGATGCCAAAGCTGGTGGGGAAGGGGAATCTGGCCAAGATGCCCGCTGCAACGGCGGCGCCAAGCACGCCCGCTGCACTGCCCGCGGAGTTGGCCAAACCCAGCAAACGGCCACGGTAGTTGACTGGGATTACCTTGGCCAACATGTCCTGCCAGGCAATCGCGATGATTCCCGCCCCCATGGTATGCCAGGCGAGCGTGCAGAAAAACAGCACCAAAGCCAGGCGAGGAGAGCGGGCTGCAAACAAGAAGACGGATGCGGTCATCACCAGGATAGGAAGCCGTTCGCTGAAGAGGCCGACTCTGATCACCATGTGCTTCTTCACTGGTAACTTGGCTACATAGTTGGCAGTGAACAACTGCGGCAAGTACCACCCAGCACCTGTGATGGCGGAGATGAGACCGATCAGCACCCGGCTGTCTGTCAGATGGCTGACGTACAGTGGCAGGATTGTGGCAGACGCGGCAAAGCTAGCGCCGAACCAGAAGAAGGCGCCCTCGAGCACGTTGACCGAGAAGTTCCAGCGAAAATCCCTCTGGATCTGGTCCTGGTAGGCCATCTTGTCAGAGCCTGTGTGACTACTGTCCACATGTCCTCAACTCGCGCACCACGCTTGTTGCACCGGTCTGGTTCCACCCAGGGAGCCAGCCCTGCCCTCGCTGTCCGCAGAGGGCAAGACGTTCCCTAGACGACTTGGAAAGCCCCACGCTGGCGCGAGCTCAGGGATTCCACGCGCTGGGACAGCGTTGCCAGAGGTTGATGGTTACCAGCAACAGGTCCTGCAAGTCCACTCGGCCGTCGCGGTTCAGGTCCGCGCGAGGATCACGAGGTGGGCTACTGGCAAAGTTCGAGGATACAATCACCAGGTCTGACAGGTTCACATTGCAGTCGCCATTTGGGTCGCCACCGCGCAGCGTTAGATCCGGCAAGGCCAGATCGGTATCCTCGGTGATGCTGACGCCTGGCCGGACTGCCTCCAGGTAGCCCGACAGGCGCACGGTGACGGTCACGCTGCCTACCGGAATGCTGGCCAGGAAGTAGCGGCCATCCTCGTCTGTGATCGTGGAGATGCCGTCGGACACTAGGATCGTGGCTCCATCAAATGCTCGCCTTCCCTGCAGGAGGACGCGTCCATGCAGGCTGCCCACTGCTGGAACCAGGATCTCCGTCGCCGTGGGGCTGGGCGTGGGTGAAGGGGATGGCGTGTTTGTGGCAGTCCCGGTAGGCGTGGGAGAAGGGGAGGGCGTGTCCGTGGCGGTAGCCGCAAGCGTAGGAGACGCGGTGGGCGTGTCCGTGGGCGTGTTTGCGAGCGTGGCCGAAGGGGAGGGCGTGTCCGTGACGGTGACTGTAGGCGTGGACGTCGCAACGGCAGTACTGCTGGCGGTTGGAGTGCTACTCGCGACAGGACTAGGTGTGGTAGAACTGGTCGCTGATGCTGTGGGCGAGCGTGTCTGCGTGGGGGACGCGCTGGGAGTGGCCGTGCCTGTGACGGGTGGCTGAGACGTGCCACTCGCGACTGGCGTGGGCAAGCCGTAGACCGGGCTCTCTCCGCGGTTGCCGGCACGGTCTTCGATGCGGAACCGGATGTTCACAATCTGACTCAATCTTGAGGAGAGCGTAGCCGTCTGCGTGCTGCCCTCGCTGGCATCAATGCTCGCCGGTTGCCAAGTTCCCCACGTTGCGCCACCATCCGAGGAGGTGCTATATTCGGCGCTGCTGACGTGCAGGCCAGACGTCTCGTCTCGCACTCTGACGCTCCCTGCGCCATATTCCAACCACTGTGGTAGCGCGGTGTCGAGCACTATGGTCGTCGAGTAGACGGCGGAGGCGTTGCCTGCCGCATCCAGGTAGCGCACGTCCATCTGTTTGCGGCCATCTCCGCCCTCGAGTACCCACTCGACGCTTGAGGCGTAGGCACGTGGTGAACGAAAGAGGTGAACCCTGTCCAGGTACAGGTCATTGCCTCCGGCAAAGGCCGTGCGGAACTCCAGGCCGCTGGCGTCGCGTTGGTAGTAGCTGAAGTCAAGGAACGGCTCCACGTACGCACGCGCCCGGATCAGGTCCTGGCCGGTGAGCTCCTGACTCGCGTAGACGTGGGTTCCGGCCTTGTCGCAGACGTCAAGGGTGGCCAACTTGGTGGCCGAAGAGTTGTCCTGAGCTTTGAGTCGGAAATACACGCGATAGGAATAGCCAGTCGGCAAGGCCTTGAAGTATGGTCCATACCACCAACCTGCCGGATCGGCGGCGCGGCCCAGCCAGGCCGTGCCATTCCATGCGTCAGCATCATTTACTGCCTGTCCAACCTGGTGGCGTAGGTCCTCACCTTCCCATAACCAGGAGTTGCTCAGCAGCATCCACTTCGCGCCATCTGAAAGGGTCCTCAAGGTGACTGTGGGGGCCGTTGCGAAAACTGGACCGGTTACGCTCCCGCTTGGGGGTAGGTTGTCCACGGTGACCGTGACTGTGCTTTCTGCCAGGAGCGCAAGCGCTGTGCGCGCCTGGGCCTTTAACTGGTGCTCACCCCCGATCATAGCGGTGGTGTTCCACTTGAAAGAAAAGGGTACAGTGGAGTCAGTGCTCTGTTGCTGTCCGTCCACGAAGAACGTGACCCGCGTGACAGCCGGGCTGCCCGTTGCGGCGGTTTCCACAATGCCACTCACCAGGGTTTGGTTCGCGGGTCGGTCGATCCTGACGTTGGGTGGCAGGGCGGCCATGCGCGTGAGCGCTGCTTGGCGCACCGCTGGTAGTCGCGCATAGGCATACTTGCCGGGGCATTCGGTAGCTGCGCCGTCGCGATGCCCCATGACGTTGGGCAAGTCCTTGTCGATATAGAATCCGTGCCCGGTAGGATCCACAAAATGCAGGTTGCCCTTCCAGGCAATCAATTCCACCAGCGACGACTGCATGGCCGATGGGACGTCAACCTCTTCATAGTTCCCAATCAGGGAGACCCCGATGGAACCCCAGGCGTACTGCTTGGCGTGGCCGCCCACGACGCCTTCGCCGCCGGAGCGTCCCTCGTAAATGCGACCCTGCGTGTCAATCAGATAGTTGTACCCAATGTCGCCCCAGCCACGCGTAACGGCGTGGTAGTAGTAGATGGCACGCACGGTCGCAGCTGCATCCAGAGAACCATTTGGCGTGGCGGTGTGATGGATCACGAACTTGCGAATGGTGCGGTATTCTGGCGGCCAGGTCATGAGTGTCTCATCTGCTCCCCAACCCGCGCGTGGTATGATGGTGGGGCCGACAGGCGCAGTTGCGGCAGTGGCCAGCGCCGCAGCTTGTGCCTGCGCCGCCGTAGGACCGCGCGTGGGGTCAATGAAGATGAAGGTGATGGCCCGTAGAGAAGGGACCATCCCGGGCTGTCGAGTGCTCAAGGCGATACGGTATTGCATGTATGGTCCGGGAAGGTAGATCAGCTCGCCGAAAGAGAGGAGAGTGTCTTCGCGCTGGGCGTCCATGGGCGGAATGGGAAACCAGTCGGACCATGTCGAACCATTGGTGCTCGTGCGCACAGAGATCGTCAGCGCCGTGTTGCTGGCGAGTGAGGCCTGCCACTTGCTGCCTACGGCCGCGAATTGAATCGGCGCCATCTTGACCGTGGATATGTACGTTCCCACCGAACTGCCTGGTTGCAGGCTGATCTCGCCATTGTCCTCGCGCGTCAGCAGGGTGTTCGAGAAGGTACCCGCAGAAAAGTCCTTCTGTGTGGTCTGGCTCCATTGTGCGGCCTGCGTGCCGTCGGGCGTCGCTGTGGGAGCAGGCGTAGGCAGTTCGGTGCTTCTCACCCGCACGCTGGGCCCATTCAACGATCCGGAGCGCGGTAGGTTCGTAGACAAGTTGTGGCCGTCCTCGAAGTGGAACCCGAAGGTGTGCTCTCCGGGCTGCAGAGAGGTCTGATAGCGGTAGACTGTCCCGCCATCGACGGCCTCGGCGACAGCCTCCATGCCATAGGAATAGCCATCGATATACAGGTCTGTAGCGATCGGTTTGTCGCCACCCGAGTACGTCACCTCGTAGGTGAAGTCAGTGGTCGAATCGCCGTCGCTGGGATAGACGCGGCCGCTGCTCAAGACAGCCTGTGGTGGGGCACTTATCTGTACTCCGGTGTAGTACTGAGTCAGGATTTGGCGATAGTCTGCGCCGTTGGCGGCCCAAACGCGCGCGCCCTCCTGGCACAGGCCTACCCCGTGCCCGCTCAGGCTGCTGAACCCACAGGGGCAAGACACTCCACGGCAATAGGCCACCGCAGATCCCCACACAGCCTCTGAATCGCGGGTATGCCCATCGCAGTGGGCGAAGTAGTAGGCATTGAT
Organism: uncultured Anaerolineales bacterium; assembly: GCA_964478725.1. GTDB lineage: Bacteria > Chloroflexota > Anaerolineae > UBA2200 > UBA2200 > CAYZKS01. The sequence goes on from CAYZKS010000063.1 coordinate 5,613, forward strand.
GATGTTCCCGGCATAGCTGGCACTCACGTTGTGTGTCTCGTTCACGGCGCGATCGGTGGTCTCGTAATGGGTCGGGGACCAGACCTGGCAGTGGGCGGTCGTACAGACGTCCGCCTCGCCGTGGCGACGCGCGGTTGCAGCATAGCAGCGTGCCGCAACGGCCTGCGCTTTGAGCGCCTCAATCGGCCAGTAAGGCGGCATCTCACGTGGCAACACACCCCGGAGATACTCATCCAGAGGCATGACAACCACCAGCCCATCGGGCATGAGCACACGGATGCTGGCTGGGAGGGTGCTCACCCCGGCGGCTGAAAGCTCGGGGTCAATCGTTCCTTCGGCTGCCTCCGCCTCCTGATCGGCCGCGTGCTGCCTGAGAAACATGGCATCGAGTGCCAGGCTTTGATCTTCGTCGGGATGCGCGAGTACCAAGCCAAAGTCTAGCGTCGAGAAATGGCCTGCCGAGGCCACCTGGCCAGTCTGAGACATACTGATATAGCCGTCTGCACGAACGCCGACTTCGTAGGTGGATGGGCTGACTTGGAGTTCAAAGCGCCCCTGTGAGTCACTGTGGGTGCTTATACTTCCGGCGCTCACCAATGCGCCGTCAATGGGCTGGCCGGTGAGCATATCCGTCACCTGACCGCGGAATCCGGCAGTCTCAGCACGTACGCCTTGGCTGACCGAAGGCAGGCCTGGCAGCCCAGGCAAGGCGCAAAACACGCCAGCCACGATGAGCGCAACGCTTCCGATCAATGCCATGCGAGATGTCTTCACCATCAATAGGCCATCCCCTTGAATTGCTTGACGCTGATCACGATTTTGGGAAGGGCAATCGCTACGTCTTCGCGGATCACAATAGCGGCTGCTGAGTCCATTCCCGTGGGTTCGCGATTCACAATAACGATCTGCGCTCCATGGCGCCTGGCCATGCCTGGCAGGTCCGCGGCCGGAGACACCTCAAGCGACGAGCCGACCACAAGCATGACATCACAGCTTTTGGTTTCGGCCATGGCTGCCCAGAACACCTCCTGGGATAGGTCCTCGCCATACAGCACCAGGTCTGGTTTGACGACGGCCTGGCACTGCCGGCAGTGCGGTATCTCGCCGCGCTCCATTGCGGATGCCCAAAGCTCAGCGGTCGACACACAGAGACCGCAGCGAGTGCACTTGGCTTGACGCATGCTGCCGTGCAGTTCAAGCACATGCACTGAGCCCGCTTTCTGGTGTAGTCCATCGATATTCTGCGTGCAGACTGCCTTGACTAACCCCAGCCTCTCCAGCTCCGCCAGTGCAACGTGGGCTGGATTGGGCAAAGCCCGCGCCACCGTCTCGGCAAGAGGGCGAATCCATTGGTAGAACACCCGCGGGTCGCGGCGAAAAGCCTGGATGGATGCAACTTGCATCGGATCCTGGTGCTCCCACAAGCCGCTTTGCGGAGTGCGAAAGTCGGGGATACCCGAGGGCGTACTGATGCCCGCGCCGGTGAGCGCAATGGCATGGCTGCTCGCGGACAGGATCTCGGCGGCGCGTCGGATCTTACTCTCTGCAGACATCTTGTGTGCCTTGCTGTCCTGGCATTGTCGACGCGGTCTGGGACCGCGGAACGGCCGACATTGTTCCGCTGGCGACCCTGTGCGCCCAGCGAATAGGCTCTGGCACGCGATAGCCCCTGGTGCAGGTTAGCACATAGCGAATTGCTGTCGCCAAGTCAACCTTGTGACCAATCGAGACATAGATGGGGCGCGTACCTTCACGCGTGCGCACGGCGGCTCCGATTACCTCATCATGATCCCAGATCTCAGCCTGAGCACCTGCGCTTGGACCGACCTCTGCGTGCTGGCCACACAAGAGCGACTTGGCGCAGCCGATGCTTGGCCGGTCAACAATCACTCCAAGGTGGCTTGCCAGTCCCATACGGCGGGGGTGGGCCAGCCCATGAGCGTCGAACATCAGCAGATCAGGCTCGGTTTGCAGTTGCTCGAGCGCTGCCACCATGGCCGGTCCCTCCCGAAAAGCAAGCAGGCCCGGCACATAAGGGAAGGCAAGGGCCAGGTCGGCCTCGGCGGACTCCAGTGGCTGCAGATCAGGATAGCTCAGCACCACGATGGCTGCATGAGCACGCTTTCCTGCTGTGCTGATGTCCAGGCCGGCTACCGTACGCACCACACGGGCTGCTGCAGAGGTGACAAGCATGCTGCGCATGCCCGCTTGCACCGCGATGGCCTCTGCCGGCGTCAGGTCCCACCTGTGCAGAGTTCGTACATGCATGCATTGCTCTCCGTGTTACGATTTCGTATACATAGTATAGCTCAAGTGAACACGTCGGTCAAACGTCGAGCAAGTCATGCTCTGCCCGAGCGCGGTCTCCAGACGATTCCTTGATACGCTGCCTAGTGGAATGCCATCACCTGTGCGGATTTGACGAAAGTGACAGGATGTGCTATTATTGCATATGTACATAGATAATCTATGTATGGAGGGATGGAACGTGCGTGTTGAAAGCGATCTGCGTCGAGGAAGCGTGCGTGCCTTGATCCTGAGCCTGCTTCACGAGCAACCCATGTACGGTTACCAGCTCAGCAAGGAGTTGCAGCGGCGCAGCCAGGGTTACTTTGGGTTCCGGGAGGGTACCTTATACCCCGCACTGCATCGCATGGAACGCGAAGGCCTGGTGCGTGGCGAGTGGCAGGTAGTTGAGGAAGGGCCCTCGCGCAAGTATTACAGTCTCACGGACAAGGGCAGAGCCGAACTGCTGCGTACGCAATCGGAGTGGACGATATTCGCCGAAAGGCTCTTGGCCATGCTCGGCGGCTCCAACGGCGAGCCTGCCCCCAGTTGAATCGCATTCTCAAGGAGTATGCTTGCATGGAGCGTGGTTTCAAGAAGCTTCTGGCAGCGGCAATTTTTACACCAACATCATCGCGAGCCTCGGTGAACTGCTGGGGTTCTTCATCGTGAGGTAGGGGAGGGCGCATGTCTGACAAGGGGTCTCTGGAGAAACGCTCAGCCGCCGATCGGTTCCTTGATTCGTTGCTGGATGCTCTGGATGAAAGACGGATAGCTCGCCAAAGGGATCTGCCTGCTTCGGTGTCACCCGTCGGCAGAGACGCGCCGACTCCATCGGATCAGACCGAGAGTGACAAGCCAGAGAGGACGACGGCACGCCCTGCGCGCACGAGTCCTCCTCAGAAGTCGCCAACAGACGCGGTCCCAGTCGCCGAGGGCACGGCTATGCCGCCGCGCCAGCCTAGCATGGGCCTCGATCGTTCGCTGGCGCGGCTGATGGCCGCGGTGGTTGCTCTGGCGGTGATCGTCAATATCCCGCTCAATCGTCACGGCGTCAGCCTTGCACGCATGTTGCCAGATTCTGCCTCACTCATTATCCGCGATGGTCTGGTGCTCAAGGGCAGTGGCGCTGAGATCTATATGTTGGACGACAACAAGCTGCGCTGGATCAGCTCCTTGGATGCGTTTGAGAATCTGGGGCTGGAGTGGAAGGACGTGCACGTGGTGGAAGACCAGTTCCTGGACCAGTTCGAGTTGGGGCGCGCGATCCACCTTGTACTAAAGTGCAACGGCAGCCCGCATATCTATGCACTCGAGAACGGTAAGAAGCGCTGGATCAAGGACATCGAGACCTTCACGGCACAGGGCTATGTGTGGGATGACGTGCGCATCGTTGACTGCTTCTATCTGCGCAACCTACCCGATGGACTTCCAATTCCTGAGAATGCCGGTCCCGCACCGCAGCCGTAGAGGCCGTCGGCCACAGGAACCGCTGACGGATTCCAGGCCACCACCGCTTCACCTCCTGCGATGTTTGTGGTAGAATGCGGGCTGCATCCTCCGCACCACCAGAACGTATCGTCAGGAGAACGCACTTGAAGGCGGTTTTTATCAAACGCGATTGCCTGGTCATGCCGGGTGCCGATGAACCCGACGTGTGCCTAAGGCCCGGGGTGAGTTCAAGTCTCCGCCGGATTGCGGATGCCCACTTGCTTGTGATCCTGATCGATCCAAGCACCCCTGCGAATCGTGCCAATCCCGAGCCACGTCGAGCCGGGACTGAACGCATCCTGCAGCAAATTCGTGCCGAAGGCGGCCAGGTGCATGCTCTTGTAGAGTGCCTGCACCAGCCCGGTGCCCAGTGTGGCTGCTGGCATTCGTGGCCAGGCCTCCTGTATGCGGCCGCTGCGGAGCTGGACCTCAGACTGGCAGAATGCTATGTCATCGGCAACGAACCCGAGGACGTCCACCTGGCGCGCAGGGCGGGCTGCCGGCCCGTGCTGGATCTGGGTGAGCGCAGCATAGCGCAACTCTACGATGGACACCAGCCAGAGTCGCATGATTTTCCCATGGCGCACGACCTGGCGTCTGCCGTGCAGTATTTGCTGTGCGAAGAAGAGGCCACTGACCTGTGGGGATATGCGCGCCAGCCCTCGTCTGCGCTGCAGGAAGAAGAGCCGGAACGAACATCAGAACCCCCCGAATTCGCACCAGAGTTCAAGATCGTTACGGCAGTGCCTGGGAGGAGACCCCTTCTCCTGGCTGGGGTGCCGCCTTTGAGCCAACGTAGCCGCAAGGCGTTGCTGGCCTTTGTTCTTGGAGGCGTCTGGCTCAGTCTGGGAATCGCGTACATCCTCACTCACCTGTATCGAGTCCAACGCTTCCCCGCCTTTGTTTGGTACCTTACTCTGCAGTTCATCCCCAGGCCCGTGCGTGGCCTGTTGTTCATTCTGGCGGGCGTGGTTCTGGTAGGCGTTTCTTTGCGGACTTTCCAACAGGTGGCACCCATCCGTGGCAGGAAAACATGATCGTGGCTATTGCTCAGCATCTCTAGACTGTGCAGGCAGGTGGCATGCCACAATACCCCTGGCTTGATCCATCCCCGTTTCTCATCCGACGAGGGCGCACTGCTTGCGTCCTAGTGCACGGTCTCACGGGCGCACCAACCGAGATGCGTCCGATGGGGGAGTACTTGGCGGAGCGCAACATAACTGCATGCGGACCTCGTTTGCCCGGACATGGCAGCGCACCAGAGGATATGCAAGGGGTGACGTGGGAGGCGTGGTACAGTGCGGTGGAGACGTCCTACCAAGGCCTGAGCGCATCCTGCGAGCGCGTTTTTGTATGCGGATTCTCACTTGGGGCGCTGCTGGCCTTGCATCTGGCAGTCAGGCATGACTTGCCAGGCTTGATAGTTCTGTCTCCCGCACTGGAAGTGCGCGACTGGCGCGCTTCACTCGTGCCATTGGCTCGGCACTTTATCAAGAGCATACCGAAGGACCCCGATCCAGCCAAGAGCGACCTAGCCGATCACAGCGCGTTCGAACGCTTCTGGTCCTACGACGAGTATTCTACGGAGGCTGCCTATCAGTTGTGGCGACTGCAGAGGCGGGTCCGCTCGGAGTTGAGCCACGTCCGTTGTCCAACGCTGATCGTGTACTCCACCGGCGACAGCGTAATCGGCCCTCGCAGTGGAAGCACGATCTACGAACGCATAGCCGCCCAGGACAAGAAGCTGCATGTACTGCACAATTCTGGCCACGGCATTGTTCTGGACGCCGAATGCCAGGCGGTCTTTGAAGCTGCGTATCAATGGATTGGTACGCACTAAACGCCACTTGCTGGCCGCGATCATCTGGCGGAACTGAAAGGACAGACCGGAAGAGAAGCCCCGCCGTAGCTAATCCGACGGGGCTTCGTGGTGATTACTTGACTTCTACGACTGCGCCGGCCTCCTCGAGCTTGGCCTTGGCAGCTGCTGCCTCTTCCTTGTTAACACCCTTCTTGACGCTGCTGGGTGCCCCATCTACGAGGTCCTTTGATTCCTTCAGACCCAGATTGGTCAGCTCGCGTACTGCCTTGATGACCTTGATCTTCTCAGGGCCGACTTCCTTCAGAACGATCTCAAACTCGGTCTGCTCCTCGGCGGCCGGGCCGGCAGAGGGCGCGGCGGCAGCGCTGGGAGCCGCGACGGCTACCATGGGCGCGGCGGCAGTGACGCCCCAGCGTTCCTCAAGGGCCTTTTTGAGCTCAACGAGCTCGACCACACTCAACTTCTCAATGGCTACAACGATCTCTTCAACTTTCATCTCGCTCATCTCCTAATGTCTTAATAGTGTCAGATTCATGTGTTACCGTTTTATCTAGGCGGTGCCCATCTGCTCGGCGCGGGCTTCGAACACACGTAGCAGCCCACTTAGTGCGCCATCCAGCACACCTACCAGTCCGCTCGCTGGGGCCTGTATGCCAGCCAAGGCCTGGGCACGCAGCGTCTCAGTCGAAGGCAGGTTCATCAAAGAGCGCACGGTTTCTGAACTGAGCACGGAGTCGCCGAGCAAGCCACCTTTGATGACCAGAATATCTGTCTCCCTGGCAAAGTCCCACAACGTTCTGGTGGGCTCTCGAAAGTCCCCGAAGCAGAACCCAATGGCCGTGGGACCTTTTAGCATATCGTCGGGCACCGGCATTCCGGCTTCCTGCAGGCTGCGTGCCAGGAGACTGTTCTTCGCCACCACAAACTTGCTGTCCAAAGGACGAAGCCTGTTGCGAACTGCTGCCATCTGGGTGGCCGTCAAGCCGCGGTACTCTGACAGAATCACTGCCTGGCTGCGGCCAAGCATCTCCTTCAACTGCGCGACCGTCTGCTGCTTCTTCTGCTTGGAAATGGCCAACTAACTCACCTCCTTGTCAAACGAAAAGGGTCTTTGTGCCATGCCGAGCCGACAAAGACCCCCATAGTGAACGCGATTGGGTACACAGCTTTGCCTCGGCAGGCATCAGTATTGAGCGCGCTAGCGCACCTGCTGTCTATGGCTACTATTCAGTTGCGTCAATTGTACACTAGGCAGCCTTGACTGTCAAGGCTTCTCCCAGGTCGATCTTAACACCCGGGCCCATGGTTGAGGTCAGGGTGACACGCCTGATGTATTGTCCCTTGACACTGCTGGGCTTGGCGCGTACGATGGCATCGAGCACAGCGACCAGATTGCTGATCAGCTTGTCTTTGTCAAAGCTGGCCTTGCCCACAGACACATGGATGTTGCCGGTCTTGTCCAGACGGTATTCCACGCGACCCTGGCGAGCCTCGGTGATAGCGCGCTTCAGGCCCTCTGGCTGCAGCACTGTGCCGGTCTTGGGGTTGGGCATCAGACCCTTCGGGCCCAACACCTTGCCCAGGCGTCCCACTTTGCCCATCATCTGGGGCGTAGCCATGGCCACGTCAAACTCGAACCATCCACCCTGGATCTTGGCCACCAGATCGTCGCTTCCCACTTCGTCCGCGCCCGCCTCCTGGGCAAATTGTGCGGCCTCCCCTTCTGCAAAGACCAGAATACGCACGGTCTTGCCGGCGCCAGCGGGCAGCAACACAATGCCGCGGATCTGCTGGTCGGCCTTGCGGGGGTCCAGATTCATATTCAAGTGCAGGTCAATGCTGGCATCGAACTTGGCAAACGAGGTCTTCTGAACCAGATCGACCGCCTCAGAGATGCTGTAGTTCTTGTCTGGCTGGACCAGTTTTGCTGCTTCCAGATACTTCTTGCCGTGCTTTGACATATTTCCTCCTGTGTGGTATTGGCGGGCAGTGCCCTCCCACGCCTGGACGCACCGTCGAGACTGCCGGGTCGGCAGCTACGAAATCACTATACCCGTGCGTCGTCCGCGCCGCGCGCTACTCAACTACCTCTATGCCCATGCTGCGGGCCGTGCCTTCGATGATCTTTTCCGCACCTGCCAAGTCAATCGCGTTGAGGTCCTTCATCTTGAGAGTGGCGATGTCGCGCACCTGCTTGCGCGTGACCTTGCCAACCTTGTTGCGGTTGGGCTCTGCAGATCCTTTCTCGACAGCTGCCGCCTTTTTCAGCAGGTCGTACGCTGGCGGCGTCTTGGTGACGAATGTGAAGGACCGGTCGGCGTACACGGTGATCTCAACAGGTACCACCGATCCGGCCATATTGGCCGTGCGTGCGTTGTAGTCTTTGCAGAACTGCATGATATTCACGCCGTGCTGACCGAGGGCTGGACCCACCGGGGGCGCAGGGTTAGCCTTCCCCGCCTCGATCTGAAGTTTGATCACTGCTTTCACTTGCTTGGCCACGAATCCTCCACACTGCTCCGATACCGGATTATTGCTTCTGTACTTGCAGGAAGTCCAGTTCTACGGGCGTCTCGCGCCCAAAGAACGAAACAAGGACACGGACCTTGCCCTTGTCCAGGTTCATCTCCTCGACGGTTCCCACAAAGTCAGCGAATGGTCCATCTACAATGCGCACCGTCTGGCCCTCACGGAAACTCACCTTGATCTTTGGCGCCTCCATCTCCATGCGCGAGAAGATCTTGTCTGCTTCCTCGGGTCGCAGTGGAGAAGGTTTGTTACCCGTGCCTGAACTGACAAACCCCGTCACACCGGGGGTGTTGCGCACGACATACCACGAATCGTCGTCCATGATCATCTGGACAAGGATGTAGCCCGGAAAGACGCGACGCTTTGTCTTGCGACGGCGACCCTCTTTGATTTCAATCTCTTCCTCGGTTGGTACCGTCACCTGGAAGATCTTGTCCTCCATTTTCATGGAGGCAATGCGATGCTCGAGGTTCTTCTTCACCTTGTTCTCGTAGCCAGAGTACGAGTGGACAACATACCAGGCTCGCTCGTCCTTGACCTCGGGCTGCGGCTGTTCCTGCTCGTCAACCGCAGGCTGGTCCTGCGCAGAGGCAGCCAGGGATACGACGTCTTCGGCCGAATGTGGGGCCTGCGCATCGTGCGTGGTCTGTTCTGTTCCAGTTTGGGTCTCAGTCGCGCCGACTGGGACCATTTCCTCTTCTTGCGTGTGCATAGCGTCCTGCGGGTTACTGCCCTATCTGAATAATGACTCCCATGAGCCAGGAGAAGCCATAGTCAACGATGGCCATGAACGCACTCGAGACGATCAGTACGAGCATCACGATGGCGCTCATGCGCACCACTTCCTCGCGGGAGGGCCAGGTTACCTTGCGGATCTCCGCCCGCACCTCTTTGAAGTATTCTGCTATGCGATTCGTCTTTGTGCCCTCAGCCATGTGTCACTCCCATTTCCGCCCCCCCCACATTTCAAGACACCGCATCGCGTGCTGCACCGTCAAAGCCCGCACTTGCGCGACACGGTGTCTGGAGGTTGAGCCTGACAGGCCAGGCAGGATTTGAACCCGCAGCCTGCGGTTTTGGAGACCGCTGCTCTGCCAATTGAGCTACTGGCCTACTATCACGGTTCCTGGCAGTTCTACAGTCTACTTGGCTTCACGGTGCATAGTGTGCTTCTTGCACCGGCGACAGTACTTCTTCAGCTCCATGCGACCGGGATCATTTTCCCGGTTCTTGGCGGTTGTGTAGTTCCTTTCCTTGCACTCGGTGCAGGCCAGGGTGATGACGAGACGTTTTTCCTTCTTTGCCATTGCAGGTCAGTCTGCGCGGGCTCGACGCGTCGAGCCCGCGCCCTCCTCTTATTCCAGGATCGTGGTGACCACGCCAGCGCCAACAGTGCGGCCGCCTTCGCGGATGGCGAAGCGTGATCCATTTTCCAGAGCCACGGGCACAATCAGCGTGACTTCCATCTGAATGTTGTCCCCGGGCATGACCATCTCTACACCCTCGGGCAGTTGGATGTCGCCCGTCACGTCCATCGTGCGCACGTAGAACTGCGGACGATACCCGCTGAAGAACGGCGTGTGCCGCCCACCCTCTTCTTTCTTCAGCACGTACACCTCGGCCTTGAAGTGCGAGTGCCCCTTGATGCTGTCCGGCTTGGCCAGCACCTGCCCGCGTTCCACGTCCGTGCGCTCGATGCCACGCAGCAAGCAGCCAATGTTGTCTCCGGCTATGCCTGCATCCAACGTCTTGCGGAACATCTCCACGCCTGTCACTACCGTGCGCCGCACGTCCGGACGCATGCCGATGATGTCCACCTCGTCCCCGGTCTTCACCTGCCCACGCGCCACTGCACCCGTTACCACCGTCCCGCGCCCCTTGATCCCAAACACGTCCTCAATCGGCATCAAGAACGGCTTGTCCACGTCGCGCGTTGGCGTCGGGATGTAATGATCCACCGCGTGAATCAGCTCCAGAATGCACTTGTACTCCGGCGCGTTCACATCCTCGCTCGGCGACTCCAACGCCTTTAGCGCCGAACCACGAATGATCGGTATCTCGTCCCCAGGGAACTTCTGATTCGTCAGCAGCTCCCGCAACTCCAACTCCACCAGCTCCAGCAACTCCGGATCGTCCATTACATCCACTTTGTTCAGAAACACCACGATCGCTGGCACTTCCACCTGCCGCGCCAGCAGAACGTGCTCGCGCGTCTGCGGCATCGGACCGTCCGGCGCACTCACCACCAGAATCGCCCCATCCATCTGCGCCGCACCCGTGATCATGTTCTTGATATAGTCCGCATGCCCTGGACAGTCCACGTGTGCATAGTGACGCTCCGCACTCTCGTATTCCACGTGCGAGATCGCTATCGTCATCCCTCGCGCCTTCTCTTCCGGCGCGTTGTCTATCTGATCGTACGCGCGAAACTCCGCCAACTTCTGCAGCGCCAACACCTTCGTGATCGCCGCCGTCAACGTCGTCTTCCCGTGATCCACGTGCCCAATCGTCCCCACGTTGACGTGTGGCTTCGTCCGCTCAAACTTCTTCTTCGCCAT
>CAYZKS010000064.1:0-15685 GCA_964478725.1 uncultured Anaerolineales bacterium
GCGATGTACTTTCCGTTTGTCGCGCGCACCGGCAGCAGGGCCAGGCCAGTGGATGTCGTATTCGAGTTCAGCCAGACGCTCAAGCCGGTGCAGGACCCGCGCGACCTGGCCGTGGCCTTCCATTCCATCCAGTACATCAATGCTGCGGCCGACGTACTCGGCACCCTCACCTTCGGCACCGCCGAGGCCAACGCGCTGCAAGGCTCTGGCTGGTACGGCAACGAAACCGACCCCAACGTGGGTCCTTTCCAGTGGGCGGGCAGCGCTGAGAAGCGCGCGAGCGTGCGGCTCCCGCTGCCGCCAGGCGTGGAAGGCCTGCTGTTGCACATCACCTCCATCGTGGACGGACTGAGCATGCAGGTGTGGGTCGACGGAGCCCTGCAGATCGCGCCGCGCGTGGAGGCGCGTTGGCACCAGGCCTACGTGCCGGTTGGCCCACCCCCGGCCGCCGAAGCGCCCGCGTCTGCGCCAAAATGGATTGATGGCCGCTACTTCCCCCACCTGTCTGCGGGCACGCGCCTCTATGCCATCCACATACGCTCTGGCCTCGAGGATTGGTGGAACGAGGCTTCGGGCGCAGCGTGGCGCATCAACTCCTGCTACGACAGCATGCTCGCGCTCACGTTGGCGGGCATGCAGGGCGTGATCAACCGCAACGGCGCGTGGGTGTACCTGGATTGGGGGGAAAGTGGTGATACGCATAGGCCCAGCCAGCACTGGCTGTCGCTGCTGCGTGACTCTGTGCCGGTCGTGGACCTGGACCTGGATGGCCTGAGCGCAGTGCAGTTCTTGTACCGCCGCTTTGCCACGCGCTTCCAGGGCGCGGTGATCTACGACCCATGCGTGCCGGACACGATCAACCTGGCCACGATGTATGCCGGACTGGAAGACCGCATCATGCTGGCCCCCGAACAGCTCGGGCTGGCCGGCATGCCCGATTTGGCCAACGTCCAGGACCTGCGCGGCCTGGTGCAACAGCAGCACTGGGACGCGAGCGAGGACGGCAAGTACCGTCTGTACGACTGGGTCTACCGCACGCTGTGGCCGCGACTGGAGCAGCGCATCGTGGGCGTGATCAGCCCCGGGCCGCCGACGTCGCGCGAGATCGCGGGGGCCTCGGGCTACTACTATCCACTGGGCCTGGCAGCGCGCGACTACTTGGTGGCGCTGCGCCTGAGCGCGCTTTGGCTTTCGCCGGTGGATGAGCCGCAGAAGAGCCTCCTGGCGAGATTCGTGCAGGATGCGCCCGCCCCTGCGCCTGTGTCTGGCTTTTTCGGTAACGACGAGGTGGGGACGGTGGAGCTGGTTTCACGCATGGGCGGCTGGTGCCCGGTGCTCAGCAACGGCAACTCGCCACTTGCGGCGGGCAACGTGAGCGTGCTTTCGGGCGTGCGCCCGTCGCTGCAGCGTTACCCCGCCAGCATCGACCCCGAGCGCGTGCTGGCCACCCTGGAGCGCGGCCCGGTGTTCAGCATGTGGAGCTCCGACGGCGATTCGAGCATCTTCCAACTGGAGCGCGGCTTCCGCGGTGGCGTGGATTTCACCTGGGAGGGCGTGCAGGGCCACCGTTTCGGCTGGACCACCAACCCGACGCTGGTGGACTTGGCTCCGCTGGCCTGGAACGATTATGTCACCACGCGGCGCGAAGTGAGCCTGGTCAGCGGCTTCTCGGGCGGCGGATACACCTATCCCACGCTGATGAGCGAGGCGCAGCTTGGCCTGTACCTGACGCGCACGGCGCAGTACCTTGCGGACACGGGCCTGCGCGTGCTGCACGTGGACAATCGCTTTGGAACCGGGAACACCATGGGCAACGACATCGCCAATCAGTATTGCGGCGCGTTGCGCGATGCAGGCTATCTGGGCGCGTTCACGGGCGGGTCAGGCTGGCCCTGGGGGCTGGGCTTCTACTACCCGGATACGCCAACGCCAGAAGTTGCGCCATCCTACGTGCTGCGTCCTGGCAACCGCGCAGCGATCGTGGCGGACCTGCTGGCGCGGCGCCCGGGTGAGTACTATGTAGATCTCACCGGCGACTATGCCTGGCAGGAGAACGGCACGGGCTACCCCTGGCACAGGGGCACGCAAGTGCAGGACACCGCCGCGCATCAGGGGAAGAGCCTGCGCTTTGCGCCTGATGATGCCTTCCAACCTGGCCTGGTCGTGTGGGGGCCATTCAGCGCGCTGGCGCCAGGCAACTATGACGTGACCTTCCGCCTGAAGGTGGCCGACAACCGCGACACGCGCCCGATTGCCCAGGTCTACGTGGGCATCCAGGGAGCAGACTGGCAGTGGGTCGCGCGGCGCTACGTCGCACCCAGCGACCTGAGTCAGGCCGGCCAGTTCCAGGATATCAGCGTGTCCTTCGGGCTGGCACGCTTTGCGCAGAACGTGGAATTCCGCATCGACTACTACGGCGGGATGGATGGCGACTGGGCCAACACCGATCTGCACGCCGACACCATCGTAGCCAAGCGCTGGGGCGGGCTGGACATGCCGGTCTTTGCCGCCGCGTTCATTCCCCTGGTTGGTCCAACGCAGTGCATGAACGACGCTCTGCTGATCGCCCAAGACATCGAGCGCGCCGGCGGCCTGGTGCTGACGCCGGACGAGTTTATGGCGGCATTGAACCCGGAGTACATGGCCAGCCTGGCCGCGCAGAGCACGGACGCCGCCCCGGCATCGGTCGAGGCACAGCGGCAGTTGAGTCAGGGAGACTACCTGTCGGCTCTGTTGTCCGCCAGGGCGGCGCTTCGGGCGGCAGGGACAGACCGCCGCGTCCGGCGGGACGAACCCTGAGGCATGCTCATGATCAATTCATCCAGACCTGGCTGGGCAGACAGGCTGCTGGCACGGTGTTGATTCACCGCGCTCGCTGAAACGAACGCGGAATCCGCCCTAGCGTGTGCAAAACAAGCGCAACCAGGCCGTCGCCCGGCAGAAGTCAGTTGGAGGTGCATAATGGCTGCTCCCAAGAAGCGCAGAACCACGTCCAAGTGGAAGCCCTCTCCGCCGGAAATGGTGCAGCAGTTCTCCGAGATCATCCACCATGTGCCAGGGGCGCAGGTCAAGAAGATGTTCGGCTACCCAGCGGCGTTTGTGAACGGGCACATGTTCGCGGGCCTTTTCGAGGAGCGTGTGTTCTTGCGGTTGGGCGAGCACGACCGCGCCAGTTTCTCACTACAGGAGGGCGCGCGGCCCTTTGAGCCCATTCCCGGGAGGGTGATGCGCGAGTACGTGACCGTGCCGGAGTGGCTGATGGCTTCTGCCGATGAGCTGCGGGCGTGGGTAACCAAGGCATCCGCCTACGCGAGCACGCTGCCGCCCAAGCTGCTCAGACCCAAACGGGCGAAGAAACCCGGTTTCTGATTTATGGTGGGGGCAGGCAGACTGCGCGGAAGGTGAAACTCGGTCGACCAAGAAACCGGGGTTCTGTCCGAGAGGAGCGAATTGGCAACATTCGTGCTGGTGCATGGCATGTGGCATGGGGGATGGTGTTGGAGAAGGGTCATGCCGGCGCTGCGCTATGCAGGCCATGCGGCCTACGCCGTCACGCTCACTGGTCTGGGTGAGCGCTCCCACCTGCGCGGGCAGGCGCTTGACCTGAACACACACATTCAGGACGTGGTGAACGTGCTGGAGTTCGAGGACCTGAAAGGCGTGCTACTGGTCGGTCACAGCCTGGGAGGCACGCTGGCTCAAGCCGTGGCAGAACGCGCGCCCGAACGCATCGCGCACCTGGTCAACATCGACGGGCCACGAGCGCTGGATGGCAAGGCCTTCAAGGACCTGCTGCCAGAGCTGTGGCAGCAGTTCTGCCAGCGTGCGCAGGCGGAGGGCGATCCGGACTGGATCTCACCGCCGAAGGACTGGACCTTTGGAGTCGAGGACCCCGCGGACCTGCGCTGGCTGCGGTGCAAGTTGACCCCTCACCCACTGAGGACATGGGAGACGCCGATTGCGCTGCGCAACCCGGCCGCCGAGCGCATTCCTCACACCTACGTGGTGTGCACGGGAGGCTCGACGCCGGAAGAGATCGCGAAGCACAAGCAGGATTGGCATGCCCCTGGCTGGCGTTTGGAAACCCTGGCCACGGGACATAACCCGATGATCACTGCTCCGCACGAGTTGGTCGAGCTCTTGCGAGCACTGGCCTGAGGGGTGGGCAAGTCGAGCCGTCCCGCCCTGCCTATCGTGGTCCGGGCGTCCAGGACTAATGGAGATGATGCATGCTTCGATTGCTGAGACGCCGCTGGCTTTGGATGCTGCTGGCGGCAGCGGTTGTCGCCGCTGCGGCGTTCCTTGCCTGGGCGCTGATCATCCCGTCGCCAATGCCTCAGGCGCTGGAAGCCCTGCAGTCCAACGCGCAGGTTTCGGTGCAGACTGGCCGCTGGCTGGCATTTGAGCCTACAGGCCGGCAGCCCGCAGTGGGCCTGGTGCTCTACCCTGGAGGACGCGTCGACTATCGCGCCTACGCCCCGGCCGCGCAGTCCATCGCGGCGCAGGGTTACCTGGTGGTGATACCGGGCATGCCGCTCAACCTGGCCGTGCTGGCCTCCGGGCGCGCTGGCGAGGTCATCGTCGCGTTTCCCCATGTGCAGCGCTGGGCCGTGGGCGGCCACTCGCTGGGCGGGTCCATGGCTGCGAGCTATGCGCGCAAGCAGCCGGGCAAGGTGCAGGGCCTGGTGCTGTGGGCCGCCTACCCCTCGGGCAGCGACGACCTGTCGGGCTATGACCTGCAGGTGGTCTCGATCTATGCCACGCGCGATGGATTGACCAGCGGCGCCGACATCGAGGCGTCGAGACGTCTGCTGCCGCCCAGCACGCGTTGGGTGGCCATCGAAGGCGGCAACCACGCGCAGTTCGGCTGGTACGGCGCGCAGTCGGGCGACCAGGAGGCAACCATCTCGCGCGAGGAACAACAAGCGCAAATCGTAGCGGCCACGCTCGAATTGCTGCGCTCCCTGACGAGGTGACGGCGTGAGCAGCGAAGGGGAATCGAACCTGCGACGCCAGCTCGGCATCCCGTCTGACGCCGAGCGCGTGATCGTGTTCGCCGAGTCCAGCCACTGGGACCCGAACTGGGTGCGCACATCCGAGCAATACTATACGCGCTACGTACAACACAACCTCGACCAAGCCCTGCAGGCCCTGCGCGATGACCCCCGGCGCGTCTATTCGGTCGAGTGCATGTTCTTTCTGCGCCTGTACTGGGAGCGACACCCGGAGCAGCACGCTGCCATCCGCGAGCTGGTCAACGCACGCCGCCTGCGCCTGACGGGCAGCGGGGTCACCACCGCCGACACGCTGCTCCCCGGCCCGGAGGCCATCCTGCGCGACCTGCTGCTGGGACAGGAGTGGCTGCGCCGGAACGGCATGATGCAAGAGCCGCGACTGGCATACTTTACCGACAGTTTCGGCTGCTCCCCCGCCCTGCCTTCGCTGCTGCGGGCGGCGGGATTCGACCGCACGGCCATCACGCGCCTGGACGGCATGCTGTTCCTGGGAGCGGAGCTCGAACTGGGCAAGGGCTTTCCGCGGCCCGGCTCCAGCGCTCACAGGCTGCTGAAAGAGGAGCGCACGTTGGATTTCGTGTGGCGCGATGCGCAGGGCGCCGAAGTGCTAGCGCACTGGAACGCCTTCACTTACGGTCAGGGTGACATGCTGGCCTACCGCGGCATCAGCCGCGTCTACCTGGTGCGCCTGGCCTTCCTCGATCGCTCTGAGCGTCACGTGGCGCGGCGCATTGCGCAGTACGTGCGCGAGCTCGTCCCACTGGCGCGCACGCCTTACCTGTTCTGCCCGATTGGCTTTGACTTTGTTGAGCCGATCCCGGATTTGGTGGGTCTGCTGGAACGCTACAATCGCTTGCGCTACCCCGTCACGGGCGTGTGGGCCGTCAACGCCGGATTGGACGACTACCTGACGCTGGTAAAGGGGCACCGCGAGCGCTTGCCCACGCTGCAGCTTGACCCCAACCCTTATTGGACCGGCTTCTACACTTCGCGTCCAGCGCTGAAGCGCAGGTGCCGGGAGCTGGTCGAGCGGCTGCTGCTGGCAGAGCGGCTGGCGCTGCAGCGCGGGCCCGACGGGCGTGCGACAGATGTGGGCCAGGAGCTGGAACAACTCTGGTGGGACGCTGCGGTGACCAACCACCACGATTTCATTACAGGCACATCGCCCGATGCCGTAGCCGACGGAGAGCAGTGGCCGTGGGTCGAGCGCGCCATGGCGCGGGCTGAGGCTCTGGTTGAGCGACTCGCCCGGGCAGCGCCCCACGCGCGCCGGAACGCCACGCAATCACCGGCACTCAGCGCCCACGAACACGGCGCGGCCGACCCGTTCTCGCTGCGTGCTGCGGATGCCTTCTCCACCAAGAGCACCGATCCATTCCAGATTGAGCCCAGCGACCCCTTTGCGCTGGACGCCGCTGAGCGTGATTCCTCCCGTGGCTCCGGAACCGCCTGGCCATCCCCGCCCGGTGGAACGGCTCCTGCTGCGGGCCCTGCCCAGCGGCCACTGCCAGCGTGGGAGCGCTGCGATGATCGCGTGCGCATCACGACGCCCTTTTACGCGCTCGAGCTATCCGAAGCGCACGGCGGGGGCATTGTTGGCGCCTGCGGCGCGGCTGCATCAGGCCAGCCGCGCTCCGCAAAGGGCGAGCCGCTGCTGAGCGCCGTCTCCAACGATGTGTGCAGTTGGCGCGACACGGGCGGCTTGTGGCGCATGGGGCACGAGTACCGCGGCGGCAGCCTGCGCCTCGCAGGGCGCTGCAGCGAGCGTCCTGCTGCGCTGGAGGTGCGCGCAAGCGCTGCCTGCCTGGAGGTGAGCTGCTGCGTGCCATGCGACGGCGAGCCAGTGCGCCGGACGCTGTGGCTGCGCAGCGACTCGCCCCTGGTCTTCGGGCGCGTAGAGGGCCGCGCCGCGCGCGGCCACACGCTCACCGTGGCCTTTGAGACCGGCATGCCCCTGCAGAGGCTGTGGATGGAGCAACCAGGCGGGGTGGTGGAGCGTCCCCTGCAAAGGATTTACCACCCCACCTTCTGGCCGGCGCAGGGCTTTGTGCACCTGTGGGATGAGGACTGCCATCACGGCCTGGCGCTGCTGCTGCCCGCCCCCTGTGGGTTGACCTGTGGCGCCGGGGGACGCGTCGAGCTGGTGGCCTTGCGCAACGCCACCCAGGAGCGGCCGTTCGGGGTGATCCCCCTGCCCGCGCATCCGGCCCGCGGCTACGAGCACCAGACCTGCGCCTTTGACTATGCCTTGCTCTTCACGCCGCCAGGCCTGTGGCCACAACATGGCCTGGTGCGCCTGGCGCACGGGCTGGACGCCGCGCGCTGGGGCACAGGCGCCGGCGCGACGCCCTGGCAAGAGGAACTGCCGGGGGTGGTGATCGAGGCTGCCGGGCAGGCCCAACCCGACGTGGCAGTGCTGGCGCTCAAGCACGCGGCACGGGGCGAGGGCGTGATCGTGCGCCTGCTGGCCGCCGGTTGCGTGGGAGAGACAGTCTACGTGAGCCTGCCCGGGAGCGACATCCAAGGGGCACGTCTGTGCGACGCGCGCGAGCGCGACTTGGAAGCGCTGCCGGTGGAAAAGGGCCGCGTGCGCCTGACACTGCCCGGCTCGATGGCCACGCTGCGGCTGCTGCTCCGGCCGCTGGGATGAGGAGCTGCTACACTCAGCGGGGCATGCTCGCGGCATCCGAGAATGTCAGGGAGGGCGTCCAAGTGCTGCGTGTGCAACTGATTCACTGGAATCCCGCCGAGGCGTGGGAGCGGGCGGCGCGGCTGAAGGCCGCAGGCTACGAGGTGGCCCAAGACCTGCCCGACAGCATGGTGCTGCTGCGACGCCTGAGGGACAGCCCTCCCGCCGCCATCGTGATTGACCTGACGCGCCAGCCTTCGCACGGGCGCGACCTGGCGCTGGCGCTGCGTGGCTACAAGGACACGCGCCACGTGCCCCTGCTGCTGGTGGAGGGTAACCCGCAGAAGGTGGAGCGCATGCGGGCACTGCTGCCCGACGCCACCTACACCACGTGGAGCCGCATCCGCAGCGCGCTGAAACGCGCTATCGCCCATCCGCCCGAACAACCTGTCGTGCCGCGCTCGCGCATGGAGGGCTACGCCGGAAAGCCGCTGGCGGTCAAGCTGGGCATCCGCGCTCGAATGACGGTGGGCATGCAAGGCGCGCCGGCGGGCCTGGCGGCGCTGCTGGGCGAGCTGCCTGAGGGCGCACGGCTGTGCGAGGGCGTGGAGGCGGGCTGCGATCTGGCGCTGTGGTTCGTGCGCTCGCGTCAGGAGCTGCAGGATGGCATGCGGAGCATCGCGACGCGCCTGGGCGACCACCCGCTGTGGATCATCTGGCCCAAGCAGAGCTCGGCTTTGGCCAGCGACGTGACGCAGCAGGCCGTGCGTGAGGTCGGTCTGGCGGCGGGCTGGGTGGACTACAAGGTCTGCTCCGTGGACGGGACCTGGTCGGGGCTGCTGTTCCGGCGAAGGCAGAGAGGCTGAACAGGGAGCACAAGTTGAAGAAACTGAACGCAGTGCCGGTGTACCTGATCATCGCGTTTGCGTTTGGGTTGCTGCGGTCCGTCGTGTTTACGCTGGACATGGTCTACTTTGTGACCGTGGTGAAGCTCAACCCGCTGCAATTGGTGCTGGTGGGGACGGCTCTGGAGGCCACCATCTTCCTGTGCGAGATCCCCACGGGCGCGCTGGCCGACACCTACGGTCGCCGCCTGTCCACGATCATCGGCTACGCACTGATGGGACTGGGCTTTCTGTTGGAGGGGGCGCTGCCGGCTTTTGGCGTGGTGCTGCTGGCCCAGGTCGTGTGGGGCCTGGGCTGGACCTTTACCAGCGGGGCGGAGAGCGCCTGGATCGCGGACGAGGTAGGCGCAGGCCGGGCGGCTGCGGTCTACCTGCGTGGCACGCAGCTCGGCCAGTTGGGCGGCCTGCTAGGCATCCCGATCGCGGTCGCTCTGGGCAGCCAGCGACTGAACGTGCCCATCCTGAGCGGAGGCGCGCTGTTCCTTGTGCTGGCAGCCTTCCTGGCTCTCTACATGCCCGAGACTGGGTTCGAGCCGCTGCCGGCCGAGGAGCGCCAGTCGTGGCGCGCCGTGTTCAACACCGCGCGCGACGGCCTGCGGCTGGTGCAGGCGCAGTCAGCGCTGCTTCTGTTCATGGCGGTAGTCCTGACCCTGGGGTTATCCAGCGAAGGCTACGACCGGCTGTGGACGGCGCATCTGCTAGCCAACTTCTCCTTCGCCGGGCTGGGCAACTTGAGCACACCGAGTTGGTTCGGCATCCTGCGGGCTGGCAGCATGCTGCTGACTCTTGCAGCCACCGAGATTGCGCGGCGCAGGCTGAGCGCCACGAGTACGGCCACTCTGCGCACGCTGCAGGCCCTCAGCGCCCTGATGGTGGCCAGCCTGCTGGTGTTGGCGTTGGCGCGCCACATCGCGTTGGCCATCCTAGCGTACTGGGCCTTTGAGATGCTGCGCCAGACCGCCTACCCGCTGGGCGAAGGCTGGGTCAACAAGCACATCCACACGCGGGTGCGCGCCACGGTGCTCTCGATGACCAGCCAGTTGGACGCGATTGGGCAGGTGGTCGGCGGTCCCATCGTGGGCGCCATCGGCACGCTCTGGGGGCTGCGCGCGGCGCTGTCGGCCTCGGCCATCATCCTCTCGCCGGCAGTGTGGCTCTACGGCCGCCTGCGCAGGGAGGAGAGCTGACCAGGCCCTTCGTCCCACAAACCGTTCGCTTCGCGAAAAAAGGCGCAGGCCCCTTGACGGGAGAGAACACGGAGAAAGGAAGAGGAACGTGAAAACAGACACGGAGAGCACACCTCTCCGTGTCTGTTCTATGCCGTTCCTCTCCGTGTTCTCCGTGGTTGTTTCCCGCTCCTACTGCACAACGATGGCAGCGTACTGCTCGTACGTGTTGCCGTCCAGGTCTTCGACCAGCACTCCGACGGCGTACTCGCCCTCCTCTGGATCCGCATCCAGCCAGTAGAAGCGCTCGCGGCCAAAGGTCAACGTATCGCCCTGGGTGTAGTAGGTCTGGCCCTTGTTCGAGCCGCTGAGCGACAGCCAGCGGTCCAGGACCGTAAAGGTATCGCCCGCCTGCGGAAGGATCCTGCGCGCAGCGCCCGTGCCTGCACTTTCAGTGTAGGTCAGGACGTCGCGCATCTGATCACCGAGGAACTGCATGATGGCATAGAGCTGTTGGCCATTGGAGGCAAAGGTGTAGATGCCCATGACCGAGTAGACGGACTCCTCGGGGGAAGCCCCATAGATCTGCGGGCGCACCAGCGCCTGCGCAGCTTGCTCCCCGTCAGTGATGGCGTACACGGTCGGCTCCCACTCTACCTCCACCTCGACGTTGTTCTGGTTGGCATAGTCCGGGTAGAGCACGCCGTTCACTTCCTGGTTGTCATCGCCCAGGATGTAGTCAATGTCATCAATGCGGATGGCGCCCTGCTGCGGGTCAAAGTAGCCCACCAGAAGGTAGATGTAGCCGATGCGGCTGCCGCGCACCCAGGTATGCAGGGTGACAGGGTTGTCGTACGAAGCCACGCTGGAAGAGAGTTCGATGTCGTCGATGCTGATCTCCCCTGCGCCGGGACCCACGTAGGTGGCGCCCTCGCTCGGAACGGCCACGCTCTCGGCCTGCGCAGGGAGCTGCCTACCCACATAGTGAAACGCCAGAAAGTCATCCCAGAGCGAGGACCTGACAAAGCGTTGGGCAACGGCGGTGTAGGATGGGGCGCCAGCTTGGGAAGTGGCGTACAGCCTGCTGTTGGGGAAGTAGATCGAAATGCCCGAAGAGCCAGTGCGCTCCTGGCCGTGGCGCTCGGCGATCACCGCGCTCTTGATAGCCGAGAGCAGGGCGTCGCCAGCAGCGTCGGTGCGGGTGCTGCCACCGCTGCGCTGCATCGTGCTGACCAGCGAGCCCAGGTCCAGATAGGACGCGGGCACCTGGCTGCCAAAGATGCTGGTGAAGGCCCGGGCATAAGTGCGCGCCCCGGCCACGCCGGACTGGTTCACGTCCGTGAGAGCCTGGACCCAACCATCTAGAGCCGACCTGACGGCCGGTATGGCCGAGAGATCTACCGCCGAGAGCGTGACATTGGTGCTCATGTTGCGGGCCAGCTCCGCAGCGCTCTCCTGGTAGAACATGGCCATCAGACCATAGCGCTCTTGAGCGAACTGGGCGCGCGCTTCGTCATCCAAAATGCGCACGTCGCTTTCCACATAGCTGGCGACGATGTTTTTGGCCAATTGAGCGCCGTCCATGCCGGGGTTCTGCACCAATCGGCTCAGAAAGGCGTAGTAGGCCCAACCCAGTGCAGGCTCAACTTCTTGCGAGGCCACAGCATAGCGCGCGTAGGGCTCCAACGCAGACAGCACTTCGATGTGCGCCATGAGACAGGCGTCCATCCCCAGCACGTCGAACTTGTCCACGCCGGTATTGGCAAGGATCTTGCCCAGGGCCGTGTCCAGGTCCATCAGGTACATCATGGACCCGAAGCCTTGCGCCAGAGGGATGTTGGGCTTGGCGCGCCTGCCGGGAGAGGGATCGGTCCAACCCCCAGGCCAGCCCATGCCATGGTCGGACAGGATAAGCAGGTACTTGTCGGCGGGATAGGAGCGCATGGCCCAAGTGGCAAAGTCGATTAGGGTGTTGGTGTCCGACATGTCCACCTCGCCCAGATCCTGCAACTCCCGGGAGTTGAGGCGCTCCAGGTCATCGTCCTGGGTGAGGTAGAAGCGTTTGGCGGAGGTCCAATTGCCGTCGCCGCTGTAGCCGGCGGCGAAGCGGTCGAGCTGCGCCACGATGTGCACACGGTTGGTGGAGCCCACACGCTCGGCCTCGTTCAAGTCCAGGTAAATGTCGCGCTCAAGCACCTGGTCGTCGGCGTCTTGATAGAGCATCACCAGCCAGGTCTGCTGGCCCGATGAAGCGCCACCCGTCGCGGGCGTAGCGACAACTCTGGTCGAGGTTGGGCGCGGTTGGGTCACTGCGGTGGCCCTTGGCGTGGGCGTCACCTCAACGAGGGTAACACAAGCGGACAGCGCCAGCGCAGTGACGAGCACCAAGACAGCCAGCGCAACAGGCCAACGATGGCCGGGCTTCCTCGATGAAGTATTCACATTTCCTCCCTAGCACTTGCAGATCTGATACATCACGCCTTACCGACGCAGGCGCATTGTATGGTAAGAGTACCCGGATGTCAAAGGCCACCTGTTACTCATTGCCACCTGGCCGGGTCTTCAGTATAATAGCGGGGCGGCCGAACGGGCCGTGTGCATTATGACTACTGGAACGGGTGACGATGCGCGCTAGAGACAAGGCTGCACAGGCACGAGCCAAGGCGGAACGAGTCGCGCTGTTGTCGCGCAAGATCAACGAGCTGGCTTTGCAGATTCCGGGCACGCGCCTGGAGGCCCAGATACAGCAACTGTACTACGAGCTGGAGCGCGCTGGCATCGATTTCAAGCCTGGCTGCTACCTCGCGGACGAGTGGGGCTGCCCCGACAGCGTGCCCGTGATCGGCATTCCCTTCTACCTGGCCGACCCGCAGCTCTCCAAGCTGGAGGGCGAGTTGACGGGCATCGAAGCCGAGGACGAGCGCGAGGTGCTGATGTACCTGCGGCACGAGGCCGGACATGCCTTCAACTACGCCTACCGGCTGTACGCCCTGCCCGAGTGGCAGCAGACGTTTGGCTCCTTCCTGCGAGATTATGATGACGACTATCCCGCCAAGCCGTTCAGCACGCGCTACGTCCGGAACGTGCCCGGTTGGTACAGCCAGAAGCACCCGGACGAGGACTTTGCCGAGACCTTTGCGGTCTGGCTGCAGCCCGATTCGAACTGGCGTGAGCGCTATGCCGATGTGCCAGCGCTGCAGAAGCTACTTTATGTAGAGCGCCTGGCGCGCGAATACGGCCACAAGCCGCCCCTGGTCTCCGTGGACGCGCTGGACTCGCCGGTGGAGCAGCTCAGCATGACGTTGGGCGAATGGTATGCCACACCGCCCGATCGAGGCGACGCGGCGTGCAAGCTGCCGCCCCTGCTGGATGAGGACCTGCACGCGCTGTTCCCGGCCAAAGAAGGCCTGCCGGCCGCCAAGGTGCTGCGCGCGCATCGCAGCCAGTGGATCGCAGACCTCAACCGCTGGACGGGCCTGAGTCGTCATCTGCTGGAGGCCCTGTTCGAGCAGTTGCTGCGGCGGACGGAGGCGCTGGGCCTCAAGATCGGACCGGACCGCATCAGCGCCCGGCTGCAAGACGCCGCCGTTTTCGTCACTACGCTGGCCATGAACTATCAGTACACGGGCAAGTTCACGGCAGAGTAAGGCTTCTGACAACGGACACAGAATCGGACAAACGGAAAGGCCATGCGGCATCTCCGCCGGTCCGCCGCCCGCCTTGCCCTGGCTTGATCGGGTCCAGACGCGCATTGACTGCAGCTGCATCGACCGAAGATGGCCGCAGGCAGTCAGAGCGCTGCTCAAAGGGAGCGACGTGATGCAAGGTCTCAAAGTATCGGTGCTGTTCTACGAAGATCGCAAAGGCACGCCCGAGCGCGACGAGGTGGTGGACGAGGTTGCCGCGGCGTTGAGCGCCGCCGGCCACACGGTCAGCCTGCTGGGCATCTACGACGACGTGCGCGAGCTGCTGGACAAGCTTGACGCACAGCAGCCCGATCTGGTGTTCAACCTGTGCGAGACGTTTGCGGGGCGCGACTCCGCCGAAGGCTATGTCACGTCTCTGTTGGCGCTGCGGGACATTCCTTTCACGGGCACCGGGCCGGTGGGCATGTGCTTGCGCCAGGACAAGGCCATTACGAAGAAGCTGCTGGAGTTTCACGGCGTGCGCACGCCGGCGTTTGCGGTGTTCGATCCCTACAACATGGAGTTCGCGGGCAAGATGCACTTTCCGCTGATCGTCAAGCCCATGCGCGGAGACGCCTCGGTGGGCATCCGCGATTCCTCGCTGGTGAGCGACTACAGCAGCCTGATTGAACGCGTCAACGCCATCCACGACCAGCTCAAGGACGCAGCGATTGTGGAAGATTACATCGAAGGGCGTGAGTTCTATGTGGGCATTCTGGGCAACTCCCCGCCCGAGGCCCTACCGGTGATCGAGATGGATTTTTCCAAACTGCCGCAGGGCCACCCGCACATCTACGGCTGGGACGCCAAGTCCGACCACGCCAGCCCGCAGTTCGAGGCGGTCAACGCCATCGTAGCCACCGACCTGGTCCCGGAGGTGCGCAGCCGCATCATCATGGCGGCCAAAGAAGCAGTGTACGCCCTGCAGGTGCGCGACTATGCGCGTGTGGACTTGCGTGTGGCGTCTGATGGCACGCCCTACGTCATGGAAGTCAACGCCAACCCCTACCTGGAGCGCACCAGCGCCTTTGCCATCGCCGCGCTGCAGGCTGGCATGGGCTACAACACGCTGATCAACCGCATCGTTGAAATCGCCTGGCAGTGCTCGTTCGAGAACGGGCCGGAGAAGGGCCTGTCGTGCTCCCTGCCGAAGAAGAAGACCTGAACCTTCCCGAAGGGTGCGGGGGAAGGCCGCCAGGCCGCGGCACACCCCTCGGGAAGGCTGGGTGCTAGCGCAAAGCGTTGATGACGACGACGGCTGCAGGTGCAGCGGCGAAGAGCACTGCGGCAAAGGCCATGTTCCAGAACATGTCACGCTGCGCTTGCCATTCGGCGCAGCGCGGGCACAGGTTCAGACTATCGTACCAGGTCTGCGCGCCCTCTGGCGGCAGCATGCGATGCATGCGGCGACCGCAACGCACACAGGTGGACCTGACCGCCATGCTACGCCCCCTCTCGAAAGCCCTGCTCGATGTCGCGCTTCAATTGCTCGTACACGTGCTTGCCGCACAGGTAGCGCTGTTTGTCGTACAGGCTCAGCCCGGGCGGCGTCGAGCTATGGATGGCTTTCTTGAACTCCTGATAGCCCTCCCACATCGGCTCGAAATCCCTCAGCTCCGCCAAGCCGCCGAATGCGCCCAGCGCCTGGCATACCCGCGCGTCGTAGCGTGCGCACTCTTGCGGGTACAGCACGCTCAGGATGGCGGACGCCAGCGGCAGGCCCAGGCCCCATTTGGCCCACAGGCAGCGCAGCCGTTCGCGCTCGTGCGTGTGCTGCGAGAGATCACGCGTCAGGACGCAAGCGGCCGCGTCGAGGCTGGTGAAGCCCTGCGCCCGCAGCTTGCGGGCGACCGCCTGTGCGCTCTCACTGCCACTCCACACCACGATGCAGAAAAGGTCGAAAGCGAACAGGTAGCCCTTGTCGGCAAAGCGCCGCTGCGCACAGTCCAGCAGGTAGGACTCCAGATCGCAGAAGCGGCGGTAGTCGCCAGAGAGCTCGCCGCTCCGCAAGGTGTGGAGCGGCTGTGGCGCCGGCCCGGGTTCGCCTGCCTGGCTTGACCCTGTCCACTGCGCTGACTGTACGACCATGTGACTACTGCCCGCCCCCTTCTGCCCTGGTTCCTGCTGTGTAACCTGTGCCTGCATCTTGCTCAGCCGCTCCACGGGGCGGGCCCAAGCGCCGGTGCGCCCAATGCCCAGCGTGAACGTCTACGTACTGCGCTTTCAGTGTAGCACGCCGGTCGTTAGGGGGAAGTGAAGGGGGGATGAAGGTTGGGTGAAGAAG